>JBAXFK010000063.1:0-18868 GCA_037139955.1 Rhodospirillales bacterium
CAATTACGTCATGACGGCGCACACGCGAGGGGATTCGCGGCAGGCCGGCGCGCTGACACCGGCGTTTATCGACCGTTTCGCGATTGCGGGGACGCCCGAACAATGCGTCGCCCGGCTGAAGGGATTGGCAGCGCTGGGGTTGGACAAGGTCGCGATGACCGGCGCACTGCGCGGCGTGTCGGAGGACGATGCAGCGATTTCGAAGCGATTGCTGGAGACCGAGGTTTTACCGGGGGTGCGGGGGTAGCAGCTACCGACAAACCGCGCGCGGAATTCGGCGATACCGCGATTGTGGCGCTGTTCGCTAAGCCAATCGCTTACTTTCCGCGAAACACCCGCCAAATCCCGTCCACCGCGAGCACGCCTTTCTCCCCCACCCGTACCAACCCGCGCACGAAGACCATCGATCCGGTGACCCGCGTCACCTCCCCGCGCAGTTCCAGAAAATCCCCCGGGCTGACCGCGCCGAGGAAATGCGTGTTCAACTGGATCGTCACGTTCGGCGCACGATCCGCTGCAGCCCAGACGTACAACCCCAACACATGATCGGCGAAAGTCATCAGAATGCCGCCATGGATGGCGCCGGCGGGGTTGATGTGATCCGGCCGAGTCAGAAATCCATAGCGCCAGACGCCGTCGATCTTCTTGGAATAGGCGGCGCCCAGACCGCCGGGCATCGGCCCATCGGTCATTTCTTTCCAGCCGTGTTCGATGGGGTTCATGCCAAGGTCTCCAACGCGTCGGCCAGACCGTGCAGCGACGTCAGGCGCAAATGCGCTTGGTCGATTTCGGGCCGTTCCTCATGCATCCAGCCCCACGGCCCACGCCGTAAGAACACCGCCGTCATCCCCGCCGCTCGGCTTGGGACGACATCGTTATCCACACGGTCGCCGACATAGGCAATCCGATCGGCGGGCACCCCGGCCGCTTCGACAACTTTGGCAAAGAACCGAGGATCGGGCTTGGAGACACCCCATCCGGCGGAACTGGCAATATGGTCGGCGGGCACGCCCAGGCGGACCAACGCGTCCTCGGACGCTTCGGGCTGGTTGCCGGCGACAATGACACGATAGCCGCGCGCGCGCAGTTCGGTCAGGCAAGGGATGGCGTCGGGATACAAATCCGCGTGGATGAAATCGTAGCGATAACCGGATTCCGCGCGCTTCTGGCGCACCGTCGAAAAATCGATATCGGGGCGAAAGATCTCGAAAACCCGGCGCAACGACTGACCGCGCGACATGACGACCCCGATGGCGGTGAACAGCGTCAAACGCGGCACGCCCAGGTATTGCGCCCAGTCGTCCCAGTGGCGCGTTTCGTCGATCAGGGTCTCGCCCACGTCGAAGCAGACGGCTTGAATAGGCATTTCGAGTTCCAGACAGTGGTGGGACGATCTTTGTGGGACGGCGCCGGGTTTGACAATCCGCTTCGGTGGCGGAGTATGCCCGCAAATGTCCAAGCTCACCGATTATACGACATATGCCGACGCCCAACGCCATTTCAGCGGCGCAGGGCTGTGGGCGCTGTTCGACGGCGATCGAGAACGACTGAACATCGCGCACGAATGCGTGGACCGCTGGGCAGCCGGACCGGACCGCACTGCCGTGCGGATCGCTTACGGCGACGGCCGCACCGAGGCAATCGGCTTCCACGCGCTGTCCGCTTGGTCGTCCCGCTTCGCCCATTGGCTGATCGGCAAGGGCATCGCACCGGGCGACCGCGTGGCCATCATGCTGGAGCCGTCTTTGCCGTTTTACGCCGCCTTATTCGGCACGATGAAGGCCGGCGCGGTGGCGGTGCCGCTGTTCACTTTGTTCGGGCCGGACGGCGTGCGGCTGCGGGTGAACGATTGCGCGCCTCGGCTGCTGCTGACGAACGCGGAAAAAGCCGCCTCGACCGGCGCACTGGACAGTACGGACACGGTGGTCGCGGACGATGGCTTCATGGCCGCGTTGATGGCATTCCCCGATCGCTTCGCCGTCGATACACGCGCCGACGCGATGGCGATGTATCAATACACTTCCGGTACCACCCGCGATCTGCCCGAAGCCATTAAGCACACCCATCGCGCCGTCGTGGTGGTGGCAAATGCCGCGTTGTACGGAACGGGCGTGCGGCCGGGAGATCGGTTTTTCTGCCCGTCCTCCCCCGCTTGGGGGCACGGGCTGTGGCACGGGACACTTGCACCGTTAGGGCTGGGGGTGGAGACGGGCACGTTCTCTGGCCGGTTCGACCCGGCCTTGCTGCTGAAGGCGATCTCCGGTTTCGGCATCACGAATCTATCCGCCGCCGCCACCCATTACCGGATGATGAAAAACAGCGGCGCGGCGGATCGTTATACTTGCGCTCTGACGAAAATGTCGTTTACCGGCGAACCGGTCGATAGCGAGTCGATGGTCTGGGCGGAAAAGACCTTCCGCACCCGGCTATGCAGTATGTACGGCACCACCGAGGTGGGCGTGATCCTAGCCGACTACCCCGGCGCGAGCGACTTCCCCGGCCGACCGGGATCGCTGGGCAAGCCGGTGCCGGGCGTGAAAGTGGGCATTATCGGCCCCGATGGATCGGAATCCGGCACGGGCGAGATAAAAGTCTGGCGCCACAACGCGTGGTTTCCAACCAAAGACCGCGGCCGCATCGATGCCGACGGGTATTTCTGGCACGGAGGGCGGGCGGACGACGTTATTATCTCCGCCGGCTGGACCATCGGCGCGACCGAGGTCGAGGACACGCTGCTGAAACATCCCGCAGTGCGGGAAGCCGCCGTCATCGGCGTGCCCGATCCCGTGCGCGGTCAGGCGATCAAGGCCTTCATCGTCGCGGACGGAATCAACGACGGGTTGGCCGGGGAAATTCAGGATTTTGTCCGCACTCGGCTCAGCCAACACGAATACCCCCGCATCGTGCAGTTCGTGGACGAACTGCCGAAAACGCCGGCGGGGAAAGTAAACCGAAAAACCCTGCGCGATCGCGAAAAGGCTTTGGCATGACCGACGTAAAATTCCCCAAAATCACCGATCGGGGCATGGATGCCCTGCGCGCGCGCATCGGTGTGCCGATCGAAAACACGCTGGAACCCTGGTGCCACGAGGCAACACGCGACAATATCCGCCATTACGCCCATGGTATCGGCGACGATAATCCGCTGTGGTGCGACCCGTCCTATGCCTCGGGCACGCCCTACGGAACGATCGTGGCATTGCCCAGCTTCCTGTTCGCCACCAGCCGGATCGTGTCCGGCTATGTCGGCGGCTTGCCCGGCGTGCATGCGATGTGGGCCGGCGCCGACTGGACATGGCACAAACCAGTGCTGCGCAACGACGAAATTACCACCGAAGCGCGTCTGAAAGATCTGATCGAGCACGACACAAAATTCGCCGGCCGCGCCGTCCAGCAGATCTACAACGTCGCCTTTTTCAACCAACACGGCGACAAAGTAGCCGAGGCCGATAGTTGGTGCTTCCGCACCGATCGCGACATGGCTCGGGAATCCGGCACCAAATACACCGACGTCAAATCGCGCGCCCCGCATCGTTACACGGACCGGGAATTGGCGGATATTTATCGCCACTACCACGACGAAACCATTCGCGGCGCAACGCCCCGGTATTGGGAAGATGTTTCGGAAGGCGAGGCCCTGCCCACCATGGTCAAAGGTCCTATGACCGTCACCGGCTTCATCGCCTACGCGCAAGGTTGGGGCGGCCTGTATATTCGCGCCAACAAGCTGGCCTGGAAACAAATCCACGCGCATCCGGGATTGGGCATTCCCAATCGTTTCGGTATCCCCGATTGCCCCGAACGGGTGCATTGGGAGCCGGAATTCGCACTTATGGTTGGCGCCCCCGGCGCCTACGATTACGGCCCCGAGCGCTGTTCGTGGCTGACGCACCAGATGACGAACTGGATGGGCGACGCCGGCTTCCTACGCAAAGCGAGTTGCAAAATCCGCCGCCACAACCCCGAGGGCGACGCGCTGTTCTTCTCGGCCAAGGTGACGCGCAAATACGTCGAGGACGGCAAACACCTCGTGGAAATCGCCCAGGAAGCCCGGACCCAGACCGACGAATTGTCGGTACTTGGGTCGGGGGTCGTGGAATTGCCGTCGCGGGGCTAATTTGCGCGGTCGCGCGGACTAACACGTCCGCGCGACTGCGACCCATTCAATGCACGGAAACCGCGTGCATCTCGTGCTGTAAGATCGCCGCCATCGCAACGTTCCGGTCGCCGGCCACCGCCATCGGGGTGCCGTCGGCCGCGTGGATCGCAAAACCGTTCTGGCCGTTCACCGTTACCGGCTTCACGTAAGCGATCTGCGACACGCCAAGCTGCCCCAGTTGTTCGGCCGATAGGTGGTGGATGTCGAAGGAGGCCACTTTCGGCGCCTCTTGCACGTTATGGTCGTCGGTCATTGCCGTTATCTCCTATCCCACTTGTTTTATTTCAGTCCCGCGACCCATCGACCACCCGGGTGATCGCCGCGCCATTGGATTTGCGCGGTTGGGTGATGGGAATGGTCTTCACCCGGACCTCGGGTTGCGGCCGCACCAAATCGATGTGCAGCAGGCCGTTATCGAGCCACGCGCCTTTCACCTCGATCCCTTCGGCGAGCACGAATGCGCGCTGAAACTGCCGCGCCGCGATGCCGCGATGGATAAAGATGCGGCCTTGGGAGTCGTCGGTCTGCCGGCCGCGAATCACCAATTGATTGTCCTCCTGCGTGATTTGCAGGTCGTCCATGGTGAAGCCGGCCACGGCTAGGCTGATGCGCAGCCCGGTATGGCTGATCTGTTCGATGTTATACGGCGGATAGCCATCGGACGCGGTCTTAGACGCGCGTTCGATCATTTGTTCCAGGTGGTCGAAGCCGAGAAATAGCGGCGAGGTAAACATGCGGGTCGTCGACATTGGCCCCCTCCATCGAGCGAAGCGATTTTCGGTCCCCGTTTTGGCGAACCGTTCGACGCATAATTTGTCATTCCTCCGGGCGGATGCAAGGGGGCGGTGCAACAATGGGCGACGGCAGCACACCTTCGGCATCCATAAGGTCGGGACGGTAGACCCGGCGCGCCACCGCATCCAAGTCGGCCCGCGAATCGAGCCAGCCCCAACGCCGCATTTGCCGCAGGAACCACAGCGCGTGCGAGGCCGAGGGATAGGCCGCCGCCCCCGGCTGGAACATCGCCGTCTCGACCGACCGACCGCCGGCCAAAGCCGCGCGGGTTGGGCCCTCGGGCAGCGCGAGGCCACCATCCTGCGACAATAAATCGGCAATCGCGGGCGCTTCTTCGATCGCATTGCACAACACACGGGCATCCAGCATCGCTCGGACGAGTTGCCGAGCGGCGTCGGGGTTAGCGTCGAGCCAGGGTTCGGAAAGCGCGAGGCATTTTTCAGGATGCGCCGGCCAGACTGCGGAGGAGCCGATCAGAATCCGGCCCACACCCCGATCCTGCGCAACATCGCCCCAGGGTGCGCCGGCACAAAACCCTTCGATTCGCCCCTCCGCCAGGGCGCCCGCCACCTGCTCGGGGGGAATAACCACGGTTTCGATATGCCGCTCGGGGTCGGCGCCTGCTGCTGCCAGCCAATAACGCAATAGAAGATTATGGGTGGAGAAATGGTGGACCACGCCGAAACGCGGCGGCCGGCCATTGGTGCAGCGGTGGGACCGCAGCCATTCCAGCATCATGCGTCCGGTCGGACGATCGGGCGAGGCAACGCGGTCCGCCGCCTTATTGCTCAGCACAATGCCGTTGCCGCCCTGGCTGAGCCCCATCGCGACGACCATCTTCGCCGCCGGACCCCGCAGCCCCATGGCCGCAGCGAGCACGAGCGGCGGCAGCATCACGGCGGCATCCAACATGCCGTAAGTCAGCTTGTCCGCAAGGTTGGACCAAGACGGCTCGACCGAAATCCGTACATCCAGGCCATGCTTGGCGAACAAGCCGCGCTGTTCGGCGACCAGGACGGGAGCACTGTCCACAAGGCGCAACAGGCCGATACGGATGGGCTGGCTCATGGGGCGGCTCCTTCTTTTTCGCGCACCAAGGTGCGGGCAACGTCGGCGATGCGCTTGCCGCTGGTCATCGCTTGTTTGCGGAGCCAGCGGTACGCCTCCGGCTCCCCAAGGCGGCGTTCCCGGATAAGGATCGCCTTGGCGCGGTCGACGATCTCGCGCTCTTTTAGCTGGGTTTCCGCCTGCGTTTGCCCGTCGCGGGCTTGCTGGTGGCGGCGGAACAAGGCGGTGGCGGCGCGCAGGATGGGCTTCACATCCGGTGGCGGCACGCCGAGCACATTGTAGGACGACACGCCGGCGCCGATGGCTTCTTCCATGAAGGCTGGATCGTCTTCGTCGACGAATAGCACGATGGGATGCGGGTCGCGGGCCGTGACCTGACGGATACCGTCCAGCGCGTCGCGGTCGGGGCGCGCCATATCGACCAGCACGATGTCGGGCGCGAGAGCGGCGACGGCGTCGGCCAGCAATTCCCCCTTGGGCACCGACACGACGTCGATACCGGGGTCGGCCGCCAGAACGCGCGCCAGCGCCCCGGCCCGTTCGGCATTATCGTCGGCTAGAAGGACTCGCACGGCTGGCGCTCGCTTGGGTTGCTACGGGCAGTCTGAAGCGAGGTTATGCAAGAGTCACGCCAAAAATGCTGCGGTGCAGCATTGGACGCGGGTTCCGTGTTTGAATCGACCTACACTCATACGCCATGCGGTCGGGATCGGTCGGCTCGGCGTTGTCATCGACAGGGATACTGTGCCGCAAAACCATTGCGATCGGTCGTGCGAAGCGTTTACGCCGACGGCGAACGCTTTAGGTGCCAATCATTTGAGTTTGTCCCAGACATAATTGGCCGCATCGAAGATCCTTTCGGTCGGCTTAAGCTTACACCGTTCCGAAATCGCGGAAAACATTGCAAGCACGTCGGCATTTTCAAGCCTGTCTTTTCCGGAAGCCACCGCTTTGCCGGACAGATATCCCACGACCCAATCTTCCTGCCCGCTTTTTGCGGGAAAAGCCGCAGGATCGCTGGAAATAGAATTCCGTACCCGGGTCCAGAACTCGCAAGGAGCAGTGCCAATGCCCACAACCGTAACCGTATCGGCCCGTGCCAGTCCCGCTTGCGCCATAATCGCGGCAACGATCCAAACCGCAGTACGAGCATTCCGCCATTTCGGCGTCATAATGATCGCCCCCTTGCTCGCGCGAGGGTACCCCCCCTGGCGAGGGTGTCAATCCCAACCCAAGTAAAACCTGTATATTACAAATTCGACCCAATAATACGCGGCACATCGACCGCCGCACATCCACCGGCACAAAAAATCGGCTCGAACAGCAGCGACACGCCGCGCGTAGATCGCTAAGCTCGACACGCGCGGAAATATCGGACGTTAGGGGCCGATACCGCCGAATACCGTCTATTGCTCGGTCAACACGATAAAGACGCCGGTAACTGAATGCAGCATTAGGGAACAATGCCAATTCAAGTGTAATTGCGTGGCAACACCTCTGCCCTGATGCGCGCGCCGGACGTCTGTTCCGCAACCGCCATGTCGTGCGATTTTTGCAGGTTGAGCCAAAACCCCGCACTGGTACCGAAATAGCGTGCCAAACGCAGCGCGGTGTCAGCGGTCACCGCCCGCCGACCGGCGACGATAGCCCCGATACGGTTAGCCGGTACCCGAAGCGCCAGCGACAGCGCGTGCGACGTCAGGCCCAGCGGCTGCATGAACTCATGCAGGAGTATGCCGCCGGGATGTACCGGCGTCAGGCGCTCACCGGTATCGATCTCGGAGAAATCGACGCCCCCGGCATCGAGCGTTTCGCGACTAATCGGCGTTTCCTGGGACATAGCTGCCTCCTGGCCGAAGGTTAATGGTAATCCACGATCTCGACGGCATGGGCACCGTCTTCACGCCAAACGAACGCAATGCGCCACCGGTTGTTAACGCGGATGGAGTGAGCACCGCTCCGATCGCCACGCAATGCTTCAAGCCGATTGCCGGGCGGGAGGCAAAGATCGTCCAACCGCTCCGCCGCATCGAGCACCAGAAGCTTGCGATAGGCAGCAGACGCCACATCGCGCGCCAAGCCTCGCGGCACACCGCCGGAAAAAAACCATCGCTGTCGCCTTGTCGCGAACGCTCCGGATCATCGTGTTACCGATCTCGTAATACGTCTAGCGTTAAATTTATCCCCCAAGAAACTCCGCACCAAACTCCCCGCCACCAACCGCCAGCCATCCACCAGCACGAAGAAAATCAGCTTGAACGGCAGGGAGACCACGCTCGGAGGCAGCATCATCATGCCCAGGCTCATCAAAACGCTCGCCACCACCATGTCGATGACAAGGAACGGCAGGAACAGCAGGAACCCCATTTCGAACGCGCGGCGTAATTCGCCGACCATGAAGGCTGGGACCACGGCGCGCCAGGACGCTTGCTCCGGCACCTCGGGCGGCAAATGACCCAGGTCTTGGAAGAACGCGAGATCGTCGGGGCGAAGGTTGACAACCATGAAATGACGGAACGGTTCGGCGCTCAGACGCAGGCCCTCCATTTCTTGGATGCGGCCGTCTATCATCGGCTGGATGCCGGCCGCCCAGGCCTGATCCAGCACCGGTTGCATCACGAAATAAGTCAGGAACAGCGATAGCCCGATCAGCACGACGTTGGGCGGTGTTCCCTGGGTGCTCAACGCACTGCGTAGCAGGGACATCACAATCGCGATGCGGGTGAACGCGGTCATCATCACCAGCAGACTAGGCGCAAGGGACAGCACCGTGATCAGCGCGGTAATCTGTACCAACCGCCCAGTCGCTCCGGCCCCGCCCGCCGCGCCCAGGTCGATATTCACCGACTGCGCCTGTGCGACTGCGGGTAGCAACGCCAGGAGCGCTAGCAGCCATTTCATGGCGTAGGCCGAGCGTCGGAAAGCCATCCGACGACGACATCTTGTGCGCCGCCGGTCAGCAGCAACACATCCCGTCCGTCGCACCGAACCAAATGCAGGCGACGCCCGGCATCCAATGCCAACACGTCGCGCGCCTCCAACCGCCCGCTTCCAACCCGTGGTACGCCATGCATACGTACGAACCGTGCCGCGAGCAGGATAAGACCGAGCACTGCGGCCAAAGCGGCGGCGGCGGTAAGGAGGGATGAAAGGCCGGGAAGCATCGCGGAACCGCCGTTGCATTGGTATGCAGGCAGGAAACAGCAAAATAGTTAAGAAAAGATTAACGCCGAAGAATTTTTCGCGACGTTAACCTTTTCTTAACGCACTCGCGTCATGCTGCGGTCATGGACACCACCGGCCTCGGCATTTTCGATCTGGCACGCAAGCGCATGGCATGGGCATCCCAGCGTCAGGCGGTACTGGCGAAGAATATCGCCAATGCCAACACGCCACGATTCCAGCCCGCCGATGTGCAGGATTTCGCCAAAACCCTCGCCGGCTCGACCGGGATCGATCCGTCGCGCACCCATCCCAACCATTTATCCGGTACCGACCCCGGCAGTGCCCGAGCGACCGGGCGGCCGCGGGTGCATACGCCGGATGGGAATGGGGTGGCGTTGGATCGGGAATTGACCAAAGTCGCGGATACCGAAACGACCCAGACCCTGACCGCCACCATCTACAAGAAATACATGGGGTTGTTCGGCATGGCGCTCGGCAAGGGCGTATAATACGGCACTGAAAGGACCATGAAAGCATGAGCCCCGATCTGACCAAAACCCTGACCACTTCGGCCAGCGGCATGGACGCGCAAACCATCCGGCTGCGGGTTATCGCCGAAAACATGGCCAATCTAGACACCACCGGGTCCAGCCCCGGTGCCGATCCCTATCGCCGAAAAACCGTAACGTTCGAAAATAGGCTGAACGCCGCCACCGGATCGGAAACCGTGGTCGTCAAGCAGATCGGCAAGGACCAAGGCGAGTTGCCGTTACGATACGATCCGTCGAATCCAGCCGCCAACGCACAGGGCTACGTGAAGACCCCCAACGTCAACAGCTTCACCGAAATGATGGACATGCGAGAAGCGCAACGATCTTACAACGCCAACCTCGCCGTCATGCAAGCCACCCGGACAATGCTGACCCGCACCATCGAGTTGCTGAAATGACCGAAATCCCCAGCATGACCGTCACGCCGTCCAGCGCGGTGCGCGCCAATGCCAATATCGGCGCCGGGGCGGGCGGAAGCGGCGGATTCGGTGCTACCCTGGAACGGGCCATGCGCAGCGCTGTAGATGCGGGGCACAACGCCGACACCCAGACCGTGCAAGCCCTGACCGGTGGCGGCAATTTGACCGACGTGGTCACCGCACTGTCGCGCGCCGAGTTGGCCTTGCAAACTGCTACCACGATCCGCGATCGCGTGGTTCAAGCGTATCAGGATATCGTCAAGATGCCGATATGACCGCCGCCGACGCCGGCGCCCTCATGGCCGAAACGATGGCAATCGTCGTCAAGCTCGGCGGTCCGCCATTGCTGGCCGCCCTGGTTGTCGGCGTGATCGTCGCTTTGTTTCAGGCCGTTACCCAAATCAATGAGGCGACGTTTTCCTTCATCCCCAAGCTGCTCGCGCTGGGGGTGACAATGCTGCTGTTGGGGTCATTCATGTTCGCAACGCTCACGAGCTACACGCTGCTATTGTTCGATCGCATCGTGGCGATCGGAGCATCCTAGGAGGGCGCTATCCCACCCCGTCTGCGACCGCAAACGTCTCCCGCGTGCGAACCACCGTCGGCCAGCATCGATCGAATTCGGCAATCAGCGCTCGGATTTCCGGCCCGGCCATGACCGCATCCAAACGCTCCGGCGATTCGAACCGATAATGCGCGCAATGCACCGAAGTATCCTGCTCGCTCCAGCCCCGCCACGCGGTCGCGACGCCGAACGCCTTCATGGCGTCCGGCAGATGCTCCGCGCTGTACCAGGCATCGAATCCCGCGCGATCGGCGGCATTCGCCACCGTCGCGCGGACCACCAACCAAGCGGAGGCCACGTCAGGCCTTCGCGTATTTGCCGGTAAGCTGGTTCGTCGGGCCTTCCAGCCCCTTTTCCTTGCGATCCTGCCGCGTCTCCCGCGACCACGTGCGCTTGAGATCGTCCTTGATATTGAACGTCAGCTTGCCCAAACCTTGGGTTTCAAGCGTAACGACATCGCCATCCATGAACGACGACAGTCCGCGATGGTTGGTGCCCGTTGCTAGAATATCGCCGGGTTCCAGCACGTGCACGGACGACGCCCACTCGATGCAACGCGCGATTTGGTGCGCCATATCGTTGGTATTGAAGTCCTGCTTGACCTCGCCATTGACGGTCAATTTAATCGGTAGGTTCTGCGGATCGGTCACTTCGTCGGCGGTGACCAGATACGGACCGATCGGGGCGAAAGTCGCCCGCGACTTCATCGCGAAGAACCCGGCCGAGGCCAGCCCGCGCGCGGACCCGTCGATGAAGTTCATGTAGCCGAAGATGTAGTCGAATGCGTCGGCGGCTTTGACATTGTCGGCGCGCTTGGAAATGACCAGGGCCATTTCGGCCTCGCCCTCGAAGATGGTCGCAGGCTCGTCCGGCAGCACCATGGTATCGCCGTTGCCGATGACGGCGGTGGCTGCCTTATGGAACGCGTTGATCTGCGGCTTCTTCGGCAGCGTGCCGTTTTCCATGTAGTTCACCGCCATGCAAACGATATTGCCGGGCTTGGGAACGGGCGGGCGGATGCGCACGCTGGACACCGGGACGCCGGCGCCGGAGGCAGCAGCGGCCTCGATCTTGCCTTTGTAGTCGCCCCAGGCGGCGATGAGGTTGGACATCAGGTCGCCGGGGCCGGTATGCGGCACAGACGCAACAGCGGCAGACACGTCGACGATATTTTCGCCTACGACAACGCCCAGACGGAAGTCGTTGAAAAATGCGAGTTTCATGGTTTCCTCCTTTTCGATAGCTCTATCTTAGCCCCCCATCAGGTCCGCCAGCAACGGCAGGCAATCGGCGGCAAACCATTCGATTTGACGATTGCGTTCCTCGTAGGGTCCCAGCAAATCCAGCGCGATGTGCCGGACACCCGCCGCGTGAAATTCGCGGATGCGATCGGCGACCTGTTGCGGGGTGCCCAGCGCGCAATACCGCTGCGCCGCCTTCCGGAAATCCATCGCATACCGCACGCTCAGGGTCTCCGTCGCGCGGTCCAGCGCGGTCTCGTAATCCTTGTCCAACCGGGCAAACAGCAGATGTCCGCTGCCAAATCGGATATCTCCCCGGCCCTTTTCGTCTGCTGTGTCGCCGATCGTGCGCAGCGCGTCGCCGTACATCTCGGGAGAAATGACATAGGCGAGGAACCCATCGCCCAACCGCCCGATGCGGCGCAGCGCCGCCGGCTTGCGCCCGGCGAACCAGATCGGTGGGCCGCCCGGACGGCGAGGGCCGGGGCGCATAGGAATATCCTCGAACGGGCCATAGAATTTTCCCGAATGGCTGACCGGCTCGCCGCTGAAAAATTTGCGGATGACTTGCACGCCCTCGGCCAACCGAGCACCGCGTTCGTTATGGGGCACGTCGCAGGCGGCGTATTCTTGCGGAAATTCTCCACCGACACCGACGCCAAAGATGAACCGGCCTTCGGTCAAGTGATCGAGGGTCAGAACCTGTTTCGCAACCGGTGTGGGGTGGCGCAGCGGCACCAACAGCACCGACGTCCCCAGCGTCAGTCGCCGGCTCACCACCGCCGCCTGCGCCAGTTGCAGCAACGGGTCGAGAATCGGAATGGCGAAAGAAATGTGGTCGCCGGCCCAGATAGAATCGTAGCCGCAACGGTCTACTAACTGCACCAGCTCGACCAGCTCGTCGATCCGTGGCGCCCACGGACCGGTTGCGGGTTCGGTGCGGCGGTGGATGGTTTGGATTCCGATTCGTAGTTGACGGTCGAGAATCAGCGGCATGATGAATGTTCCTCCCACGTCGCAGTCGATCGGGCCATTGACGATTTGGCTTATCGCCCCGTCGACGCATTCGAAGTGTGGCCGTGTGCCCGTTCCCCGTCGGCTTACCCGCGCTCAGTTCGGCACCCACACCGCAGTCCTGATCTCCCCGAAGTCGCGCCCGATCTTACGCCAGGATGCACCGGTATCCTCGCTGGCAAACACCTCTCCGAACAGCGTGAACGCTACGATGCGATCGGCATCGGCCGGATTGGTAGCCAAGCCCCAGACTGTCGCATTTGCCGGCGTGGGCAGCGGCATAACCTCCCACCGTTGGCCGAAATCCTTGGTGCGCAGGACGTGGCCCTGCTCACCCGTCGTGTGCTGCCCGCATCCGACGTAGAGCACGGTGGAATCGTCGTGTTTCACCGCCATGCCACGCGCATACGGCAGCGGCCATTTCTCTGCGATACCGACGGGGTGCCACGTATCGCCGCGATCGTCGCTGAGGAACATCTCCGCCGCAGTGCTAACAACCAAGCGCCGCGGCTTGGTTGCCAACGTCGTCATGTCATGGACATCCGGGTCGTACAGACCGTTCGTCAGATGCGTCCAGGTGTCGCCGCCATCGACGCTCCGGAATACGCCGTCGATCTCCACCCCGGCCCAAACCGTGTTGCGGTCGTCCGGGTCCACAACCATCGCGGTGACGAAGGGGGTGCCGATCGAGCAGGCTTCGGCGATGGCGACGTTCAGCTTCTCCCAATGCCGGCCACCGTCGCGAGACCGGTAAACGCCGGCCGGGCGAGTGCCGGCGAACATTGTGTCGGGGTCCACCGGATCGATCGCCAGCGACCAAATCGTTGGCAAATCGCCTTGGGTCCCGACACGTTCCCAATGCGCACCGCTATCGCGGCTGACAAACAACCCGGTATCGCCAGCCGCATAGACCGTGGTCGGCTGTTTGGGATGGGCCACAAGCGCCTGAATGCGGCTATTGAGCGGGAATGGCTTGCGTTGCCGGTTCCAGCCGTCGCCGCCATTCGGACTGTGCCAAACGCCCCAGCCGGCCGTTCCGAGGCAGATGCTGTAATTCGCCGCCATTCGTCGTCCCCTCCCAGGTCGCGGCATCTTGTACGCCGTCCCCCATCACCGCAACATCGCGCGACCATTGCGCGCGGCCCCAATGGCGGGCACCGTTCGGCAGCAAGGTACAACAACACACAGAGGAACCCATGCCCGATCTCTTGGAAGCCATCGAAAACGGCGTCGCGACGCTGACCCTGAACCGGCCGGAGGCGCTCAATGCGCTGTCGATGGATATTCGCAACGGCATGATCGCAGCCCTGAACCGCTACGCCGACGACGATTCCGTCCGCTGCATCGTCATCACCGGTGCGGGCCGCGCTTTCTGTTCCGGTGGCGACGTCAAGGGCATGGGCGACCGAGCGTCGAAGGGGCTGGAAGCGCGGGCGCGCGGGATACAGTTTTCGAACTCGATTCCGATGGCAATGCGCAAGCATCCCAAGGTCGTTATTGCCATGGTGAACGGCGTCGCGGCCGGCGCCGGCCTGAGCATGGCGATGGCCTGCGACATGCGCATCGCCGCGAAATCCGCTCGCTTTACAACCGCGTTCCTGAAGGTCGGATTGTCCGGCGATTGGGGCGGGTCCTGGACGCTGACCCGGTTGGTCGGCACCGCCAAAGCGCGCGAATTATTCTTCCTCCCCGACCTCATCGGATCGGAGGAAGCCCTAAGGCTCGGTTTGGTCAACCGCGTGGTGGACGACTCCGACCTGCATGCCGCGACAATGGAAATGGCCCAGCGCATCGCCGAGATGCCGCAAATCGCGGTCGCCGCGACGAAGCGCAATTTATTCGAATCCGAAACAGGAAGCTTCGATACCGTGTTGGATATGGAAGCCTTCAACCAAGCCCGCGCCTCGCAAACCGAGGATCACCGCGAAGCCGTCGCCGCCTTTAAGGAAAAACGCAAGCCCGTGTTCAAGGGGCGCTGATCCTTGCGGGTATTGAACAATCTGGCGCAGGACGACCTGCGCCAGACCGCCGCCTCGGCCAAGGAGTCCGAGGCCGCCGGTTACGACGGCGTCATGACGATGGAGAATAAGCACGATCCGTTCCTCGCGCATGCCATCGCCGCCGTCAACACCGATCGGATCGAACTCGGGACATCCGTCGCCATCGCCTTTCCGCGCAGCCCGATGGTCGTCGCGAACGCGGCTTGGGACTTGCAGAACGCGTCGCAAGGCCGTTTCGTCCTAGGCTTGGGCCCGCAGATTCGCCCGCATAACGAGCGCCGTTTCAGTACGCCCTGGACCGCACCGGCGCCTAGGTTGCGGGAATATGTGCAAGCGTTACGAGCAATCTGGACCTGCTGGGAGAAAGGTACGAAACTCGACTTCCAAGGCAAGCACTACAAATTCACCCTGATGCCGCCGTATTTTATGCCGGCATCCACCGGGCAACGCATGGTGCCGGTGACACTCGCCGCTGTCGGACAGCACACGCTTCGCATGGCCGGCGAAATCGGCGACGGCGTGCGCCTGCACGGGTTCTGCACAAGGCGTTACCTGGCGGAGGAAATTCTGCCGCGTTTACAAGAAGGCATGGCCCGTTCGGGTCGCGTTCGCGAACATTTCGAAATCACCGGGGGCGGGTTCGTTGCGACGGGGCCGGACGACGAGACGACGGCAAAGATGTTCGAAATCGTACGCGGACGCGTGGCGTTCTACGGCACCACACCCAGCTACTGGCCGGTGTTCGATCTGCACGGGTTGGGGGACCTCGGCCGCGAATTGAACGCGATGTCGAAGGCCGGCAAATGGAACGAACTATCCAGCCGTGTCCCCGACGACGTCGTGCATTTATTTGCGGCTGTCGGGACCCACAAGGAAATCGCGAAGCGGATCGAGGAACGGTTCGGCGGCCTCAGCGATGCGTTGGGCATGCGGTCCGATTCTTCCACCACCGGTTACGACGTACCGCCCGACGTCATGCAAGACATCAAACGCATCCCGACGCCGTTTCAATGCTACAAGACCGAATGGTGAGATCGCCGATGAAACTATTCTATGCCGAGGGTTCGCCCTATGCCCGCATCGTACGGATCGCGCTGCTAGAACTCGGCTTCGACGAGAAAATCGAGAAGGAGATCGTCACCCTGCGCGATCCCGATTCCGCGCTGCTGCCGTATAACCCTGTGGGCCGGGTGCCGACCTTGCAACTGGACGACGGCACGATTTTGACGGAATCGTTGCTAATATTTTTCTACTTGGACTCCCAACACAACGGCCGACCGCTTCTTCCCCGCGATGGGTCCGATGGATGGAAAACATTGTCGCAAATGGGCACCGCGATGGGTCTGATCGACGGGCTTGCGGTATGGAACCGCGCATTGCGGCGGCCGGAACACGAACGTTCGCCGCCCATGCTGGCGCTGGAATTCACCCGCGCTGTCCGAACATTGGACAGGCTAGAGAAAGCCGTCCAGGACGGCGCCTATACAGGCCGTCTAGACGCCGCCCGCATCGCGCTCGGCGCCACGTTGGGTTGGTCCGAGCGTCGGCATCGGACGTTCGATTGGCGAAAGGGGCACCCGGTGCTGTCGGCTTGGTACGACGACATCGAAACGCACCCATCGTTCCAGGCCACCTTGCCGCCGATAATCGATTACTGACAGCGCGGCCGGACTTCCTCGCACAGCAATTTGCAGGACCGCATCATCGCATCCGGCGGGATTTTGGCCCCGAAATTCAACTCGGCCAAAACCCCGTCGATGCCAAGTTCTTCCTTCAACTGCAACAAACGCGTGGTAACCGTATCCGGGCTTCCGACAATGACTTTGTCGCGCATCGCGGCGGCGAAATGCAGGCTGAGCACGTCGTCCAACTCCGCCCGGCGCCGCGCGTTGGGGGAACCTTCGAGCTGTTCTTTCAGCTTACCGTAACCGCCCATAATACTGGCTTCGCTCTCGGCCATTGCGATCGCATCGGTTTCGCCGACATGAACCGCCACCCGGAGATGCACCTGCCCTTTTCCCGCATGACCGGCCGTATCGTACGCGGATCGATACGATTCTAAATCGGGTGCCAGTCCCGACAAAGTACCGCTGCGCACGGCCACGAACAGCGGGTAACCCAATGCGCCCAGTACGGGGAATGTGTCTTCCGATGCGCCGGCGATGCGGATTTCCGGGAATGGCTTTTGGAACGGCCGTGGCACTGCCTTGGCTTCGTCGAAATGATGAAACTTTCCATGAAACGAAAACGTGTCGTGCGTCCAAGCGAGTTTCAATACTTCCAGCGTCTCGTAAAACCGTTCCCGGCTTTCCGAATACGGCACCCCGTAAGCGGCATAGGCGCGCGGATTGCCGCTGCGGCCGACGCCCATGACGAAGCGTCCACCGCTGATTTGATCGAGCGTCGCGGTTTCCTCGGCCAGACGCAGCGGGTGCGTTAGCGGCAGAACCTGCACGGCCGTGCCCAATTTCATCGTTTTGGTCCGCGCCGCCGCCGCCGCTAACACGGTCGTCGGTGCCGACATAACAGACCGCGCGGCTTGCTGGTGAATCTCGGCGAGCCAGAAAGAATCTAAGCCGTACTCTTCGGATTCCACCGCTTGATCGAGCCCCATCGCGAACGCGTCCGCGTCGGACATACCCGGCAACTGCCGATGAAACTCGTGATACCAGCCAAATTCCATGTTGCGTTCCTTGTGTTGCGCGGAAACTACGGCGTACGCGCCGATCCGGCAATTGGCACCGCACGACCTCGGGTGTAGCCTGGGATCGATAACAAGCGAGGAAAGCGGCCATGCGGTTCGGTTTGTTCGGCAGCGCGGCGGCCCGTCGCGGCAGCGGCGAGTTCGACAGTGCCGAAGGCTTTCGCGACTTCATCGAATACAACATCGAAGCCGAGGCCTTGGGTTTTCATGGCACCTTCGTTGTCGAACACCATTTCACCGGTTTCGGCCAAGTCTCGGCGACATTGAATCTCCTAACTTGGCTCGGCGCCCGCACCACAACGTTGCGTCTAGGTACAGCGGTGATCGTATTGCCCTGGCACAATCCCGTACTGCTCGCCGAGCAGGCGGCGACGGTCGATTTGCTGTCGGTCGGACGATTGGATTTCGGCATCGGAAAAGGTTACCGTTATAACGAATTCGTCGGCTTCGACGTCCCGATCGCCGATGCCGACGCGCGGTTCGAGGAATCGGTCGAGTTGCTATTGAAGTGCTGGACGTCGGAAGAACGCTTCTCCCACAAAGGTCGGTTTTGGACATTTAATAACATCGTTGTCGAACCGCCGCCGTTTCGCCGCCCGCACCCCACCGTCTGGATGGGCGCCGGCAGCCCTCGCTCCATCCGCGACGTCGCTCGGCGCGGTTTCAATTTGTTGCTTGGACAATACGCATCCCCCACCGATGTCGCCGCGAGCATCGCGGTCTACCGCGCGGCGGTGGAGGGAAGCGGCCGTACCTACGAACCGACGATGGTGGGCGTAACCCGTGCGTTCTTCGTCGCGGAAAACGACGCCGAACGGGATGAAGCATTGCAACGCCGCCTGACCAACCGCCTGCGGCAGTTGGCACTCGCCACCCAACCCGACGGGACAGTGCTCGGCGGTCCCGATCGCGCGGTGGGCGATCCGCACGAGATCAACGTTAACAGCGCGATGTACGGCAACCCCGATGAGATCGCCGCTCGGTTGGAGGCGCTTCGCCAATCCGGTGTCGGTTATGTGCTGATCAATGGCGGTGGGTCGGGCGGCGGTGCGCGCGGACGTGCCAGCATGCGCCGGTTCGCAAAGGAAATCATGCCGATATTTCGCGACGCGATAGCCGTGCAATGAACGTAATGAGGTGGTCCCGGAATTTCGGACGGTAGGTTAAGCTAAAAGCCCGACCGACGG
>JBAXFK010000064.1:0-18849 GCA_037139955.1 Rhodospirillales bacterium
CAGCTCGATCGTTCGGGCCGCCGAACTTGCCGTGCCGTTCGAAGCGGCAGGGCCGGATGGGCTTCCTGCTGGGTTTTCGGTTGGGTTGACCGGTGGCGGTCCCGCACCGGTCTGGGTGCGGCACTCCGGGGATGGCGGATCGGTGTTGGTGCAAACTAGCACCGATCGCACCGATTACAGGTTTCCGCTGGCTATTTACGACAAGGCGACGGTCGCGGACGTCGCGGTGTCCGTGCGATTTCTGGCCGAGTCCGGCAGTGTCGATCGCGCCGCCGGGATTGCAGTCAGGTTGAAGGACGCGAATAATTATTACGTAATCCGAGCGAATGCGTTGGAAGACAATGTGAATTTTTACCGGATGACGGATGGGATGCGGCGGGAGATCCAGGGGGCGTCGGTCAAGGTCGCGTCCGGCGTTTGGCACGTTTTGGGTCTTCGCGCTCAGGGCGACCGATTCACCGCATCGTTCGACGGAACCGTGCTGTTCGCCGCCACCGACCGGACGATCGCCGGCGTCGGGAAGGTGGCGCTGTGGACTAAGGCCGATAGCGTGACACGGTTCGCGGGACTCTCGATCGAAACCCTGTAGCCGGTTCCGCCGATACGGACATTGCTGTTGGGAAACCGAGCCCTGCGGCTCCTAGGGGCACTCCGGTGCGAATAAGCGCTCTCCGGTGGGTTGTCGGTATTGTTTACACTTTGCGTTAATGTGTATTGTGTTGCGGTGTATAATTATTATATTTCAATAGGTTGAATCTGTGGCTTGGAAATTGCAAGGCGGCAAAGCCGCTGACGGCGAATAATGCTCGCCCCATTTTGGGTGCAGTTAAGGAGTAAATTAGTGCAATATCCTATCGCTCGCTGGCTTCGCGGTAATAGCCAGTTTGGCGATCGACCCGGCCGCGCAAGCGGCACCCGTGACCGGCTCGTTCTCGACAACTATTTTCAACAATTCCGCCGGTGGCCTATCTGGCATCGATAATGCCGGTATTTTCGGTACAGCCGGTGCTTCTCTGGTCGGCCTGACCATGACCGGGACATTCACCTACGATTCGTCCAATGCCACAATCCCGGTGGTCATCACCAATACGATCAATGGCATTACCCACACCTTTGGCACCGCTATCCGCCACAACGATGAAGGTTTCGGAGTTTCCAACGGTAACCCGCAAAATTTCATCGCCTATGCTGGAACGGTGAATGTCGATTTCGCGCAGATGTCGCAAAACTACAATCCTGCGTTCAATCTGATTTCGACCACGAATTTGAACGCACTGTCTTTCGATGCGCCTCTCGCGGCCGTGGTTAGCGGCTATGCGAATAGTTTCATCGGAACGACAAAATATAGCTACGCCGTTAACGATCTTGTTTACAACGGCGCCGTGCCGGAACCGGCTTCGATGCTGGTCTTGGCTGCTGGCGTCGCCGGGCTAGCGGCTGCGCGTCGCCGCCGGGCGGCTGCCCGGACAGCGCTTACGGCCTGACCGCGCCGCCGTCCAACGGAAACCGAACCCCCGCGTCGTGCAGGTGACAGGCGGTCAAATGCCCTGGCACGACCTCGCGCAACGCAGGGGACTCCGACCGGCATCGCGCCATCGCGTATCCGCACCGCGTATGAAAATGGCAGCCGCTTGGGGGCGATATCGGGCTCGGCACGTCGCCTTTCACAATAAGGCGGCGACGATGCCGAGCACCGGATTTCGGAATGGGAACGGCGGACAGAAGGGCTTCGGTGTAGGGATGCAATGGCATCTCGAATAACGATTTCTTGTCCGTCATTTCGACGATGCGACCGAGGTACATCACCGCCACGCGGTGACTGATGTGCTCCACCACTGCCAGATCGTGGGCCACGAACAGATAGGAAAGTTGAAACTCCTCTTGCAGGTCCATCATCAGATTGATGATTTGCGCCTGAATCGAAACGTCCAGCGCAGATACCGGCTCATCGCCGACGATCAACGCGGGGCTTAATGCCAAAGCACGGGCGATGCCAATGCGCTGGCGCTGACCGCCGGAGAACTCGTGTGCGTAACGGTCCATCGCCTCGGGTCGCAAGCCCGCGCGTTGGAATAAGGACGCCACGCGGTCGCGGTATTCCGGCCCTTTGGCAACGTTGTGGATGACCAGCGGTTCGCCAACGATATCGCCCGCCGTCATGCGCGGGTTCAACGAGGCATAGGGGTCCTGATAAATCATCTGCATCTTCTGCCGGTAGGGCAGCATGGCCGATCGATCCAGATGCGTGATGTCTTCGCCGTTCAAATGGATGCTGCCCGCCGTCGGTTCCAGCAGTTTCAAAAGCGTGCGCCCGGCGGTGGATTTGCCGCAGCCGGATTCACCGACAAGCCCCAAAGTCTCCCCGCGTGCGATTTCGAAAGTGAGGCCATCGACGGCATACACGAAGCCGGCAGGGCGCGGGATAATACCCTTGAAGATCGGGAAATGCTTTTTCAGACCTTCGACGCGGAGTATGGGTTGGGCGGTCATCGTGCATCCCCCATCAGCGCGGCGGCGTGCCAGCAGGCAACCCAGTGGCGGGGTCGAAACTCCTCCAGCGGCGGGTAGGCTTCGCGGCATCGGTCGGATGCGAAACCGCAGCGTGGGGCGAAGCTGCATCCCGGTGGCAAATGCGCCAAGGATGGCACCATCCCCTTGATTTCGTTCAATCGTGTGCGCCCGGCATCAACATGGGCGGCGTCGTCGAGGTGCGGAATCGCGGCCAGCAGGCCCTTGGTGTAGGGGTGGGCCGGGGCGTCGAACAGGTCGTCTACATCGGCTTCTTCCACCTTGCGGCCTGCATACATCACCACCACGCGGTCGGCGTTTTCAGCCACCACGCCCATGTCGTGGGTGATCAGCACGATCGCGGTGCCAAAATCTTCGCGGATTTCCCGCATCAGATCCAAAATTTGGGCCTGGATGGTCACATCCAGCGCGGTCGTCGGCTCGTCGGCGATCAGCACCTTGGGGTCGCAGGACAGCGCCATCGCGATCATCACCCGCTGCCGCATCCCGCCCGACATCTGGTGCGGGTAGACGTCGGCGCGCTGTTCGGGTTCGGGGATCGACACCCTGCGCAGCATATCGATGGCGTGGGTATGCGCCTGGCGCTTAGTCAGGCCTTTATGCAGCGCGATCGCCTCGGAAATCTGATCGCCCACCTTGAACAGTGGGTTGAGCGAAGTCATCGGCTCCTGAAAAATCATCGAGATGTCGTTGCCGCGAATCTGCTCCATTTCCTTTTCGGAGCATTGCAGCAGGTCGCGGCCCTGAAACCGAATTGCGCCGCCGACGATGCGGCCGGGCGGGCTGGTGACCAGCCGCAGGATCGAAAGCGCAGTCACGCTTTTGCCGCAGCCGGACTCGCCGACCACGCCCAAGGTTTCCCCCGCACGCACCGAATAAGACACGCCATCGACCGCCCGCACGACACCGCCGGGGGTAAAAAAATGGGTTTGCAGGTCCTCGATTTCGAGAACTGCCGCTGTTTCCCCCTGACTCAACGGGCGACTCCCTGTATTTCATTTTGTTATTTACGACGTCTGGCGCGAAGCGGCAGACTATCGGAAGATAACACACGGCGTCCAGACGAGACCCGCAGGGAGGATAAAACACATGAGCACCCAGGATACCCAGCGACCGGGTTGGTCCCGCCGTGAGATGCTGCGCAACAGCGCCGCCGCTGTTATGGGGGGCTACGCGATGATGGGCCCTCGCTTCGGGCTCGCCGCCGACGTGCCGATGGAATACGACGGTTCCAAATTCCAAATGGCCCCGCCGGAAGCCAATCCGAAGCGCGGCGGCGTTTTGAAATTCGGCATTCTGAACCGCCCGCCGCATTTCGATGTGCATCAGTCCGGGACCGTCGGCAGCATCGGCGCGCAGGGCTGCAACTTCGATAATTTGATCCGCCGCGATCCGCGCGACAGCGGCAAGACCATCGTCCCCGATCTGGCGCATAGCTGGGAGATTTCCAAGGACGGCAAAACCTACACGTTCCATCTGAGGGAGGGGGTGCAGTTCCACGACGGCACCGACTTCAGCTCCGCCGACGTGAAAGCCACCTACGATCGTATCTGGAAACCGCCCGCCGGCGTTAGCATTCCGCGCAGCACGCTGTTCAAGGCGCTCAGTTCGATCGAGGCCCCGGACAAGAAGACCATCCAATTCAAGCTGGATGCACCGCGCTCGGCCAACTACATGATGTCGGCCTTCGCCAGCGGCTGGAACACGATCTTCAGCAAGAAGACGCTGGAGGAAAATAACTACAACCTCCGCAAAGTGTTCCTGATCCCCGGCACCGGTCCGTTCAAGACCCAACGCCGGGTCGAGAACGAAATTTGGGTGATGGAGAAGAACCCGAATTACTGGAATAAGGGCCTGCCGTACCTCGATGGGATCGAGTTCTACAACCTGATTCCGTTCTCCCCCGAGCTCGGATCGGCCATCCTGTCCGGCCGCGTCGATTACGCCCGTATTCTCGACCCCGTCACCGGGCGCAAGGCCAAGGCGACGCCGGGGATGACCTCGCTCCAGTTCAACCAGAGCGTGATCCAGGCCACTTACGTCAACAATAAGAAGAAGCCGCTGGACGATGCGCGGGTTCGCCGCGCGCTGCATCTGGCGTTCGATAAGCACGTGCTGATCGACGTGGTGAAAGACGTGACCCCGATGCGGGTGGGCGGGTTCATCTATCCGTTCTCCGACGTTGCGACGCCGCCGGACGACTTGTTCAAGCGCGTGGGCTATCAAGTCGACTCCACGGCCGCATTGAAGGAGGCGAAATCCCTGCTTGCCGCCGCCGGAGTCGCCGGGAACATGCGCCCATTGGATTTCCTGGTGCGCGATATCGCCAGTTTCAAGCTATGGGCGCAGGCGATTCAGGCAATGTTGGGCGAGTTGGGCATCAAAACCAACCTCCGCACCGTCGTGGAATCCGTGTGGTTCGACGATGTGAAATCCGGCAACTACGATCTGGCGATCGGTGCGGTGGTTTCGACCCTGCTCGATCCCTCGGACTATTTCAACGCGTGGTATCGTACCGATGGACCGCAGAACTATTCGTTCTGGAGCAATGCCGGCTTCGACAAGCTGCTGGATCAGATCGACGTGGAAACCGACAGCGCCAAACGGTTGTCGCTGATCCGACAGGCGGAAACGATCATGGAATCCGACCCGCCGTGCTTGCCGGTGGCGTGGGAGAACATTGTCGATGCATGGTATAATTACGTGAAGGGTCACAATCCGAAAGATAATTTCGGAATCTACGATACGGTGCGGTTCGACACGCACTGGCTCGATAAGGCCTGATCGCCGAACGGTGGCGGCCGGCGCCCGTTGCGCCGGTCGCCGGTTTGGCTATACCCCGTGCGCCTTCGCTCGGCGCAACCGCATAGTTTCGTGGGCCTCCGGCGTGCCGTCGTGCCAACTGCCGAACCATTTATCCATCGGCACGGTGCCATCGCCGCCATAGTTGCACTCGAAATAGCGGTGATGCAGAAAGTGGAAATAACGTTGCCCGATGGCATGCACTTTCCCGCTTTCGGTTAGCAATTTATGGAATCCGACATGCCCCAAAGCAGGAGCGAGGCCGGTCTGTTGCACATGGAAAATCGCGTGCAGAGGGTGCGATAGCAGCACCCAGTGCAGCAGAACGCCGCTGAAGTAGAAGACATGCTCGACCGGGTGCATCGACATGCCGGACCACGGGCCGATATCGGTATTCTTGTGGTGCAGGGCGTGGAATGGCTTATAGAACGGCTTGAAATGCAGCAGCCGGTGGATGCAGTAGAAATGCGCATCGCGGATCATGGGGATCGCGCAAAACAACAGCACGAAATACACAGGGTGCGCCTCCCAACTCAGCATCGGAACGGTGCCGCTGGCGAAAGCCCATAACGTCGCGACCTCGTACGCCGTCCAGATGGCGACACCGCTGCCGGCGGTCCAGAACACATTCTCCCGCACTTGGCTGCCGAACATGAAGTGGCTGGCCGTCGATGTGGGTTCGCGCCGGTTCAGCATGTAGCGGGTGCCCTGCGCCTTGCGGATGTAAAAGTGCAGATGCAGCCCACCATAAACCAAAACGGTCAGGCCGAGGTTGCGGGCGTACACTTCCGCCACCCAATCCCATTGGAACGTTGCCATGCGTGCCATCGACGGCGTCAAGACGAACCAAGTCAGTACGGCCATGCCCATGTAGAGAATATTGAGCGGCAGGAAGTAGCCGGGCAGGCCGAAGACGAATTGCAGCAGCGCGGCCGGTCGCGGCGGCCAGACGAAAACCGGCGCGGATTGGATCGGTGTGACGGGCGGAGCGTCGGCCATGATGCGTATCCCTGTTAAATTGCAAGGTCTTTGGTGTTGTAGTCGCGAATGACACGCTCGAATGTCTCCGGCCCGAAGCGGAAGGAATCCTCCAGCCCGGCGAATGGCCGATAAGCGAATACCGTTTCGTTCGGAAACGCCCGATGCCGAGCATCGATCGCTACCTGGATCACCGCTGCTCGATCGAAGATTCGTTGTGCGTCGTGGACGGAGTGTCCATCTTCGACACTCAGCGCGGCTTTTTGCCCGAGCACCGAGGCGCGTCGATGGAAGCCGAAGGTGAGGGAGATCCGCAGGTCCTCGGAGCTATTGGCGAACGATCCGTGCACCATCTGCCGATTGACCATGGTCACGTCGCCGGCGGCGCAAACCAGCGGGACAGCGCCGGGGAGCTGCTCGCTCCCGCCATTGGCGGCGACCATGCCCTCGATGTCCGCCTTACCCAACTTGTGCGAGCCGGGGATGACCCATAGGCAATTGCCGACGGTGGCGGGATAAAGCTGGACCTGGAAGTTGAAGCCGTGAATGCCCTCGTCCCAAGCGGGGTTGTTCCAATGGGTCACCCCGTCCTGATGCCACGCCACCGCGCCGCCCAGGCCGGGCTGTTTTACGAAAATCGCATCGTTGAACGGCACGAAATCGGCGCCATTGATGGATTGCGCCGCTGCCAGCAATTGCGGGTGCCCGTACAGCCGGAGGCCGGACGGCATCGATTGGCACATGGAGTACATCAGGAACACCGTATGCTCCGGCGCATCCGCATCGGGTTTTGGCTGTGCCATTTGGGCCGGATGCCGCCCGCCCAGCAGTTGCGTACCGCCCCAGGGATCGGCCAGCGGTCGGGTAAAGCGATAGGGCATCCGTGCGTAATCCAGGCCGAGGGCCGGCCGACCCTTCGCATCCACTTTGGCATCCGGTCCGATCGGTGCTCGCGCCAGCATATTCTGGGCGTCGGCACGCAAAGCTGCGATCTCGGAGGGGTCGATAACGCCTTCGAAAATATAGTAGCCGTGGCGCCAATAGGCGGCTTGAATGTCGGGATGCAACGAGCCGTCGTCGGTGAGGCGCAACGGACCGCGATTGCCGATCGCTGCGGCCAACCGCTGCCCTTCCGCCCGATAAGTCGCCATCCCCGCATTGTGCGAGGCTCGGGATAAGATGGGGGTCATGTCGTTCATGGCGCGTTTCCGGTCGTTGGGACCCGATATCGTCGCCGATAAACGCCGTCGCTACAATGCCAGCGTTACCCAATCGGCAGATATCCGCGCTAGAAACCCCGGATCGGTCGCACGTACGTCCAGCAGATCGACCTTGAACGGTAGGTCGGATTCCGACAACGCCTCGGCGATCGTGCCGAGCAGCGATAGGCCGAGGGGGTGTGCGGCGTCCAGCGCCAGATCGAGATCGGAATAACGCCGCGCGCGCCCATCGGCGCGGGAACCGAAGACATGGACGCTCGTGCCAGCGGGCAGGTGTGCCCGCAGGATATCTCGCACAATGGCAATATGATGGGGCTGAAGGTCGAGATGGACGGTCATGCCAGCCGCCGGGCTAAGGTGTCCCGGAGATATGTGGCTTCGATGAGAAAATCTGGAATGCCCTCGACAACCTCGGCCGCAACATTGGCGGCGTATGTGTGGCGCGCGCAATGCGCGGTATTGGCGCCATTTGGG
Source organism: Rhodospirillales bacterium (assembly GCA_037139955.1). Classification (GTDB taxonomy): domain Bacteria; phylum Pseudomonadota; class Alphaproteobacteria; order Acetobacterales; family Acetobacteraceae; genus Rhodopila. The sequence continues at coordinate 8,004 of JBAXFK010000064.1, forward strand.
CCAATCGCCGTACAGCAGATTTTGTTCGTTTCCTGTTCGGATCAGGTCTTGGAACGGCATCCGGTCGTATTGATCGGGTGTCGAAGATATCGCCCGCAGGTAACGTCGCAGCATTTTGTGGGCAAGTGCGTAAGTGAATTCGAAACGTTGGATCAGGCCGTCGCGCAGTTGTTCGTCGGCGGGTTCGCGGCAGTGGCGTTCGTAACCCTCGCGCAGGCGATCGACCGCATTCGCGAATGGGCCGAGTTCGAGCAGCCGATTGGGTTCGATCGTCGGGGGGGGGGAGGCTCAGTCATCGATTATTGGCCGCATTTCGAACTTGCAACCAGCCAAATTATTGCGACGATGCGAGCAATGGCGCGACGGCTGCCGTTCGCTTGTGCGATGCTCATCGTGCCGAATAAGCCGAAATGCATGGCAAACATCCTCGATCTCCCAGCGTCCGGCCGAAATGTCGTGGACCCGATCGGCTTATTCCGCTGCCAGCTTCTCCGCGTCGGCTGCTGCTTTCAGTGTCACGGCTTTGGCTTCCACCAGTTCGACGATGTGGTCCACCATCGACGCGCCGTCGACCGTGTGGTCGGTTTTGCCGGCGTTGTAGATCATGTGGCGGCCGTTGCCGCCGCCGGTAACGCCGATGTCGGTCATCAGCGCCTCACCGGGGCCGTTCACCACGCAGCCGATGATCGACAGGGTCAGCGGGGTTTCGATATGGGCCAAGCGGTCTTCCAGCGTCCGCACCGTCTCGATCACATTGTAGCCCTGGCGCGCACAGGACGGGCAGGAGATCACTTTGACCCCGCGATGGCGGATGCCCAGCGTCTTCAGCAGGTCCCAGCCGACCCGAACTTCTTCCTCCGGCTCGTCGGATAGGGATACCCGGACCGTGTCGCCGATGCCGGCCCATAGCAAGGAACCGAGCCCCACCGCCGACTTCACCGTGCCCATGCGGCGCCCGCCGGCCTCGGTGATGCCGATATGCAGCGGGTGGTCGCAGACTTCGGCGAGTTGCTGGTAGGCGGCGACCGCCAGGAACACGTCGGACGCTTTCACGCTGATCTTGAAGTCGTGAAAATCGTGCTGTTGCAGAATGTTGGCGTGGTACAGCGCGCTTTCGACCAACGCTTCCGGGTTGGGTTCGCCGTATTTCTCCAGCAGATGCTTTTCCAGCGAGCCGGCATTCACCCCGATGCGCATGGAGCATCCGTGGTCGCGCGCAGCTTTGATGACTTCGCGGACGCGATCGTCGGAGCCGATATTGCCCGGGTTGATGCGCAGGCAGGCGGCGCCGCTCTGGGCTGCCTCGATGCCGCGCATGTAGTGGAAATGGATGTCCGCGACGATGGGGACGTTCACTTCCTTGACGATTTCCTTCAACGCCAGGGCGCTGGGCCGATCCGGGCACGACACACGCACGATATCCACGCCCGCTAACTCGGCCCGGCGGATCTGGGCAATGGTGCCGGGCACGTCGGTGGTCAGCGTATTCGTCATGGTCTGCACGGTGATCGGTGCACCGTCGCCGACGGGGACTTTGCCGACCATGACCCGGCGCGACTTGCGGCGATGGATCTCCTGATAGGGGCGATAGCTGCTCATGCTCGTACTCCTCCTCGGCCGTTCCGAGCGGGCCGGTGGCCGTAAATAGACGTAAATCCGTCCGAATCGCTACTGCGCGGTGCGCGGGGCCGGGTTGACGGCGACCGGGGCGAGCTTGCCGTCTTTGATGCGATCGGGATCGAGCGGCAGATCGCGGCGCACTGCAGCCGCACCGCCGAGGGACGCGGTCGTTGCACCGTCCAGCAGGACCTCGGTCGCTGCGGCGTTGCCGGTTGTTAGCAATAGGCCGGGTTGCGTCGGGACAATCCAAGTCTCCGCGGATTTCAGCACTTTGTTCAGCAGCACCGTTCCGGCTTTGTCTTTCACCTGCATCCAAGCATCGGCCGTTGCGCGCAAGACGATCCGGTTTTGGCCGGAAGGCGGGGCGACGACGGTCGGTGCGATAGGGGCTGGCGCGGCCGGTGCCGTATACGTGGGCAGCGGATTGACCGGCGCGGCAGCGGCGGAACTCGGCGAAAGGCTAGGGTGGGGCGGTCCGGCCTCGATCGCGGTGGCGGTACTATCGGTGCGTGCCGCCGGCGGGGCGGTTTGCGGCAGCGCCTGATCGGCCAGCGGGGCAAGGCGTTCGGGGATCGGGGTGGCGGTTTCCGCAGGCAGCCGACCTTCGCCCGACAGGCGATACCAGCCGATGTAAGCACCGACTGCCAGGACAACGCCCAGCAGGATAACGGCACCCATGGGCAGGCCGCGTTCCGGGACCGGGGCGGGGAACGACAATTCGGTTAGGCGCGAGACCTCGGCGGCTTCGGCTTTGAAACGCCGCAGCATTTCCTCGGGGTCCAGGCCCAGGGCACTAGCATAGGTGCGCAAAAAACCCAGGGCAAAGGCGATGCCCGGCAGTTGCGATAGGTCGCCTTCTTCCAGCGCCTGAAGATAAGCGGGGCGGATTCGCAGAGTCGCCGAGGCGTCCTGGAGGGGCCACCCAAGGCGTTCGCGCGCTGCACGCAAATCTGCACCGGCGTTCGGAGCCGCACACACCGGGTGGGTGTCCGCACGCTTGCCCGAAAGCCCTGCCATTAGAGAACCGCGCTCACGCGCCACGCTTGCCTCGGCTGTTCAGCATTGTGTCTATCTAGCAAATCGCGCCCTTGCCCCAAGGGTTTCGAGCGGTCGATCACGGACGGCTTCTAGTCTAGCGGCCGTCCAATGCCAACCGCCCAACTCTGCCCGGAACCGGCTTCGCCGTCGACTCACGATTATGGGCAATCGATATTTTTCACGCCAACGCCATCAAACCGGCAGTCCGCGCTCCCGCGCCCAGGACACGATGGGATCGCGCAGGCTGCCACCGTTCATGCCGCTGCGGCGGATCGCCGATAGGACGGGACGGAAGGCGGTCAGATCGACCTCGGCCAGCAAAGCCTTGACCGGCAGGATGCCGCTAGCGGGCATCGACAGTGACACTATCCCCAGCGCCGCGAGGGTCAACGCCTCGATCGGTCGCGATGCGGCCTCTCCGCAAAGGGACACCGGCACCCCGGCGGTGCGGGCGCCTGCGACCAATTGGTCCAATAAATCCAGCATCGGCTGCGACAACAGGTCGTAGCGGTCGTAAAGCGACGGCGTCCCACGGTCGGCCGCGAAAAGGAACTGCATCAGATCGTTGGAACCGACCGAAATGAAATCGGTCTCCTTCAACAACTCCGGCAACTGCCACATTAGCGCCGGTATCTCCAGCATCGTGCCGATCGTCAGCCGCTCGGGGGATGGGCGGACTCGCTTCGCCTCGGCTTGCAGCAGGCTTTTGGCGATACGGAATTCGCCGACGGTCGCGACCATCGGGAACATCACCGACAAGGGTCGCCCGCCGGCCGCGAGTAGCAACGCCCGTAACTGGCGACGCAGCAAAGCTGGACGGTCCAGCCCGACACGGAGGGAGCGCCAGCCCATCGCGGGGTTCTCTTCCTCCACCACCGTACCCGGCAACATCTTGTCGGCACCTAAATCGAGCGTGCGGAACAGCACCGGCCGATCCCCGGCCTCATCCAATGCGCGTGCGTAGATCGCGGCTTGGTCGGCGACATCGGCGATCGAACCGCGCGCCATCATCGCGATTTCGGTACGGAATAGGCCGATCCCATCGGCGCCGGTGCGGTTGAGTTGGGGCAATTCCATACTCAGACCGATATTCAGCATCAGCTTGAGCTGCGTGCCGTCGGCCGTCGCCGCCGGTTTGCCGATCAGCGTCGACCACCGTGCATGGCGCTGGCCCCGAGCCTCTAGCGCGCGTGTATAGGCGGTGCGGACATCGGCTTCGGGGCGAAGGACAAGTTGCCCTTCGTCGCCGTCGATCACCGCGATGTCGCCGGGTTCGGCGGTGTCCAGCATGCCTCTGGTCGCGCCGACAGCCGGAATGTCGAGGGCGCGCGCCAGGATGGCGGCATGGCCGGCGGGGCTGGCTTCTTCGATAGCGACGCCAGCGATACCGGCGGCGTGCCAGTCCAGCAATTCGGCCGGACCGAGTCGGCGGGCGAGCAAGATTGCATTGGGCGGTAGAATGCCGCGCGGTTCCTCCCCGGTTAGGGTGGTCAATAGGCGGTTGGCCAGATCCTCCATGTCCGCGAGGCGTTCGCGCAGATAGGCGTCGCCGATCCGGCGCATGCGGTCGTGCATCTCGCCGGCGACTCGCTGCACCGCAGCCTCGGCGGTCAGGCCGCCGCGGATCACATCGCCGACTCGGCGCAGCCAGCCGGCATCGGCCGCGACCAAGCGATAGGCTTCGAGGACCTCGCGCGACGCGGATGCGTCGGCTGAGCGGCCGCTGGGGGATACGCCCGCGATCAGGGCGTCGAGGCCGCGTTGCATGCGATCGGCGGCGTCGTGCAGGCGGGCGAGTTCGGCATCGGGGTCGTCCGCCAGCAGCGCGATGCCGGTGCGGCGGGTGGCGTGCAACACCACGGTGCCGATGGCGATGCCCGTCATCAGCGCGGTACCGGCGAAGACCCGGGGTACCGCGCCGCCGAGGCCCTCGGCGGTACCCTCGGCCGCGCCGCTTGCCGGCAGCAATTCCGCCAGCAACATGGCAACGGTTTCGAGGTCGTCGACCTCCTGATCGTTGAAATGCCGGGGCAGACGGTTCTGCACCACCAGGACGCCCAAAGTGCGCCCGGATCGGCGCACGGGTACCGCGATCAGCGATGCGAAAGGGTCTTCCCCGGTTTCAGGGCGATAGGCGAAGGCGGGGTGATTCTGCGCGTCCGGCAGGTTCATCACCGCAGAAGTGGCGGCGCATAGGCCGACAATGCCTTCGCCCACGCGTAAGCGGGTATGACCCACGGAGTTCGGGTTCAGTCCTTCGGTCGCCGTTAGTTCCAGGATATCGCCGGGGCGTTGGACGTAGATCGAGCAGACCTCGCTGACCAATTCCGCCGCGACCAACCGGACCAATTCCGGCAATGGCGCCGCCGCCCGCGCACGCAAATCGCGCATACGCGCAAGCAGGCGGCGCGGGGCGAGGGTCATGCGATACGGTGGACCATCACCCGCCGGACCGAACGATCAGGGCGGCTTCGGCCTGAGCGACGAGCTCGGCGATGACGTCGGCGGTACTTTGTTCGGCCGTGACCATGCCGACCGACTGGCCGGCCATGACCGACCCGTTCTCGACATCGCCGTCGATCACCGCACGACGCAGGGCGCCGGCCCAGAAATGCTCGATGGCGAGTTGGGCCGCGTCTTTGTCTAACGCGCCGGCATGGAACTTGGCGGCGATTTCGGCTTGATGGCGAAGGAAGCGTTTCGTGCCTTCGTTCGTCAGCCCGCGCACCGGGATCACCGGAAAGTTTTCGTCCAACTGCACCGATGGGATGGCGTCGCGGGCATTGGCGCGCACGAAGGCCTTCTTGAAGTTGGGATGTGCGATGGATTCTTGTGTCGCGGCGAAGCGGGTGCCGAGTTGGGCACCGGAGGCACCCATTTCCAAATAGGCCAGAATTGCTTCGCCCCGAGCGAGGCCGCCCGCAACGAAGATCGGCACGTCGCGCAGATGCGGCAGAATTTCTTGGGCGAGCACGGTCAAGGATACCGGACCGATGTGGCCGCCGGCTTCAGACCCCTCGATCACCAGCGCATCCGCCCCGGAACGCACGAGGCGCTTGCCGAGCATCAAAGCGGGGGTGAAGCAGACCAGTTTGGCGCCGCCGTCTTTCACGGCCTTGATAGTGGCGCCGTTCGGAACCCCGCCGGCCAGCACGATGTGGCCGACATTCGCCCGCGTGCAGACCGCGACGAGGTCGAGCAGTTGCGGATGCATTGTGATCAGGTTGACGCCGAAGGGCTTGGACGTCATCGCCTGGGTTCCGGCGATTTCGCGTTCCAGCAAATCGGGCGTCATCGCCCCGCAGGCGATCACCCCGAAGCCGCCGGCGTTGGAGATTGCGGACACGAGATGCCGCTCGCTCACCCAACTCATGGCGCCGCCCATGATGGCGACGTCGGTGCCCAGGAATGCGGTGCCGCGCGACCAGAGGTCGGCTAGGCGGGCTTTCGCTTGTTCGGGATTAAGCGGCATCGAGACCGTAAGCGGTGTGCAATGCGCGCACCGCCAACTCCGTATATTCGGCTGCGATCAGGACGCTGACCTTGATCTCGCTGGTCGAGATGACTTGGATGTTGATATTTTTTTCAGCCAGGGCTTTGAACATCGTGTTGGCGATGCCGGCGTGGCTGCGCATACCGACGCCGACGACGCTGATCTTGGCGACATCGGGGTCTTCCAGCAACTCGGTGTAGCCGATGTCGGACTGGATGCCGCCCAGCGCTTCGCGCGCGCGCGGCAGATCGGCCTTGCCCACGGTGAAGGTCATGTCGGTGGTGCCGTCGGCACCGAGGTTCTGTACGATCATGTCCACGTTGACGTTGGCATTCGCCAGCGAACCGAAAATGGTCGCGGCAATGCCCGGCCGGTCCTTGACCCGCCGCACCGTCATTTTCGCATCGTCGCGCGAATAGGCGACCCCGGAGACGTTCTGCTTTTCCACGATTTCGTCCTCATCCACCACCAAGGTGCCGGGAATGTCGCCCCCAGGAATGTCCTGGAAGCTGGACAGCACCTGCACCCGTACGCGTTCGTTCATTGCAAGCTCGACGCTGCGGGTCTGCAACACTTTGGCGCCGACCGACGCCAATTCAAGCATTTCTTCGTAACTGATCTTTGCAAGCTTGCGAGCTTTGGACACGATCCGCGGATCGGTCGTGTAGACCCCGTCCACATCCGTATAAATATCGCATCGCTCGGCTTTCAGCGCTGCGGCCAAAGCCACCGCCGAGGTGTCCGACCCGCCGCGCCCCAATGTTGCTACCCGATTGCCGGGACCAACGCCCTGAAAGCCCGCGACCACCGCGATCGCGCCGGCTTCGATGCTTGCCAGCAAAGCCGAACCGTCGATGCCGGCGATCCTCGCTTTGCCGAACGCGTCGTCTGTTTGCAGGGGAATCTGCCACCCTTGCCACGAACGTGCGTCGTAGCCGAGGCGTTGCAGCTCGATGGCCAGCAAGCCGGACGTCACTTGTTCGCCGGTCGCGACCACCGAATCGTACTCCTTCGGGTCGTGCAGCGGCGACAGGTCGGTCACGTATTTGACCAGTTGGTTCGTCACGCCGGACATGGCGGAGACGACGACGGCAACTTGGTTGCCGGCATCCACCTCCCGCTTCACGCGCTGAGCGACATTGCGGATACGGTCGAGGTCGGCGACAGACGTGCCGCCGAATTTCATCACGATGCGTGCCATGCGAAGGGGATCGGTTGCCAGTTGCTATGTTCGCGGCACACATACTGGCCGGCGGCGAGAGGGGCAACCATGGTTGAATCAACGATTGCGGCGGACGAGGTCGCTCGGTTCGGCGCGTTGGCATCGCGTTGGTGGGATCCGAGCGGGCCGATGCGCCCGCTGCACGCGATGAACCCGGCCCGGGTGGGCTGGATTCAAGCGCGGATTTCCGAGCGGTTTCCTGGGGTGGAAGGCTTGAAGGTGCTCGATGTCGGATGCGGCGCCGGGCTCGCATCGGAAGCGCTGGCCGCGCAAGGATACGACGTGCTCGGGTTGGATGCGGCAGGGGAGGCAATCGAGGCCGGCCGCGCCCACGCCGCCGGGCGCGGGCTGTCGCTGGTCTATCGCGCCGGCGCCGCCGAGGACCTGCTGGCCGAGGGCCGCCGCTTTCCCGTTATCGTCGCGTTGGAGGTGATCGAGCACGTCCCCGATCCCCGCGCGTTCGTCCGCGTGCTGGCGGGATTGCTGGAATCCGGCGGGATCCTGATCCTGTCCACCCTGAACCGAAACTCGCGTTCGTTCCTGATCGCCAAGCTCGGTGCCGAATACGTGCTGCGGCTGCTGCCGGTGGGCACGCACGAGTGGAAGAAATTCATCGCGCCGGCGGAACTGGCGGGAATGCTGCGGGATGCCGGGCTGCTGGTGATGGACACGGCGGGGCTGTCGCCGCGGTCGTTGACCGGGGATTGGACGGTGGGGCGGGATTTGGGGGTGAATTACTTGATCGCGGCGGCGAACTAGGCTCGACGCTAGTCCCCGTGCCTGCGCGGGCGCAAATCCACGGGCTTGCGCGCGACCGCGCCCAAGGCCAGTTTATCGGCCGCAATCCAATAGGGAGCCGCCGCCATGACCGACGAATACGTACCCCCAAAAGTGTGGGAACCTAAGCCCGCCCTCGGCCGCTTCGCCAACATCAACCGGCCCATCGCCGGCGCGACGCACGAAAAGGTGCTGCCGGTCGGCAAGCACCCGATGCAGCTCTATTCCCTTGGCACGCCGAACGGCCAGAAGGTCACGGTCATGCTGGAAGAACTGCTGGCCCTCGGGCATAGCGGCGCCGAATACGATGCTTGGTTGATTAAAATCGGCGACGGCGATCAATTCGGCAGCGGCTTCGTGGGGATCAATCCGAATTCGAAAATTCCCGCGCTGCTCGACCGCAGCGGCCCGACCCCGATCCGGGTTTTCGAATCCGGTGCGATTCTGATGCATCTGGCCGAGAAATTCGGTGCCTTCCTGCCGAACGACGTTGCCAAACGGGCCGAGTGCCTGTCGTGGCTGTTCTGGCAGATGGGCAGTGCACCCTATCTCGGCGGCGGTTTCGGGCATTTTTACGCTTATGCGCCGATCAAGATCGAGTATGCGATCGACCGGTTCACCATGGAAACCAAACGCCAGCTCGATGTGTTGGATCGCCGCCTGGCCGAATCCGAGTTCCTCGGCGGCGCCGACTATACTATCGCCGATATGGCGGTTTGGCCTTGGTACGGCGGTCTCGCCAAGGGCCTGTTGTATGGCGGCGGGGAGTTCCTGTCGGTGCAAGATTACAAGAACGTTCAACGCTGGGCCGACCAAATCGGTGCCCGCCCGGCGGTGAAGCGCGGTCGTATCGTCAATCGTTTGCAAGGCGATCCGGCCGCGCAGTTGCACGAGCGGCACGATGCCAGCGACTTCGATCTGCGCACGCAAGACAAGTTGGAATCCAAGGCCTAGCCATGGCTGACAGCATCGACCCGACGCGCACCGCGTTGATCGCCTACGACGTCTGCCAGCGTGCGCTGACACCGTCGTTACCCGTGCGGCAACAAGCAATGCGCCCGGTGCTCGATGCATGGGTGCGCACGATCGCGCTGGCTCGTTCCGCAGGCATACCGGTGATCTATACGACGCCGGTAAGCCGAGCGGATGGGGCCGATGTGGTTTTGTTGGTAACGGATTTGTCGGTGGAAACGGGCGTACCGTCGTTGACTAATGGCATCGAAGGCACACCGGAAGCCGGGTTCCCCGACGAAATCGCGCCGCAACCGCAAGACTATGTATTCCTAAAGCGGCGACCGAGCGCGTTTTATGGGACAGGGATTGGAGAGTTGCTGCGGATGTTACGGCGGGACACTGTCATAATCGGCGGCGGTGCAACAAATCGCGGCGTCGAAACCAGCGTGCGGGAGGGGTTTAATATGGATCTCTCGATGGTTGTCGTGCGGGAATGTTGCTGGGGCGGCGACCAAGCCGCGCACGAATACAGTCTCGATAAAGCTATGAAAATGTATGCTCGGGTGCGCACCTTGGAGCAGTTGGCGGGAATGTTGGGGAGCTAACGGGAAAATGGATTTCGAAACATTAGTGCAAACCCGCCGCAGCGTGCGCGGCTACAAAAGCGATCCCGTTCCGCGCGCGGTTATCGAAGAGATTATCGCGGTCGCCAAAGGCGCGCCGTCGTCGATGAACACGCAGCCTTGGCACATTCACGTTCTGACCGGCGCCCCTCTCGAACGTGTGCGCCAACGCAATACCGAAACGATGCTCGGCGGTGCCAAAGCCAATCGCGAAATTCACACGCATGGAGAATACGAGGGCGTCCACCGGCAGCGTCAGGTCGCCATCGCGATCAAATTGTTCGGTGTCATGGGGATCGAGCGTAACGATAAAGCGATGCGCCAGGATTGGGTCATGCGCGGTTTTCGTCAATTCGATGCCCCGGTGTCGGTGGTGCTGACATACGACCGAGTGCTCGATCCCGGCGCAGTGGTTCATTTCGATCTCGGTGCATTGTCGTACGGTATCTGCCTCGCGGCGTGGGATCGCGGTCTGGGGACGGTGATCAACGGCCAGGGGATTATGCGATCGGAAATCGTGCGGGAAGAGGCCGGAATTCCCGACGACGAGGTCATCATGACCTGCATCGCATTGGGCTATCCGAACGACGAATTTCCCGCCAACACCGTGCGGGCAGACCGAGAATCGAACGCGGACATCGCTCGGTTTGTCGGTTTTTCGGATTGAAATAGGCGCGGGTCAGTCGCCCGCGACCTCCGGCCGATCGTGCCGCGATGCCGCGTCGGCGAAGGCGCAGCCAAGCAGCAACAACGCCGGCCAAGCGAGGTAGGCGAGAATTTCCAAATTCTCGCCGAAGCTGTAGAATATCAGCATCAGGCAAACGGATAATCCGATCCGGCCCAGCGCCGATACCTGTGCCAGCAGCAGCATTTCCACGATCGTCCAGACGATGGGCAGGGCCAACGCGAACGCACCGACCGCGCCTTTGACGTAGAGCAAACCGTACCAAGTATGGTGGCTGCCGATCGGCATGAATTCGACATGATGGGACCCCCGGACGACGACCCCGTGGCCCCAGACCGGTGCCTCATCCCACCAGCGGTCTACGGCGATGCGGCCCAAAGCTGTCAATCAGCGTTGAATAGTTTCCAGGGAACAGCGTCCAAAAATTTCCAGTT
>JBAXFK010000065.1:0-18797 GCA_037139955.1 Rhodospirillales bacterium
GCTAGGGACCGAAGGATTTTCCCAGCGCATTGGATTCGATTGTGTCTTCGGCGATTGCGCCTCGCGGCCCCCGGAACGATATCCGAGTTGCTGAATTCGTGTTCCATACGAACCTCGATCGAGGCCCATATGGAACATCCGCAATCGAACGTCCTATCGGTTCTGGATTGTAAACCTGACCGAGGCCGTTCCGAGACCTTCGAACGCGACTTCGCAGGTATCGCCCGGCTTGAGGTAATCCAAACCGGTATAAGACCCGCAGGTCACAATCTGGCCTGCGCGTACACCGCCCTTGGACCGCCACATATTCGCTAGTTCCACCGCCACGCCCAGGGGGTCGCCGAGGGGATGACCGCGGTTCTTGCCTGGGATCGGTTGGCCGTTCACCGATAACGTCACCGCGATCGTCTCCAAGTTCAGCGCACGCCAATCCGCATTCGTCGCGCTGCACACAAGGCCGCCGTTCATGATCGAATCCGCCAGTTTCTCCAGGTTGGAAAGCGGGTTGGCGATGTCGAACCGGCTATGTACGATCTCGATCGCGGCGCAAGCATCGACCACGGCCGCAACTTCGTTGCGCGAATACGGCACGGCGCGATCCGGCAGGTTTTGCCGGAAGACGAAGGCGACCTCGCCCTCGACACCGCATTGCGGCACGGTTTTGGCCGGCAGATCGCAGGGGGAGGCATGAATAGTGTCGGCATAGATAATGCCGCGATTCGGCTGCTGGTTCGGCGGGGCCATCGCCTTGAATCCGCCGATCAACTTGCCCAGACCTTTGCTGGTGGCGTCCTGGATGGCATGCCCTTCGTCGACAGTCGTGGGTTTCAGCGCCTCCGGCAGGCCGTTCAACGGCACCATGTCGCGGCGGGCTTGCACCAACAACGCGGCGGCTTTTTCGATCTTATGTTGGTCCATGTTTGGATTTTCCTCGTTTTCGATGCCGACAATCTGCCACGACGAGGCCCCAACGGCCTAGCCCCGCTTGGCATTCCGAGGAACCGGTGGCATGTACAAAGGGTAAATCCAAGCCGGTAAACGGTCGGAAGCGGGGAGATTATCGAATGATCGGAATGGTGCGGCTTGCGTTACGCCGCCCTTACACCTCGGCTGTCGCCGCGCTCCTCATCGTATTGATGGGCGCGATGTCGTTGAGCCGCATGATCGTCGATATTTTTCCCACGATCGACATTCCCGTCGTCATGGTCGTCTGGAACTATCCCGGCCTCAGCACCGAGGATATGGAACGGCGGGTCGTTTTTATCACGGAACGCGCCTATTCCACGACCGTTAACGGCATTCAGCGTATCGAGTCGCAGTCGATTCCCGGCACCGGGCTTTTGAAGGTCTATTTTCAGCCGGGTACCGAAATCGGCGGCGCCATCGCGCAAATCACGGCGGTGAATAATAGTATCTTGCGAAGCGCTCCGCCAGGAATGCAGCCACCGGCGGTGATTCAATTCAACGCGTCGAATGTGCCCGTCGTTCAGATGACCTTGTCCAGCAAGACGCTCACCGAACAGCAAATTACCGATTATAGCTTGAATTTTATTCGCGTTCGTTTGTTCACCATACCCGGCCTTTCGACACCCGGCCCATTCGGCGGCAAACAGCGGCAGATGATCGTGGCGCTGGATCAAGATCGGCTCGTTGCCAAGGGCTTTTCCCCCGTCGACGTGGTGAACGCGCTGCAAACGTCGAACGTGATCGTGCCCGCCGGCACGGCCCGTATCGGCGACCGCGAATATAACGTGAAACTGAATTCCAGCCCCGAATTGATCGAGCGATTCAACCAGCTCCCGATCGGGGTATTCGGTGGCGCCCCGGTGACGCTTGGCGACGTGTCCAACGTAACCGACAGTTTCGCGGTGCAAAACAACATCGTGCATGTCGATGGGAAACGCGCGGTCTATCTGGCAATTTTGAAACACGCCGACGCATCGACCCTGGCAGTAGTAGACGCCGCTCGGGAAGCCCTACCGTATATCAAGGCCGCTGCGCCAGAAGGTTTGGAAATCAAGCTCGACTTCGATCAATCGGTGTTTGTGCGCGGCGCGGTGGAGAATGTCGTCCACGAGGCGATTATTTCCTCGATCCTGGTTTCGGTCCTGATTCTGATTTTTTTGGGCAGTTGGCGGAACACCGTCATTGTCTCGGCATCCATTCCGCTATCGATCTTCGCCGGACTGGTCGGCCTGTTCCTGACCGGTAATTCGATCAATCTGATGACCCTGGGCGGCCTCGCGTTGGCCATTGGGTTGTTGGTCGATAATGCCACCGTCACAATCGAAAATATCCATCGCAATCTGACGCTCGGCAAACCGCTGACTGTCGCTATTTTGGATGGCACGAACGAGGTTATTCAGCCGTTGACCGTGGCCACGTTGGCTATCTGCATCGTGTTCTTCCCCGTCGTGCTGCTGGTCGGCGTTTCCCGCTTCCTTTTCATTCCGCTCGCCGCGACCGTCGTTCTATGCATGCTTGCATCCTACGTCCTGTCGTTCAGCATCGTGCCGAGTTTCGCGCGGTTGCTTTTAGCGGGGGAGGCAGATCATCACGGCCCGCCGAAGGGTTTTTTCGGTGCCTTCGATCGCGGATTCAACCATGTCCGCGACGCCTACGGGCGCGCCTTGCAAGGCGCCTTGAACCACCGCACCCTTGTGCTGCTATGCACGCTCGGTTTAGCCGCGGTGACTGGCGGATTGGCGACATCGTTGGGGTTGGATTTCTTTCCGGCCGCCGATGTCGGGCTGATTAAGATGCATTTTCGGGCACCGCCGGGGACCAAGTTGGAAGCGACCGAGGCGCTGGTGCTGCAATTGGAAGATCGCATTCGCGAGATTATTCCTGCCAACGAATTGCAGACGATCAACGATAACGTCGGTATTCCGTCGAGCTTCAATCTAGCATTCGTACCCAGCGACAATGTCGGTTCGATGGATGCCGAGATATTGATTGCGCTGAAACCCGAGCACCGTCCGACGATCGATTATATTCGCGCAATGCGGGCTAAATTGCCCGGGAATTTTCCGGGGAGTATTATTTATTTCCAAACCGCCGATATCGTGAGTCAGGTGCTGAACTTCGGATTGTCGGCACCGATCGATATCCAAATCCAAGACACGAATTTCGACCGCGCTTATGCGCTGGGTCAGCAATTGCTGCGCAAATTGCAGACGATTCCGGGTGTGGCCGACCCGCATTTGGTGCAGGTGCTGAATTATCCTGCCTTGCAGGTAGAGGTCGATCGTCTGCGTGCGATCCGACTGGGTATCGGTCAGCGCGATGTGGCCAACAATATGCTGACATCGCTTTCTTCCAGTTCTCTCGTTGCGCCGAATTTCTTTCTCAATCCGGTCAATAACGTGAATTATTCCGTGGCGGTGCAGACACCGATCGCACAAATAGCGTCCGTGGCCGATTTGCTGAACACCCCGGTCAGCCGCCCCGACCCGACCGTGCCGACCACCCCTACGACGTTACCATCGGCACCTGTTATGCGGCTGGCGGATATCGCGTCGATAACACCGCGGACCAGTTTGGAATCGGTCAATCATTACACCGTGCAGCGGGTCATCGACATTGCCGCCAATGTGGACGGTCGCGATCTGGGCAGCACCGCTGCCGATATTCAGAAAGCGATCGATGAAGTCAGCAAGGACCTACCGATCACTACCCGGATCGATATTCGCGGTCAGAACGAGGTGATGCAGGCATCGTTCCGCAGCCTCGCGCTCGGTATGATCCTTGCCGTCATTCTGGTTTACGCGCTGTTGGTCATCCTGTTTCAATCTTGGGTCGATCCATTTATCATCATGATGGCGGTACCCGGCGCTTTGGTCGGTATCGTTTGGATGCTCGCAGTCACCGGGACCACCATCAACGTGGAATCGTTGATGGGGGCGATCATGTCGGTGGGTATCTCGGTTTCCAACTCCATCCTCGTCGTCAGCTTTGCCAACGATCTCCGTGCTCGGGAGGAAATTGGACCGTTACGTGCGGTGCTGGAAGCCGGACGGATTCGGCTGCGGCCGATTATGATGACGGCATTGGCCATGATCATCGGCATGATCCCGATGGCACTGGGCATGGGGCAGGCAGGCGAACAAAACGCGCCGCTCGGCCGAGCGGTGATTGGCGGTTTGCTTTTTGCAACGTTGGCAACGTTATTTATCGTGCCGATCGGCTACACAATGCTGCGACGCGGCCGCCCGGCGTTGCATAACCTCGATGCGCGTTTCGCCGCCGAAGCAGCGGGCTCGCAAGCAACCGGAGCGACGACTCACCATGGTTGAGGGACAAAAAAAGCGTGGCTCTATCCTGGCCTATTTCGTGGGTATCGGCATCGTTGCCGGTGCGGCCTACGGAGTTATGACAATTTGGGCCGAGAAGGATTTGCAGCTGTCCCTTGCGCGGAAAGCCCTGGCCGACACGAGCGAGCGGGGACCGAAAGTGCGGGTTGTAACGGTCACCCAGGGACCGAAGGAACGTTTGATTACGTTGCTGGGCGATACGCGTGCGTATCAGACCGCGACCTTGTACAGTAAGGTCGGCGGTTACCTGAAATCCATGGCAGTCGATCGCGGCGACATGGTCGAGGAAGGGCAGATCATTGCGGAAATAGATTCCGCAGAGACCGACAACCAGTTGAATAGTGCGCTACTCGATCTGGAGAATAAACGCCGCAATGCCAAGCGGGCGCGCGATCTTGTTGCATCCGGTTCGAAATCGGCACAGGCGATCGAGCAAGCCGAGACGGATTTCCGTATGGCCGAGGCCAAGGTCGCCGAACTCGGAACGATGAAATCTTACGAAAAAATTCGCGCACCTTTCGCTGGCAGAGTTACCGCCCGTTTCGCCGATCCCGGTGCGTTGATACAAAATGCCAGCACGAACCAAACCAGCAATCAGCCGCTAATCACCATCGTCGACGACCGAAAATTGCGCGTGAATGTGTATGTCGAGCAACGTGATGTGCCCAACGTGCATGTTGGCGATCTCGTGGATGTCAGCGATGCCGCCAATTCGACCCGCAAAGTCCAGGCAAAAATCGCTCGAACCTCGGGCCAACTCGATCCCCGCACGCGCACGCTGTTCACCGAATTGGAAGTCGACAACGCCAATCAGTTTCTTGTGCCGGGCAGTTTCGCTTACGTGACATTGCATGTCCCGTTGGTCAGTCTGCCGGAAATTCCGGTCGCCGGACTGATCGTGCGCGGGACGAATACATTCGTTGCCGGTGTGGGCGACGATAGTTTGGTACGTATGCGGCCAGTAAAAGTGGCGACCACCGACGGTATCCGCGCGACGTTGTCCGAGGGTGCCAAACTCGGGGATAAAGTCGCAATCGATTTGCCCGACGAGGTAAGCGAGGGTAGCCGAATTCAGCCGGTATTGTCGCGATAATTATCGGTTTCGGCGGCCCAGGGAGCGCTTCCCTGGCTGCCCGGCTTCATGCAGCACAGGGCGGCCGCCGTGGTTGCCCGCTGCAACGCTTCGGGCAATGCCCAACCGCGATCCAACGCGGCTGCAAGCACGCCAACAAAACAATCCCCGGCCGCAGTCGTATCGATAGGAACGATATGCCGAGCGGGCATGGTTTGAAGAGTTGTGGGTGTGGCGAGTTCTAGGCCGGCGCTGCCGAGGGTGCGGATAATTGTTATGCCAAGAACGCTGTACAGCGCGGATGCAGTCGGTTCGCATCCCAATCGTTTGGCCAACCATTCGGCCTCGACTTCGTTGACTGTTAGTATATCGACAGCTTGCAACGCATCCAAAGGTAGCGCGGCCGCCGGCGCCAAATTCAGCACGATACGTGCGCCTCTCGATTTTGCTCGGCGTATCAATTCGGCGGTTTCATCGGTCGATACTTCCATTTGCAGGATCAGCGTTGTTTCGGACGTTAGCAACGCGTCTTCCACCTGATCCGCTTTCGCCAACAGGTTCGCACCCGATCCGACCGCGATGGCGTTGTTACCAATGGGATCGACGCAAATGGCCGCAGCCGCAGTGGTGGCATCGGTCGCGACCACCCGCGTTACGTCAACCCGAGCGTCTTGCAACAATGCAAGGGCGTTCGATGCTAGCGCGTCCTGTCCGACAGCACCTGCCATAACGACATGGGCGCCGTCTCGCGCGGCGGCTACAGCTTGGTTGGCACCTTTACCACCGGGTTCGATGCGAACGGTGGGGCAAAGCACAGTTTCCCCAACGCTGGGAATGTGCGGTAGGGCGAATATCAGATCGAGAGCAATAGAGCCGAAGACGACAATCATGGCGCGGAATCTCACGAAAACAGTTCGTCATGATGCGCGCGGCGAAGTCGATTTGGCAATGGCGGGGGTTTTCGGGGCATGGTAGCGTCACCGAAATGGAGGAAATTCGACATGCCAATAACCCGCCGACAGGCAATAGTCGCGACGTCCGCGTTGACCTTCGGTACCCAGGCGAAGGCGGCCATACCGCGCTTCGAACCCTCGGCTGCGCTGCTGGATGCAGCGAAACGGGAAGGCGGGTTTGTTAACTACACCGCGCAAATCGAGGATTTGGAACTCGAAACAATAGCCGCTTTTAACAAACGCTTTCCATTCGTGAAAGTGGAGATTGTGCATTTACCGGGCGGACAATTGATCGAGCGGATCAAAGCCGAAATCGGTGCGAATAAACTGGTCGCCGATCTGATCGATCATTCCGAACCGAGTTTGTTGCGCAATATCGAAAGTGCGTTTCGTCCCTACGCCCCGCCGAACGCCGCCGATTATATTCCGGAAGCCGTTGCATCTCCGCGCATTTGGCCGCGCATCACCGCCGGCACTTGCATCGCCTGGAATAAAGAATTGATCAAGGACCGGCCGACGGGATGGTGGGATATCGCCGGCCCCAAATATGCCGGCCAAGTAGGCATGCCCAGCGGTTACACCGGTGGATCGACCTGGGTTTGGGTGATGTTCCAGCGCAAGGTGCTCAGCGAAGACTACTGGGCAAAGCAGGCAGCGATCAAACCGCGAGTCTATACCACCAACGCCGTCACCGCCGATGCACTGATCCGGGGGGAGATCGGAATCGCTCCGGTATCGTATCCTTCTGTTATGTCGAAAATCCGGGACGGCGCACCGTTGGATTATATTTTCCCGATCGAGGGCGTACCCTGCTTCACCTTCGCCGACGGTATTCCTGCTACATCGAAGCGTCCGGCAGCGGCGCAGCTCTATCTCGATTGGTGCCTGTCGGAAGAAGGACAGGGCATGTTGATTCGCGATCTCGGCCATCTGACGGCTTTGAAAAAATCGCCGTCCGACACTCCCGGGCTGAATCCGGCGGTGCATAAACTATGGTTTGCCGATCGCGCGGAATCCGATCGGGTGCGCGACCCTTGGCTGGCGGAGTGGTCGAAAACATTCGGTATGCGGCAATAGGGAAGGAAAAACGATGGCTTACAAATATGAAATTATCCGCGATTTTTTCAAACTCCCCGCAGCAGAAACCATAGGCGTGGTCAGCCGCGTCGCTGCCGACTCCCAGGACCGCATTTACGTCTTCCAGCGCAAGGATCCTCCTGTTTTGGTATTTGAACGAACAGGGAAATTCCTCGGTTCCTGGGGCACCGGGGAGGTGCGGGATCCGCACGGCCTGAAAATCGTCGAGGATGTCGTATATACCACCGACCGATCGGATTCGGTGGTCAAATCTTTTACGCTCGACGGCCAAATGCTGCTCTCGCTTGGGCAAAAAGGCGTTCATTCCGACACCGGTTGTACTGGCTCTCCTTGGTTGGCCGAGCACGCGGCTGGCCCGTTCAATCATCCTACGGAGATGAGTAGACACCCCAATGGGGATATTTATGTTACCGACGGTTATCGTAATGCCCGCGTGCATCGCTTCTCGGGCGATGGAAAACTGCTGCAATCCTGGGGAACACCCGGCAAGGGGCCGGGACAATTCCATTTGCCACATAGTATCGTATTTGACGATACCGGTACGCTTTACGTCGCGGACCGATCCAATCGGCGCATCCAAAAATTCACCCCGGACGGGGAATATCTGGGCCAATGGACGGGCATGGGTGGCCCGAACGACATCGCACGCGGTCGGGATGGCAATTATTACATCGCGGAGCAGGAGCACGACGGCAAACCGGCCTATATCTGCGTCCGCGATGCCGACGGCAATGTGCTGACCCGTCTGGAAAGTCGCCATGTCCACGGTGTCGGCGTCGACTCGCTCGGCGATATCTATGCTGGTCTCACGGTCAATCGTGGCGTGGACAAATTCGTCAGGGTTGCCTGACCAACGCATCCATCGCCGTTGCCATATCCGATACACGATCGAGTGCGTTCCAAACGTTCAGCACCCGCGTCGCGCCCGTCTCACCCAAGATGGGTTCGGCCAACAGCCGGAATTTGGCCGCGATTTCGCCATCGTCCATCGGATTGGTGCAGTCGCCACGCGGGTCGCCGGGTTCGATCGTAACGCGCCGTCCATCGACGGATTCCACCGCGACCCGCATGACGATTTTATGGGGAAATAGGGCAGATATCGAATCGTCCTCGGCGACCGAAATTTTTGCCATCAACGGGCGGATCGTCGGGTCCAGATATCGATCCGAATCGAACGTCCCGACCGTAATAGTTCCATCCGTCAACGCTCGGCCGAAAATATAGGGTAACGAATGATCCGCCGTTTCTCGGGTTTGCGGGTCCCATTTCGCCGGTTCGCTACCGATCTCGTGCCATGCCGACCAGTAGGTCGCTATATCGATCTTTGCGATCTCGTCCAGCGTCATCTGCTCGCGTAATTTCAGCGATGCCCAAACGCCAGCCTGGGCATTATATTCCACAGGCCAATATTTCAGCCGGACCCATGGCAACAGCCAATCGCCGCCGGCGGCGGGGAATGGATCGATCGCGAACGTGCCGGTGATTTGCTCCATTAAACCGTGACGACCTTCGAACGGTTTTTCCGGCCCGGTCATGCCACCGGCCGCGAGTTGGGTGGCGTATACCGCGTTACGCACCGCGAACGCGGTCGCCGATCCCTTCCACAACGACAAATTGCCCGCCCGTGTCGCCCGCATCGGCACATTGGCGACGGCGGTAATCGCCAACGCGTGACCGATTTGTTCCGTATCCAAGCTCAATAAATGGCCGAGACCGCATACTGCGGCCAAGCCGACGCAAAACCCTTGATCCCAGCCTTTTTCTCGCATTTGCGTGGGCGGAATCAGGCGGAAAACAACCTCGTAGGCCGCCACCATCGCAGATAAAAAACGCTTGCCGCTGGCACCGGACGATGATGCCATCGCTAGCAGACCGCCCAAAATATCGGAAGGATGGCCGGCGTGCCAGGAGTCGTTGAAATCCAGATATCGGATCATCGCCGTATTGATAAAAGCGGCCTCCTGTGCGGTTGCATTTGCAACCGATCCCAAGATACGGCCGGCACCGCGCGCGGGCGTAGCGCCGTCCGCTATTGCCAAGGCGATACGCGCGGCTTCGCAATTTTGTCCGCCCAATCCGCAACCGATCGTATCCACCAAACTCTGTCGGGCGCGCATTAGAATCGATTCCGGAATATCGTCGTAGCGTAAAGTGGCGGCGAAATGGGCCAGCTGCCGCGTGAGATTGTCCATCGGTGTTACTTTCCCAAATCGCGCCGTAAATCCACGGGCAGAAAATCTTGATCGACAAGATGGCGCCAGTCGGCATCGGCCTCAGGCAGTCCCATCGATTTCATCGCGATCATCATTGCATCCAGATCCGCCCAGCGGAAATCGCCCTGGCTCCAGAACGGAACGCCATTCGACGGATGATCCAACAACCCGTCCATGACCGATCGCACGACGGACGGATCGAGTTTATAAACCTTGGCGGCGATTGCGGCCGCTTCGTCCCGGTGGTCACCGATAAACACGACCGCACGTCGATGCGCCCGCAGAATGGCACGCAGTTCCTCGGGTTTTTCGCGTGCGACCTTGGCGGAGGTCACGCCGACAACGTTGTTAATGGCGGGAAAAATATCGCGGACCCAGGCCAGCGGACGCAGCTTGTCGCGGTTCAAGGTGTAGACCGGTTCCGCCAATATCGCGACATCCACGCCGTTGTTTTCCAGCGCGACGATGGCGGCACCTTACTGGCCGGTGGCGACCAGGGAAACCTCGCCCGGCGCGAAGCCGAATTTTTGTAACAACAGCACGTCCAAACCCTGCGACGTCGATTGCGGTGTGGTAAAGCTGATCTTCTTGCCTTTCAAATCGGCTGGCGATTGCAACGGCGAATCCTTACGCACCACCCACACGAATTGCGCGTTGCTGTGCGACATTTCGGCAATTATTTTCAAATCCGCGCCGTGTTTTACAGCGGCCAAAATGCCGGACAGCGACGATTCCACGAACGGCAGATCGCCTGCCAGCATGTTGCGCACATCGGCGCTCCCGCCAGCCGTCGCGCGCACGGCGGTCACATCGGCGCCTTCCTGCTTGAAGAAGCCTTTCTCCAAGGCAATCGCGAACGGCACGCCGGAGATCGAGCTGCCGTAATTCGGCACCGAAATCTCGTACGCCCGCGCACTGCCGCACCACAGCAGCGCCGCCAATACCAACCAACGCATTTCCATCCCCGGCTTGTCCCGCTCGATTGTTTCGTGATTTTGGGTCCGCGTCCACGCAGCCTCTGCATTCACCAGTACGCGACCTTGCGGCGTCGGTGTGTTATCGTCGGGACCTTCGGAACGGCGGCAGACTTTATGGCATGAAACCGCGTTGGTGGGACTGGACCATAATGGCGATCGTGCTTGCAGCTGCGGGGGCGTGGCTTGCGTTGGGCACGCCGAGCCATCCGGAGGGCCGGGACACGTCGCGTCAATCTATTGCTGTATCCGTTCCCGCACCTACGCCGCGCCCCCCGGCCGCAGGTCAGGCCGGTAATCGCGTACAAACAGTTGGGAGAACGGAACCGAACCTTCAACCGGACACTAAACCGCCCCTTCCCACTGTGATTCGGCCGGGTGTTGGCCAGCAGGAAGGAAATCCGCCATCGACGCCGGAGTATGCCACCCTGCCCACAGTTATTCGGCCGACCGACAGATCGCAGCCGACGGGGGAGGCAGGAACGGGCTTTTTTATCTCCAGCGATGGCAGTGCGGTGACGGCCGCGCACGTAGTACGAAAGTGCTCGGCTATTTTTGTCGTGTCGCGTTACCTAAAGGAAACGCCGGCGAGACTGCTGGCAATCGACTATCCGAACGATGTCGCGGTCTTGCAGATAAGAAATATGCGCCCTCCTGGGGTATTTGCATTGGCGGACCGGCCGCGCGGCGCGGCGAACGTGGCAATTCTCGGTTACCCTGGCGATGGGGACAAGCTTGTGCCGACCGAGACGCGGGGACGATTACGCACCGAGCGTCCTTCTTTCGATGCGGGGAACCGGAGAGAATTGATATGGATCGATGCGAACGCCGTGAGGGGCGGGTTCAGCGGCGGTCCCATTCTAAATGTGGATGGCGATGTCGTGGGGGCGATCGACGGGCACATTATCCAACGTACGACATCGCCGCAGGGCGAGATCGTCAGTTCTACCAAATACGTCTTCGGCGTGGGCACGAACGTCATTAAAGCGTTCATGACGCGGGAGGTTCCGTCGCTGATCCCAGATGCTCGCACAAGCCCGCCGCTGGGCGATTCGGACAAAGCGGTCCTGCGCGTCATGTGCATCCATTAGTCGCGTCGAACGGGCAAGTTAGGCATGCTACTCGTCGTAGGCGACGAGAGACTCGCACGGCACGTCCAGCCGGTCGCGGCCGTTCAGGAAGGTCAGCTCGATCAGCGCCGCTGCGGCCGGCACGACGCCGCCGACCTGACGGATCAGTGTAATAGCAGCGTTCATCGTTCCGCCGGTCGCTAGCAGATCGTCCACCACCACTACGCGTTGACCGGGATAAACCGCGTCGGCTTGGATCTCGATCCGATCGGTGCCGTATTCCAGCCCGTAATCCAGCCCGATGCAGGGGCCCGGCAATTTGCCCTTCTTACGCACCATGATGAAGCCGCAGCCCAGCTTCAGGGCCAAGGGGGCGGCGACCAGGAAGCCGCGCGATTCGATGCCGGCGATCAGGTCGGGTTGGAACGCGCGCACCGCCCGCGCCATGCGGCCCATCGCGACGGCCCAGGCGTCCTCGTGCCGCAGCAGGGTCGATACGTCGTAAAACAGGATGCCCGGCTTGGGAAAATCGGGGATAGAGCGGATGTGGTCTTTCAGATCCATGGCGCGAGGGTCCTTGTGCGGTTGCAAGGGGGCATAGCCGTCCGGCACACTCAAGCCAACCGGGAAAGGGTGCGAACCATGAGCGAGACCGTGCTAGGCAATGCCGATATCGACACCGCATTGCGCGACGCGAAAGAAGCCTATGTCGCCCGCAATCCCCAGAGCTTGGCCCGCTATGTGGAGGCGCTGGGCGTCATGCCCGGCGGCAACACCCGCACCGTGCTGCACTACGCGCCGTTCCCGGTCGCGATGGCGCGGGCCGAGGGCTGCCGCCTATGGGACATGGACGGGCACGAATACGTCGATTTTCTCGGCGAATACACGGCGGGCATTTATGGGCACTCGCACCCCGTCATTCGCGCGGCGGTGGACAAAGCGTTGGACAGCGGGATCAACTTCGGTGCGTCCAACATGACGGAAGCGAAATTCGCCCGCGCGATCTGCGATCGGTTCGGCTTGGAGCGGGTGCGGCTGACGAACTCCGGCACCGAGGCCAACCTGCTCGCTATTACCGTCGCCACCATTTTCACCGCTCGGAAGAAGGTAATGGTGTTCGACGGCGGCTACCACGGCGCGGTGTTCGGGTTCTCCGGTGGCGGATCGCCGGTCAATGCGCCGTTCGATTATGTCGTCGCGCCCTACAACGATACCGAAGCAACACGCGCGCTGATCGCGCAACACGCGGCCGATCTGGCGGTTGTTATTTTGGAACCGATGTTCGGCAGCGGCGGCTGCATCGCGGCATTGCCCGATTTCCTACATATGGTGCGCGATGAAACCACCCGCGTCGGCGCGCTGATGATTTTGGACGAGGTCATGACCTCCCGCCTGTCGCCCGGCGGTTTGCAGGCGGTACGCGGAGTGAAACCGGATTTGACCACGTTCGGCAAATATATCGGCGGCGGCATGTCGTTCGGCGCCTTCGGGGGGAGGGCGGATATTATCGACATGTTCGATCCCCGCCGCGCCAACGCGCTGCCGCATGCCGGAACCTTTAACAACAATGTGCTGACGATGGCCGCAGGATTGGCCGGCCTCACGCAGATTTACACGCCCGAGGCCGCCGTCGCCCTCAATGCTCGGGGCGAAGCGCTGCGGGAACGGCTGAACGCCGCTTGTCGCGCCGTCGGGGCGAAGCTGCAATTCACCGGGATTGGCTCGATGCTGGCGGTGCACACCACGCGCCGGCCGATCGTGACGCCGGCCGACGCGGCGGCGGGGGACCAGAAACTGAAAGAACTGTTCTTTTTCGACATGCTCGCCGCCGGGATTTGGCTCGCGCGGCGGGGCATGATGACCTTGTGCCTGCCGATCGGGGACGCCGAGTGCGACAAGCTCGTCGCGGCGGTGGAAGAGTTCCTGTCCGCCCGAGCATCGCTGCTGGCGGCGCCGGAAGTGTAAGGCTCCGGCGCCGTTTGAATCAGCCGCCGAGGATGAACGGTGCGGCCTGAGTGTCGTAGTCGCCATAGCCCAGAACCGCGCGCAGTTCGGCACCCGGCATCGCGCTGGCGGCTTGGTTACCGCCGGCGAGCAAGGCATCGAGCCCGGCTTTGATTCCGGCGGCTGCCGGCGACAGCATGCCGGTCGGATAGGTGCCAATTTTGAAGCCAAGCGCTTCGGCCTCGGTCTTGGACGGGGTGGCGCGCGGTGCCCCCGGCGACAACACGGCGAAGGACGGCTTCCCGCCTGCGGCCGCAACGGCCCGACGGATTTCGGCATCGTCGGCCGGCGAGTCGAGGAATAGAATGTCGGCGCCTTCCTCGACATACATTTCGATGCGCGCGACCGCCTCGTCGATGCCCTGGGTCGGTCGGCAGTCGGTGCGGGCGAGAATCAGGATGCCGGACTCCTTGGCGGCCTGCACGGCGGCACGGATTTTCATGCGGGCTTCGTCTCGCGGCAGGCAGGGCTTGCCGGCCGACGTCAGGGCGCGCGGGGTGATTTTGTCCTCGATCAGGATCGCGGCGGCGCCGGCACGGCCGTAGGCGCGGACGGTGCGCTGGACATTCATCGCATTACCGTAACCGTGATCGCCATCGGCCAGGATCAACAAATCCGACGCGGCGCCGCGCACCATGTTGAACGAGTCGAACATCTCGGCGAAGGAAATCAAATCGAGATCGGGACCGCCCAGCCGGCTGGCCGCGACGCAAGACCCAGACAGGAATGCGGTCTTAAAACCGGCAGCGGCGGTCATTTTAGCGCTCAGACCGTCCCACACGGCCGGCATGGTCACTAGGCCGGGCTCGGCGAGCACGGCGCGCAGGCGTTCGGGGGCGGTCATGGTGTTTCCTTCGGACGTTTGAACGGCCAGGAGGATAGGGCAGGTTTCCAATCGATCCAAACAGCTGCCGGTCGATCTCGGCGTGGCCAATAACCGTTGGCGCGACGGCTGTGCTATGCGGTTCACCCATACCGGTCGGTAGTCCGGGGCGAAGGCGTCGATTTGCCAATTTACAAAAAATAGACCCAATTTTTACTATCGCAGAGATTTGTTGACATTGGCTAGCGCCATCCCCCTAATCCATCCAAAGCGGCCGAAAAGGCGCCGCTCGGCTTTCGCTTCGGCGATATTCGGGTAGGTCAGCACAGGGAAGGATGCGCACCGATGGCTATCGGTACGACGATGGACAATGCCGCACTGGCACCTGTCCAGGCCAAAATGACTGGCGCGGGCGGCTTACGCGGGGCCGATCTCTATTGGGCAATGGCGTTCGCAACGCCGTATGTCGGGATTTTCCTTGCCTTCGTCGTATATCCCGTATGTTACGGGTTATGGCTCGGCGCGGATGTCGCGGCATTCAAACAATTATTTGCCGATCCAGTATATCCCTCGGCAATCGCTAATACACTGATCTATTTACTAGTCGCGGTGAACCTGAAACTGGCTCTTGCAATGGGCTTATCCGGGTTCTTCATGCGCAAAGGCTGGTGGATGAAAGCTGTATTGCTGATTTTCATCTTGCCCTGGGCGGTGCCCGGCATTCCCGGATTGATTTCGATCCATTGGATGTTGAACAGCCAATGGGGTTTGATCAATAATTTCATCTGGGAGATGTTCCAGGTCGACGGCCCGCCTTGGTTGGATAACGGTACCTTGGCACTGAGCTGCGTGATCTATGCCCATATTTGGAAATGGCTGCCGTTCTGGACGATCATCTTCCTCGCCGGACGAATGGCGATCCCGCGGGAGCTTTACGAAGCGGCCGAAGTCGATGGTGCTAGCAGCTTCAGTCGTTTCCTCCATATAACCTTTCCGCTGCTCGCCGGCTTATACTTGGTCTGCACCTTGCTAAGCACGATCTGGGCGCTCGGCGATTTCAACGCGGTGCGATTCATTTCGGGTGGCGGGCCGGCATTGTCGACACATGTGTTGGCGACACTGGGCATCCGCAATGCCTTCGAACTCGGCAATCCCGCCTTGGGTATGGCGACAGTACTATCCGCGCTGCCACTACTGATTCCGTTGGTGGTACTGTTGATGCGCCAGCTTAAAAAAGGCGAGGTGCAGCTATGAACGCCGGTACCCGAGCGCGTGCCGACCGGCGCGCAATCTCGGTGGCGGTGGGGGCGGTCAGCGTCGTGTTGATCTTTTGGACCATCTTACCGCTATACAACATGATCCGGGTGGCGGTGCAGGAAAAGGAAGATGTATTCGCCAACGCCACATTCCCCACCCATGCCAGCCTGCATAGTTTCGAGACTGTGCTACACGAAGCCTATTGGCTGTTACAGAATTTCTGGGCCCAGATGTGGAACAGTTTCTATATCGGGATCGTCGTTGCATTCCTAACCCTGGCGATCGGCACGCTAACCAGCTTCACGATCACCCGTATGCGGTTCAAGAACGGTTGGATGCTGACGAATGCCGCCTTGATGACATACATGATTCCGATGTCGTTTCTGGCAATCCCATTCTACAGCATCATGGGCAAATACGGCTTGCTCGATAATCCGCTGGCTGTCATCGCGGTGGAGGTTACCTTCGCCACGCCGTACGCGATCTTTATCTTCAAGCAATACGGGGCCTCCATCCCGCACGAATTGGATGAGGCCGCGCGGATCGACGGCGCCTCTCCACCGCAAATATATTGGCAGATTTATCTGCCGTTGATGGCGCCCGCTTTGGTTGCGATCGGCACCTATGCGCTTTTGCTTTCTTGGAACGAATACCTGTACGCGTTCCTACTTCTATCCTCCACCGATAATATCACGGTGCCCGTCGGGTTAGGCAAATTCTTGAACAGCGACGAAGCACCGTGGAATTACCTGATGGCGGCGGCGATTGTTTACGCCGCACCGCCAATGGCGATTTACTATGCGTTTCGTCGAAAAATGAACAGCGGGCTGACAATGGGCGGCGTCAAAGGCTGACGCCGAAACGGGAGGGAAAAAACCATGCATAAATTGACCCGACGCGCCGCCGTCGCCGGATTGGGTACCGCCGTCGCCGCCGGTCCTCGGCGCGCTAAAGCAGCCGAGACCGTCACCGTTTGGTGGACCCAGGGGTTTTACAAAGCCGAAAACGACGCAGTCATCGCGGCAATGTCGAAATGGGAGAAGGAGACCGGCAATAAGGTCAATCTCACCATCATGAACGGCGCCGATTTGATCAGCAAAATGATCGCCGCGATGCAGGTCGGCGACGTGCCCGATCTGGTGCATGCCGTGACCGGTGACCGGTTTCTAGTCCCGCTCGCGGCTTGGAACAACAAGTTGGTCGACGTGTCCGACGTGATAGCGTCCCAGCAAACGGCATTTTCCAAAACCGCACTCGATAGTTCCAGCTTTTACAATGCCACGGCGAAGAAGCATTCGTTTTATACAGTGCCGATCAAATGCTCGACCCTATTGGAGCAAGTCTGGCGCCCGCTGGTGGAAGAAGCTGGCTTCGGCGATAAGGACATTCCGACCACGCAGGATAAATACTACGAATTCTTTCAAATCGTGCAAGACAAGCTGCGGTCCAAGGGTAAGAGAATCTTCGGGCTCGGATTTTCTCTGGCGACCAAGGAGGCCGATAGCGGCACGTTGTTCCATAATTTTCTGGTAGCCTATGGCGGCACCGGCATCGTACTGCCCGACGGTCGGTTGAACATCGACGATGCCAATGTGCGCAAGGCCGCCGCGATGGCGATCGATCGGTTGGCCGGGCCGTATAAAAAAGGCTACGTGCCGCCCGGTGCGATCAATTGGGGCGATGTCGATAACAACAATGCCTTTTTCGCCAAGCAGATCGCGATGACGCCGAACGCGACAATTTCGATCTCGGTGGCGCAAATCGACAAGGAAGATCAGTACTACAAACAAATCGTGACTCAGGGCATTCCGGACGACAATTCCGGCAAGCCGGTTGCCAGCCTGCTCGGCGTCTCGCCCTGCCTTATCCCCAAGGATGCCAAGAATATCGCCGGCGCCAAATCGTTGCTGAAGGCGTTCATTCAACCGGCCAATTTGAATACCTATCTCAAGGAAACGTTCGGGCGATATCTGCCGGTCATGCCGTCGATCGTAGCAAACGATCCGTGGTGGACCGATCCGAAGGACCCGCATCGTCCCGTCGCGGTGAAAACCGGGTTGGTTAATCCGACCATCCCTTGGTGGATGAATTACAACCCGGCCTATTCTGCGGTGCTATCCGAGCAGATTTGGAACCAAGCGATCGCCAATGTGCTGCAAAAAAATATGACGGTCGATCAGTCGCTGGATGAAGCGGTGGGCAGGGTCAAGACGATCTTCGAACGCTATAAACTCGGCTGACGGCTTTGGTGGTGTCCCCGGCGAGATTCGAACTCACGGCCCCAGGATTAGGAATCCTAATCGTAGGGTTCTCATAGATTCGCATTGATCGACATAACCCATTGGACTTTATTTGTTTTAACCGTCAGAAGTGACCATAGTCGCTCATTGAAACACGCCTCTACACTGCCTATGGCGGAGACAATACGGAGACAAATTTGCGCCTCACCGACATTGTCGTGCGCAGCCTCTCGCCCCCTGAACGAGGGGCTAAAGTGTATCCGGACGACCAAGTAGACGGTTTCGGTGTGCGCGTGTCGCAGGGAGGCACGAAGGCGTTCGTTCTGACCCATGGTCGCGGGCGAGAGCGCATAACCCTCGGTCGGTATCCTATCGTCTCCCTCGCGGATGCCCGGACAGAAGCCAAGCGTTTGCTGGCCGAACGGACGCTTGGCAAGCATCGGCCGCAGCGGATGTCCTTTGAGGATGCGCTCAAACTGTACGTGACGACCCATCTTCAACCTAAGACCCGCCCGATCACCGCCAAAGGGACGGAGGCGCTGATCCGGAATCACTTCGCGCGGGTGAAGCACAAATCGCTGGAGGATGTGAGAGCACAGGATGTGACGGCGGTTACCGACAAGTTGCTCGCCAAAGGCCAGCCGGGAGCAGCAGCACATGCCTTCACTGCGGTCAAAGGCTTCCTGCGGTGGTGTGTCAGGCGGCGCTACCTGCAACATGATCCCATTGAGCTGCTGCCGGTTTCACGGACACCTGGTTTAGGTGTTTTGATGAGAACGG
>JBAXFK010000066.1:0-18787 GCA_037139955.1 Rhodospirillales bacterium
CCTAACCATCGCCGACACCCCGACAGCGCTGCTCGGCCTCTCCGCCAACGTGGCGGCCCTGGCGGCGAATGAACGTATCGTACCGCGTACCGACGCCAACGCAGCCGATTTCGTCCTGAGCGCAGCGCAGTTGCAGACCTTGGCGACAATTCCGAACCTGAGCCTCGCCAGCCCGATAACCGTGAGCGACACTGCGGCCAATCTGCTTGTGCTGCAAACCGTGCTCACGGGCGCCAGCCCCGGTTCGGCGATCCTAGCAGCGGCCGGCGCGAGCCATGCGGTCCTGTCTGCCGATGCGACTGTATCCGCCACGTCTTTGCATGCTTTGGCCGCGCTGCCGAGCTTCGGTCTGGGTGGGCACAGCCTGACTGTGTCCGACACCCCGTCTGCCTTGCTGGCGGCGCCACCGTCCGATTTGGGTTTGGCGACAAACGTTGTGCCGACTTCGGTCGGTGCCCCCTGGATCGTTTCCGCCGGAGCCGCCGAGGCCTTGATCGCTTTGCCGCATTTCGCGGCCGGGCCGGGATTCACGGTGTCCGACAGCGTCGGCAATTTGCTGGCGCCCAGCAACGCTGCCGGTCTGGCCGGCGCGTCGTCCGTCACGATCGACGGCGACGCGACTGTCTCGGCGGCGCAAGCAACCGCGCTGCACGGCATCGCCGGCTTTACCGTCGGCACGCATCGTCTAATCATCGACAATGGGGCGGCCGGTCTGGCGAACCTCGATTCCGGCACCGCCGCGATGGCCACCGCCATTCAATTGGCGGGTAGCGGCATCGTCACCGTCGCGCAGTTCCAGACGATCGCCGCGCTGCCGAATTTCAGCTTGCACGGCAACACGCTCTCGGTCGTCGATACCGCCGCGCATTTGCTGACCCTGACCGGCGATCTTTCCCTGGTCGCCACCACGTCCCTGAGTGCTGCGGCCACCGTAAGCGCCGATCGGGCGCAAGCTTTGAGCGCCCTGCCGCATTTCTCCGCTGCTGCCGGCCTGACCGTGTCCGACACCGCCGCGAACTTGCTCAACCCGGCCGATGCATCGGGCCTGGCGCTGGCTGGGTCCGTTACCCTGACCGCCGACGCCACTGTCACGACCGCGCAGGCCGCAGCCCTCGATCGATTCGGCACCCGCTTCAGCAATGGCGGCCACACGTTGACCGTCGCCGACACCCCGGCAGCGCTTGGCGCCGGCTTGGGTTGGGGCAGCATCGCTGGGCAAATCTCGGGCTACGCGCTGTCGTCGCACGACAGCCCGTGGACTGTATCCGCCGCCGCCGCGACTGCGCTGGAGGCATTGCCGAATTTCGATGCCGGACCCGGTTTCGCGGTATCCGATAGCGTTGGCAATTTACTGACTCCCAGCAATGGGACCGGCCTAGCCGGCGCGTCGTCTGTCGCGATCGGGGGCGATGCCACGGTCTCGGCTGCGCAGGCAACCGCGCTGCACGCCATCGCCGGCTTCGGCCTGGGCGGTCATCGGTTGACCATAAATAACGGGGCGGCCGGTCTGGCAGGCCTCGATTCCGGCACCGCCGCGATAGCCACCGCCATTCAACTCGGGGGCAGCAGCATCGTAACCGTCGCGCAGTTCCAGACGATCGCCGCATTGCCGAATTTCAGCCTGAACGGCAACACGCTTTCGGTCGTCGATACCGACGCGCATTTGCTGACCCTGACTGGCGATCTTTCGCTGGCTGCCAGCACATCCCTAAGCGCCGCCGCCATCGTGAGCGCCGATCGGGCGCAAGCTTTGAGCACCCTGCCACGGTTTTCCGCCGCTGCCGGCCTGACCGTATCCGACATCGCAGCGAACCTGCTCAATCCGGCCGATGCAGCGGGGCTGGCGCTGGCCGGGTCCGTTACTCTGACCGCCGACGCCACGGTAACGGCCGCGCAGGCCGCGATCCTCGATCGATTCGGAACCCGCTTCAGCAACGAAGGCCACACGCTGATCGTCGCCGATACGCCGACCGCGCTCGCGGCCGGGGCGGGATGGGGCAGCATCGCTGGGCAAATCTCGGGTTACGCGCTGTCGTCGCACGCCGGCCCATGGATCGTTTCCGCCGCCGCCGCGACCGCGTTGCAGGCGCTGCCGAATTTCGGCTCCGGCCCCGGTTTCATGGTGTCCGACACGGTCGGCAATTTGCTGGCACCGGCCAACGCGTCGGGCCTGGTCGGAGCGGCATCCGTCGCGCTGTCCGCCGATGCCACCGTTGCCGCTTGGCAAGCACAGGCTTTGCATGCCATCGCAGGCTTCGGCCTAGGCGGGCATCAGTTGATCGTGTCCCAGGGCGTGCGCGGCCTTGCAAATCTCGATGCCGACACCGCCGCAATGGCAACCGCAATCCAATTGGCCGACAATGGCGTCGCCACCGTGGC
This sequence comes from Rhodospirillales bacterium, assembly GCA_037139955.1. Classification (GTDB taxonomy): domain Bacteria; phylum Pseudomonadota; class Alphaproteobacteria; order Acetobacterales; family Acetobacteraceae; genus Rhodopila. Next base: position 2,380 of record JBAXFK010000066.1, read on the forward strand.
GCAGTTGCACGCTTTGCAGGTGCTGCCGCATTTCAGCCTGAACGGCAACACGCTCACCGTTGTCGATACCGCAGCCAATCTGCTGACCCTGGCGAGCAGCAGCATCGCCCTATCGTCCTCGATCGTGCTGCAAGCCAACGCGACGCTGACCGCCGCGCAAGCCGAGACGCTGGCGACACTGCCGAACTTCATCACCGGCGCGGCGCAGATCGGGATCTCCGACACTGTTGCCAACCTGCTGCATATCTCCGGCACCGGCAGCCTGCCCGACGATTGGGCCGGCGAACTGATCGCCACCACCATTACCCTGACAGCCAACGCCACCGTCACCGCCGACCAAGCCGAGGAACTGGCCGTCCTTGGCGGCCGCCTTATCCTAGGCGGACACACGCTGACCGTTAGCGACACCGCCGCGCATTTGCTGAATGCCGCCGACGCGGCCGGGTTGGCGCTGGCCGCCAGCGTGACGCTGTCCGGTGCCGAGCCGGCGTTGAGTGCCGCCCAAGCGACCGCCCTGGCGGGGATCGCTCATTTCAGCAAGGGCGCCAACAGCGTCTCGATCCTAGACACCGCCGGCAATCTGCAATTCAGCGGTAACGCCGCCGGGATTGCCTTGGCGGACCATGTCCAATTGAGTGCGCCAACCGCGCTATCGTCCACCGCCGCACAGGCGCTGATCGAACTGGCCAACTTCCAAGCCAGCAACACCGCGCCGCTATCGATCGCCGATACGCTCGGGCACCTCCTGCGGCTCGGCTCCGTTACGCTGTCGCACAACAATGCCGTGCTACAGGCGACATCGATCGGCCTGTCGGAGGATGCCATCGCGACCGTCGCGCAGATGACGGCCCTTACCGCGCTGCCGGAATTCGCGCATTTCGGCCTGAACGGACACAGCCTGACGGTCATCGACACCGGTCGCCATCTCGCCGCCTATTCCCCGAACAGCGGGGCTGTGCCGACATCGGTGCAGATGATCGGCGATGCCACCCTGACCGCCGCGCAGGCCAATGCCCTCGCGATTTTGGGCACCGATATCGGCGACAATCTACTGACCGTGTCCGACACCCCGACCGCATTGCTGAGCGGTAGCAACGCGCCCGGCATCGCCCTGGCCAGCGCCCTGACCCTGTCCGCCAACGCCACGATGTCCACGACACAGGCTGTACTGCTGTTCGATAATCCGATATTCTCGACCGGTGGCCACCACGTCGCCATCCAGGGCTCGGCGGCCGAGTTGCTGGGCCTGAGCGGTGCTATCGAAGCCGATGCCACAACCCTGGCTCTTGCCGCCGACGAAACGGTTTCCGTCGCCATCCTGATGGGATTGACCCAACTCGGGATCAAATTCTCGCTGGCCGGGCACACGCTGACGGTGGCCGATACGGCCGCCCATTTGCTGACCCTGAACAGCTTGGAAACCCACCTCGCGGCCGCTGAAATCCTGAACGCCACCGCAACCGCGACCGCCGCCAGCGCGGAAATCCTGGCGGCATTGCCGAACTTCTCGCGTGGTTCCGGCATCGCCCTTACCATCGTCGATACCGTCGCCCATCTGCTCGATCTGTCTGCTGGGGCGCAAGCCGTCGCGACGGCGGAGACACTGGCGCCCGGCGCGCATGTCGCATTGACGGTTGCTCAAGCGGTCGGGTTGGCCGGGCTCAGCGGATTCTCCAACACCGGCGCCACCGTCGTAGTCGACGACACGATCGCGCATCTGCAACAGTCGGGCTGGCAATCTGTTGCCACCAGCTACAATGTTACCGACAGCATTGCGAACTTGGTCGCCAATGCCGCCAGCGGGTTGCTGGCCGGCGCCGCTGCGGTCGTGCTGCTCGGCGATGCCGTCACGGATACGACCGCGATCGACACGCTCGCCGGAATCGCCAACTTCAGCCGAGGCACCGCGTCTCTGGTTGTCGCCGACAGTCCCGACGCGATCGCGGCGCATGCGGCGCAAATCCTGGCGGTGGCCAGTTCTGCCCGCATCGTCGCCTCCACCGCGATATCGGCGGCGCAAGCCGAGCAGTTGGTGGGATTGTCGGGGGCGGGGAAACTGACTTTCGCGGGGGCCAACCATTTGGTGGTCGCCGATACATACGCACACTTGGCCGATGCGGATAACGCGGGCGGCGTGGCCTTGGCGAGCGTCATCGATATCGCCGACACCGCCGCCAATCTGGTCGCCGCGACATCGCACGCCTGGGGCAGCATCGTGCCGTTCTATGTGCTGACCGCGAACGGAACCGTGACGGGGGCGGACGCAACTGCGCTTGCGAACCTGGGCGGACACTACAGCAATGGCGGCTTCGTGCTGACGATGACCGACACCGCCGCTGCTGTCGTCGCGAACGGTGCGGCACTTACGTCGTTGGCGGTTGTGGCGGCAGTGTCCGACAGTATCGCCAACATCGATGCCGATGCGGCGGGATTGGTGGACCTAGGCGCGCGGTTGCTGACAGTCACCCCGACGGATATCGGCGCGGTATCCGCCGACGCCGCCGCCGGACTGCATGCCTTGGCCGCCGCATTGGCGGGATCGCCGATCGCGGTGACCGACAGCGCCGCGTCCGTGGTCGCCGACAGCACCGATTTGCTGGCGCTGGGCAGCCATCTAGGAACCGTGACGCTGACAGACAGCAGTTCGGTTACCGTCGCGGTCGCCACCGGTCTGTTGCCACTGCTTGGACATCTCGCCGGCAGCACCGCGCTCGATGTGTCCGACACGCAAGCGAACATCGTCGCGCACGTCGCAGGTCTGACGGCGCTTGGCGCCGATTTGGGCATACTGATCCTAGCCGACGGCACTGCGACGAATGCCGCGACCGCCGCCGCGCTGGTGCCGGTGCAGTCGCATTTGGGTAGCCAAGTGCTGACCGTGACCGACACCGCCGCCGCGATCGATGCCGCCGGTAGCGGACTGGCAACCATGCAAATGGGCAGCCGAATCTCCAGCATTGTCGCGCCGAACGAAACGGTGGCGCATGTCCTAACGCACGGATCGGCGTTGGCGTCCCTCGGCGCTACCGCAACCGTGTTGGACACCGCCGCACATGTTAACGCGGCGCTAGGCGGGCTGGAGGCGTTGCACACCGCAGTAACCTCGATCGTGCTGAGCGATGGCGCCACGCCCACGCTGACCGTGACGATTGCCGAGCTTTCGGGCGACAGCAACGTGCTGGCGTCGATTGTGTCGGCCCATCGTGTCGTGGTCGGCGATACCGCCGCACACATCCAATCCGATCTGTCCGGCGGCAGCTCCGTCATTCTCACCGCGCTCGGCGGTCTGACCGGAATCGTGGCGACCGACTCCGGCACCGTGACCCTGACCGAAACCCGCATCCTGGTCGCCGGCGTCGACGACGGCGTGGGTTCCGCGATGGCATTATTCTCCGGTGGCACGCTGATCGTAACCTGCGTCGCGGCGGCGAACGTGGGGCTTATCGCCAACCTGGGCGTACCGCCCACGAGCATGACCGTTGTCGATACCGCTGCGGCCGTACAGGCCGATCTGCAATCCGGATCGTCCGATCTGGTGGCACATCGCGCGCTGATTTCGGCCATCGCGATCGGTGACGCCGGCACCGTGACCCTAACCGACGCCGAGGTCTCCGCCGCCCAGATCGACGACGGCGCCGGGTCGGTGTTCGCCAAGCTGACTGGCGGCAACCTCGCCGTCAGCGGTGTCGCGGTCGCGCGGATTGGCACGATCGCCAACTTGCCGGTCGCACCGACATCGATCGCGGTCGACGACACCGCCGCGCATGTGCAGGCGGATTTGATCGCCGGCGGGTCGCATATCCTGGGGCACCTCGGCACGATTTCCGCTATCGCAGTGAACGACGCCGGCACCATCGCGTTGACTGTCGCCCAGATCGAGGCTGCGGGCGTCGACGACGGCGCCGGATCGGCGCTGTCCAAAGCGACAGGCGCAACTGTGGTCGCGACCGGCGTCGCCGTCGCCGATATCGACACGCTCGCGGCCTTATCGGTGGCGCCGGATGGCTATGCCCTGGTGGACACGGCAGCACATTTCGCGGCCGATCTCCAGGCCGGCGCATCGTCCTCCATCTTGGCTCATCGCGCCCATATCTCCGGCATAGCGGTGACTCCGAGCGGCACGATCGTGCTGACGGCGGCGCAGGCGCTTTATGCGGGGGTTTTGGAGGGTTCGGACAGCGCATTGTCGCTGATGACCGGTGCGACATTGGTCGTGACCGGGGTGGAACTGGCGGACATGTCGCGCGTCCTGGGCGCCAGCGTGGTGCCCGACCATATTTCGGTCAGCGACACCGCCGCGCATTTGCAGGCGGATCTAGCGTCCGGCGCCTCCGCGTTGGTCTCCAACAACAGCGCAATCTCGGCAATCGTCGCAAGCGATGCCGGCACGATCGCACTGACGGTCGCCGAGATCGGGGCTGCGGGCGTGGACGACGGCATCGGATCGGTGCTGGATAAAATGTCGGGCGAAACCCTGCATGTTACCGGCGCAGCAATCGCCGATATCGGCACGCTGCTCGGGCTCGGCGTGCCCCCATCCAGCATTGCGATTTCCGACAACGCCGCCGCTCTCGATGCCGATCTGACATCCGGTTCGTCGGCGATCCTGGCCCATATCGGGCATATCGGGGCGATCGCGCTGACCGATAGCGGGACCCCGGCGCTGACAATGACGTTGGCGCAACGGGCGGACGTTAGCACGGCACTCGACCTGATCTCGACACCCTACACGCTGACGATTTCAGATACGGCGGCCCATCTTCAGGCGGATTTGGCGTCCGGCTCGTCGGCCTTGCTGGCGCATCTCGGTGCGATTTCCAGCATCGATGCGAACGATGCCGGCACGATTACCCTGACGCAAGCACAGGTTCTGGCGGCGCATGTCGACGACGGCGCGGGGTCGGTATTCGCCCTGCTGTCCGGCGGCGCCCTGGTGGTAACGCATGTGGATACCGCGCATATCGGTGCCGTTCTGGGCCTGGGCTTCGCCCCCGGCAGCATCGCAGTGAGCGATACGGCAGCCGATATCGAGGCGGATCTGGTGGCGGGGTCGTCCGCGATCCTGGGCCATCTCGGCTCGATTTCCAGCATCGTCGCCAGCGACGCCGGAACGATCCATCTGACCGGGGCCCAAATCCTAGCGGCGGGCGTGGACGACGGTGCGAGTTCGGCACTGTCGAAACTGACCGGCGCGACCGTCGTTGCCACCGATGTCGCGATCGCCGATATCGGCACCGTCCTAGGTCTCGGCGTCGTGCCTGACAGCATCGCGGTGTCCGACACTGCTGCCAATATCGCGGCCGATTTGACCGGCGGCAGCTCCGCCTTGGTCGCCGACCGTGCTCATATCGGAAGCATCGCGGTCAATCCATCGGGCTCGATAACCCTGACCGTCGCGCAGGCCGAGGCAGCGCATATCGACGACGGCGCGGGATCGGTGTTCGCCAAAATGACTGGCGAGACCCTGAACATTACCGGCGCGGTTGTCGCCGATATGAACACACTCGCCGCCTTAGGCGTCCCGCCCGCCGCCGTCGCCATCGACGACACAGCCGCGCATATTCAGGCCGATCTCGACTCCGGCTCGTCGCACATCCTCGCGCATTTGGGCATCGTAGGCGGCATCGTCGTCGGCGACGCCGGCACGATTGCACTGACGGCGACAAAAGTCCTCACGGCGCACATGGACGACGGCACGGGGTCGGTGTTCGCCCTGCTATCGGGCGGCACTCTGACCGTCACCGACGTCGCGGTGGCGCAAGTCCCCGCCATACTGGCGCTGCCCTTCGCGGCGACCGGCTTCACGATGACCGATACGGCCGCAAATCTTCAGGCCGATTTGACCGGCAACGCTTCCGCGATCCTGACCAATATCGCATCGATCGGCCATATTACGATCGGCGACGCCGGCACCATTCATCTGACGGAAGCGCAAATCCAAGCACCCGACATGGACGATGGCGGCGGGTCCGTATTGGCCCTGCTGTCGGGCGGATCGGTGGAGGTCGCCGGCGTTCCGATCTCCGACATCGCGACCATGTTGGCTCTGGGAATACCGCCCGATCGCATCGCGGTATCGGACACGGCCGCCAACATCGAGGCGGACCTGACCGGCGGCAGCTCCGAATTGCTCGCACACCGTTCGGTTTTGTCCACCATCCTGGTCAATGACTCCGGCACCATCCACCTGACAGTGGCGCAGGCGACCGCCGCCCATGTCGACGACGGCGCGGGTTCGCTGTTCTCCAAAATGACGGGCGAGACGTTGGTGGTCACCGGGGCGCTGGTATCCGATGTCGGCAATCTCGGCGCGCTGATCGTGCCGCCGACCGGGTTGGATATCGGCGACACGGCGGCGCATATCCAGGCCGATCTGGCCTCGGGTTCGTCGCATCTGGCCGCCAATGCGAGCATTATCGGCGCCATTACGGTGATCGATTCCGGAACGATTTCCCTGACCGAAACGCAATTGTTAACCCCCGGTGTCGATGACGGCGCCGGGTCGGTAATGGCGAAAACATCGGGCGGATCGCTGGCGGTCACCGACGTGCTCGCGGCGGATATCCGCACCGTCGGCGCGCTGGGCGTTGTGCCCGATAGCTTCGCGATTAGCGACACGGCGGCGCATATCCAGGCCGATCTCGTGTCGGGAGCATCCGCGATCCTGTCCTACCTCGGCGCCATCGGCAGTATCGCGGTCAGCCCCGCAGGCACGATTACCCTCACGGCGACGCAGGTGCAGGGTGCGTCGATCGACGACGGCGCGGCCTCGGCTTTTGCTAAAACGACCGGCATGACGTTGGACGTCACCGAGGTGGCGATCGCGGATATCGGCACGATCCTGGGCCTAGGCGTGGCTCCGGCCAGTATCGAAGTCAGCGACACCGCCGCGAACATCCAAGCCGACCTGACCGGCGGTGCGTCGGACTTGATCGCACACCGCGCGTCGATCAGCAGCATCGCGGTCTCGGACAATGGGGAGATCGACCTGACCGTCGCGCAGATCGAGGCGGTGCATGTCGACGACGGCGCCGGGTCCGTGTTGGGCAAGGTGTCCGGCGGGTCCCTGGTGGCGACCGATGCGCTGGTATCGGACATCGCAACCCTGTCCGGTCTCGGCGCGCGACCGAACGCGGTGCATGTCAGCGACACCGCCGCGCATATCCAAGCCGATTTGATCGCAGGAGGGGCGTCGCAAATTGTCACCCATCCCGGTCTGGTGACCGCCATTGCCGTCAACGACGCCGGCACCATCACCCTGACCGAGAGCCAAATCCGAGCAAGCGGGGTGGATGACGGGCTGCATGCGGCGTTGCCGAAAACGACGGGGGCGACCATCGCGGTCACCCAAGTCCTTGCGGCGGATGTCGGCATTGTCGCGGCCTTGCGGGTGGCGCCGGACACGATCGCGGTCGGGGATACGGCGGCGCATATCCAAGCCGATTTGGTATCGGGAACGTCGGAGATTCTGGCGAATCTAGGCTTGGTGACCGGCATCGCCGTGAACCCGAGCGGGACGATAACGCTGACCGAAAGCCAAGTCATGGCGACGCATATCGACGACGGGGCGGGATCGGCTCTGTCGCTCATGACCGGACAAACCCTTGCGGTGACCGGCGTGCCGGTGGCGGATATCGCGACGGTCCTGGCGTTGGGCGTGCCGCCGGACCGCATCGCCCTGAGCGACACTGCGGCACATATCCAGGCGGATTTGGTGTCTGGATCGTCGGTGATTTTGGGCAATCTCGCGTCCATCTCCGGCATCGCGGTTCACCCGGCCGGCACCATCGCGCTGACCGACGCCGAGGTGCAGATGGCCGGTGTGGACGATGGCGGCGGTTCGGCCATGGCACTGACGACCGGCGCAACGCTGGTGGTAACCGGGGTGCCGGTCGCCGACATCGCCGCGATTGTCGGTCTCGGCGTGGCGCCGGCACATATAACGGTGGTGGATAGCGCGGCGCACCTCATCGCCGACTCGACCGGTGGCGCCTCGGTCGTCGCGGCCAACCGCAGCGCGATCTCCAGCGTGACACCGACCGACACCGCCCTGAACGTCGCCGACGCCACCGCCCTGTATAACGCGCTGCTCGGCGTCGCGACGCTGGACCAACGCGGTCTGACCATCACCGGAACGGCGGCCGATCTGCTGACAGCCCATAGCGGCGTGCCGGCCATGCTGACCGCTGCCCACGCGGTGACCACGGACGACAACCCGACCGGGCTGACGGCGGCAGAAGCCACCACGCTGTCCGGCATTCTGGGCGGGGTCTTGGGCGGCGCGCAGACGATGCAAATCGTCGATACCGCGACCCATCTGCTCGACGCCGCCAACGCCGCCGGAATCGCCCTGGCCACGGATGTGGCGCTAAGCGCCGGCCTCCTGTCCAGTGCCGCTTACGTGACAAGCCTAGCCGAGTTGCACGCCTTCAACGCCGGGGGGCAGACGATCGTTATTCAAGATACCGTCGCGCAACTCCTGAATCCCGCCAACGCCGCCGGGTTGGCCATTGCCGGGCGGGTGCTGCCGGCGAGCGACGCCACCGTGACGGCGGCGCAACTGACATATTTGGCCACGATCCCGCACTTGGATACCAGCGGCCACGCCATGACGGTCGCTGGCAACGCCGCCGATATCGCGGCATTGAGCCAGACCGCACTGGGCTTCTCCAGTCTCGCGGCTGTCGCCGACACCTCGGCACATGTTTCGGCGAGCCTGAACGCGTTGCAATCGGCGGTGACGGATCGCAGCCACACAATGTCGATTGCGCTGTCGGATGGCGTGCTCAACACCGTGTCGATAACCGTGACCGCCACGGCATACAGCGCCGACCGAGGAACGATCGACGCGATAACAACGAACGGGGTTGTGCTGGTGAACGGCACGGCGGCACAGCTGGCGGCGCTGAGCAGCACGCTGGCCGGCGACGCGGTGGTCGGACAGGTCGCGGTTTCGGACAGCGCCGCGAATATCCTGTCCAACCTGACGGCGCTGAACGCGATCGGATCGAAATTCGACTCTGCCACGATCACCGACGCGACGGTAAGCGCCACGCTGGTGTCCAGCCTGCTGACGATCCCCAATCTGCACGCCGGCAGCCTGACGATTTCCGACACCGGGGCGCAATTGGCGACGGCGATCCAGGCCAGCGGCGCCCCCGGCTTAGCATTCCTGAACGCCCACACGGTGACGCTGTCGGCGGACTCGGTCGTGACCGCGTCGCAGGCGCTATCGCTGCAATCGTTGACCAGCCTGAGCAAGAACGCTCATACCCTGGTGGCCTGGGACACTGCGTCGCATCTGATCGACAGTATCGACGGGTATCTGGCGGCGGTGAGCGCAGCATCGATCGACGCCGTGTATCTAAAGACCGTCGGTGGCACCGCGACGGTCTCTGCGGCTACGGCTTCGGCCTTGTTCTCGATCCCGAACTTCAGCAAGAACAATCCGGACAGCAGCAGCAATGTGCTGACGGTGTCCGACACCGCCGCGCATCTGGAGAGTTCCTTCGCTTCCCTGAACGCACACAAAACGGCGGTGTCGGGGATCGTGGTCAGCGCCAGCACCACTGTTACCGACGCGGTCTACGCCCATATGCTGACACTGGGCGCCACCACGGCCTTCGGCGCCAGCCTGACGGTGCGCGATACCGCCGCCAACATCGTCGCGAACGCACCGACGCAGTTGTCCGGCTCCCCCAGCATAACGCCCACCGTTTGGGCCTTGTCGGGTAGCGCAACGGTCGGCATCGCCGCTGCTGCGTATCTCGGCGGTCTCGGCGGGTTCAGTCCGGGGGCGTTCATCCTGACACTGGGCGCCGACGGGTCCGCCAGCGTGGCCGATGCCAACAATCTGGGCGCGCTGGGTTCCACCCTGCATTTGGGCGGGCACCACGTGCATGTGGCGGGAAGCGTGGCCTCGGTGTCCGGGCTGACCAATGCCGCCAAGGCAATCGCGACGCCGGATATTTCCGACACTTTCGCCCATATCGCCACCTTGGCGCTGGGCGGCGGGCTGCTGGGCGGCACCATTACGGTGACCGACAGTTCGTCCCCGACCGTCGCGCAGGCCGCCGCGTTCCTGGCCATCCTGCTGGTAGGCGGCAACGGCGGCATTCCGATCGCCAACGTGGCGTTCGGCGGTCATGTGGAGGCAATCACCGACACGCTGGCGAATATCCAAACCCTGACAGGGTCTGCCGGTTGGACGTCCAATGCCTCGGTCCACGCCGACTTTAGCTTGGTCGTCGCCGATACCGTGGCGCACTTGATCGACCCATCCAACACCGCCGCTTTGTCGGCGATGACAGGCACGACCCTGTCAAGCAACCAAATCGCCACCGCCGCCGCCGCCCAATCGCTATTCGCCATTGGAAACACGATTAACTTCACCTTGGGCGGCCATACCGTCACCATCCAGGACACAGCGGCGAATATCCTCAACCCGGCCAATACCGACGGGGAGGCACTGGCGGCCGCCTGGAACCTGTCCGGCAACGATACCGTATCGGCAGCCGACGCCGAAATCCTGCTCGCCGAGGCGAAGTTCGGCGTCAACGGCCATACGCTGACGATATCCGACAGTTCCGACAATCTGCTGGACGGGATCCTTGGCGGCATCGTTTCGGGCTTCTCCGGTCTGGCACATGTCCATGTGGAACTGTCGGGCGCCGAAACCCTGGACGCGCAAACGGCCGCCGCACTGGTGGCGCTGCCCGGCTTCACCGACAATGGCGATCTGAGCATCCAGGACAGTTCCGACTACTTGCTGAATGCCGCCAACCGTACCGCCGAGGTGGACGCATCCAGCGTTACCCTGGTCGGGGATGAGACCGTGTCGGTTTCCACAGCCGTGTCGCTGGCGGCAGTACCGCACTTTGCCCTGGGCAGCAGCCACTTGGTGCTAGCATCGAACGATTATGCCAACGCAGCTGCACTGGTCGCGATCGGAAATTTCGACACAGGTTTCGACGCCAATGGGCACAGCCTGACGATGACACAGGATGCGCTGAGCCTGACGCCGGCCGAATACAACGCACTGCAATCGGACAACATCGTACTGAACGGGCACGCGCTATCGGCGCTGGCGACGGGGATCGTTGTGACCTCGGGCGGCGGCACGGTGCATGTCGCCGGAAACGGGGTCGATGGGGCGACGCTGAATGTCTACGCATCCAACGGCACAGTCTTGTCGCAAACAGCGGGTGCGACGGCAGCTTTCACCGCCGACGCGTCGGAAGGAGCGATCGGCAACGGCGTGGTTGTCACGGAGACGATGGGGGCCAGCGCAGCCACCAGCGAATCCGCACCGATTATCGCGCTGGAGAAAACCGTGATTACCGACGCCGCGACGGCCGCCAGCGCGACATTCGCAGCCTCGGGATCGGTGCAGGTCGGGGTGGGCGAATATCTGAACGTTTACACCACCGCCAACGCCCCGGCCTCCCCGCCCAATCCGTACCTCGTCTACGACGCTACCGCCCACACTTTGTCGCTGGATATCGCCGGGCACGCCCCGCTGGTGCTGGTGACCTTGGGCGGGGCGACGCATCCCACGACCCTCGATCCTTCGGAAATCGTCATCCAGCATTTCGCCTAAGGGAGCGGTGCCATGACTGGCAAAACACCGATCCGGCAAACGCTGACCGCGGTTGCCGGCCCCCTGGGGTGGGTCGCCGGGTTCTCGGCCTTCCTGAACCTCACCTATCTCGCCGCGCCGCTGTACATGATGCAGGTCTACGACCGGGTCATGCACAGCCGCAGCACTGCCACGTTGCTGTACCTCACATTGGCAGTAACGTTGTGCTTCGCTGTCTATGCCATTCTGGACGCGGTGCGGGGCCGGGTGTTGGTCGGCGTGTCCGATATTGTCGAGGACCGATTGGGCCGCGCGCTACTGGCAAAACTCACCACCGCCGATCGCGGCAGCGGGCCACCGCCTTTGGCTGCCCATGTCGCCCGCGATCTGGACACTGTGCGCCAGTTCGCCGCCGGAACCGGGGCGTTGGCCTTCGTGGATCTGCCTTGGGCACCGCTGTATCTTGGGATTATCGCGGTGCTCCATCCCGCCTTGGGGCTGTTCGCCGTCGGGGCAGCAGCGGTGTTGGCAACCATTAGCATCGTCAGCGAGCGCGTCGCCCGCCAGCCGATGAAACAGGCCAGCGCCGTCGCCACCCGAGCCTACCAATTCGGGGAGGCCGTGACCCGCTATGCCGATTGCGCCCGCACCATGGGCATGGGCACCACCCTGTCGGATCGCTGGCGCTCCCTGCGCGGCGATATGCTGGCCGCACAAAACACCGCATCCCAACGTGCCGTCGTCCTCGGCGCTATCGGCAAATGCGCCCGATTGTTCTTCCAATCCGCGATCCTTGGTTTGGGTGCCTGGCTCGCCATCCACGACGAACTCAGCGGCGGCGCCATCTTTGCCGGCTCCCTGCTGCTCGGGCGCGCCCTGGCCCCGGTCGAGGCCATCATCGGCGCATGGCGTCCCACTTTGGCGGCGAAAGAAGCCTTGGAACGCATCCGCACGGTGACCGAAAGCGAAACCGACAAGCTATCCCCCGTCCGCCTGCCCAACCCCGTCGGCGATTTGGAAATGGAGAACGCAAGCTGGACCCCGACCGGCACGCTGCGGCCCGCCGCGCGCGGCGTATCGGTGCGCATTCAAGCCGGCGCGGTACTGACGATCGTCGGCCCCAGTGCCGCCGGCAAATCCACCGTCGCCCGCTTGCTGGCCGGTGCTTTGCTGCCGGATTCCGGTGTCGTGCGCCTCGACGGTGCCGATCTTGCCACCTGGGACAAAACCCAGCTTGGCGAATCCATCGGCTACCTGCCGCAGGATGTCGCGCTTTTCCCCGGCACCATCCGCGACAATATCGCACGGTTCGGCAATGCGTCGGATGAGGCCGTGGTCGCCGCCGCCAAAGCCGCCCACGCACACGACACGATCGTGCGCCTGCCGATGGGGTATCGCACGATGCTCGACCCAGCATCGGCCAGCCTATCGGGCGGGCAAAAGCAACGCATCGCGTTGGCGCGGGCGCTGCTGGGCGATCCGGCGGTGGTGATTCTGGACGAGCCGAACGCCAATCTAGATTCGGAAGGGGAAGCCGCGCTGACCGATTGCGTGCACGAACTGAAAGCCCGCAAGCGAACCGTGGTGCTGATCACCCATCGCGTGGGATTGGTCCGCGCATCGGATTACGTCGCAACGATGGATGCGGGGAAGATGACGGGGGTGCAAACGTCGGCGGCGTTCATGGCCGGGCAAGTGCCGGCAGCGGTTCCGTCCCGCCTTCCCCTCCCCCTCGCCATGGAGCAGAGCGCATGAAAACCCCCATCCGTGTCGGTATCGTGACAATTCTGATTTTCTTCGGCGTTCTAGGAGCTTGGGCCTATCTCACCCCGCTCGATGGGGCGGTAATTGGGTCGGGTACCCTGACGGTGCACGGCAACCGCAAAACCGTGCAACATCGGGAAGGCGGGATCGTCGCCGAATTGTTGGTGCGCGACGGCAGCGTGGTGCAGCAAGGCCAGTTGCTGGTCCGCCTGGACGACACCCAAGCGCGTGCCGTCCTGACCGTGCACCAATCGCAATTGCTGGGCGATCTCGCGTTGACGGCACGCGACACCGCCGAACTGGGCGGCACCACTGCGATATCGTTCCCACCGGAACTATCCCCCGACGATCCCATCGCCGCTACCGTTATGAACCGAGAACGTATCGTCTTCGACAACCACCGCGACCTGCTCGCTCGGCAACAGGAGGTGATCGACCAACGCATCGTCCAAGTCGTCCACCAGCAAGACGGCGCCCGTATCCAACTCGGTGCCACGATCGCCCAGTTCGGTTTCGCCGAGGATGAAAAAGCCGCCGTCGCTACGTTGGAACGTGTCGGGCTGGCGTCGAAAAATCGCTTGTTGGAACTCAGCCGAGCGGTGGAGGGTCTGCGCGGACAGGTTGGGCAATTGACATCGGAAGTCGCGCGTTACGGCGCCCTGGCCTCGGAAATGGCGGCGGAGAAACTGCGCCTGCGGGAGGCCGCGCAGACCGAGGCTACCCGCGAATTGCGGGAAGCACAGCTCCGCATCAACGATGTCCTGCCCCGTCTGGTCGCCGACCGCGACACGTTGGCTCGGCTGGAAATCCGAGCGCCTTTGGGTGGAGAGGTGGTGAATCTCGCGATCTTCACCAGGGGCGGCGTGGTCGAGCCGGGCCGGCCGGTGCTGGATATTGTGCCGAGCGCCACGACGATCGTGGCAGAGGCGGAAATCAAGCCGGAGGATGTGGAGCATCTGCGCATCGGTCAGGCTGCGGACGTAATCGCGGTGGGTTTCAATGCGCGGGAAAACGCCCCGATGCGCGGCGAAATCCGCGTGGTATCGGCGGACCGGGTGACCGACAACCGCACCGGACGCAGCTACTTCAAAGCCGAGATCGCGCTGCTGGCGGATCGCCAGGACGGCACGCTGCTATCGCGCCTGACGCCTGGGATGCCGGTGGAAGTGGTGGTCCCGGTCGCGCCGCGAACCGCGTTCGACTACCTGATCGCACCGCTACGCGAGAGTATGCGGGGGGCTTGGCGGGAGTTGTGACGGGATGGGTTCGTGCGGGATGGTTCCCATACAATCCCGCAGTCGAGCACGATCGCGCTCTATGTCCCACTCCCCGGAGCAGGCTCCACCATCGTTGGGCCGCCGCGTTCGATGCGGAAGACCGCTAAGCTGCGTCGGACCTCCCCATCCGGCAACAGCACGAACCAGCCGTCCACGCCGGCAAACCCGCCGCGCTGGGTCAGCGATCCGATCGAAAACCCGCCCTGCCCGGCCAAGGCCCGGGCGTATGCCGCAGCGTCGAAAGCAATGTCGGCAATCGCGGGCGGGCGGGCGCCGTATTTGCCATTGTAATCCTGGTCCATGCCGGCGCGAGACGCTGGATCGGGCGCGGCGTACCATGCCCCCGGCATGTTGCCCGACCCGCTGCCGCCAGCCGACCATTGCGCCGGACCCAATACCTGTACCGCGCCGCGATCGATGTCGTAGTACGGCAGGACGGCTGCGATCTCGCTCAAAGGCTCGCCGATATCGGCCAGCAGCAGGACATCGAATGGCGGCGGCGGAATCGCAGAGCGGGCCAACTCTTGCGCCCGCTTGCGGCCTTCCGGCGTGGCGAGCGCGCGTGCGGCCTTGATTTGCGCGTCGATCGGTCCGCGCCGACTGCCGTAGGCCGATAGGTCTCGGACGGCACTCGCGATCGCGGCCATACCGGGGGCATGCAGCCGCACTTCCGGGGACGGCAGCCCGAGCGATGCGGCGGATTGCTGTAAGGCATCGCCCATGAAGCGACCGAGGTCGGTATCGGGCAGCAGCGCAGCAGCGCGTGTCTTACCTTGCGCCTGCGCCGCAACCATCAGCCGCCGGACTTGCTGCCCAGGGCTGATACCCAGGGGCCAGACGCCGGGCTGGGCTTGCGATGGATCGTTGGTGAAAGCCAGTACCGCCACCCCGGCCTCCCGCGCGACCGGCGCCACGGCGGCGGTTTCGGCCGATGTCAGCGGCCCGAGAATCAGCGCGGCACCGTCGGCAATCGCGGTGCGCGCGGCGCTCGCAGCGCCATCCGGCGTGCCGCCGGTGTCGCGGACATCGAGGGTCGGGGCTTGCCCCTCGGGCATCGCCAGTTGCGCTGCACGGAGCATGGCCTGCCCCAGTTCGGCGAATCCTCCGCTCAGCGGCAGCAGAATCGCCACACGATCGGCCTGACGCGACGGTGTCGGCAGCGGTCGCACGACCGGGGTAAGCGGTTCGGGCGCCACGATCGGCGATGGCGGACGGTAGCCCCCAGCGTTTCCGCCGCTATAAAGGTCGCCGCAGCCGGCCACCGCCAGCGTGGCGACCAGGAGCACGAATGCCCGACGAAGCATATGCCGATCCTCCGGAAGCCGGGCAGCCCGAACAGGGCACCCCGTTGGCCGGTCTTGTGCTGGTTTCCACACCGATCGGCAACCTCGGCGATTTTTCGCCGCGTGCACGCCAAGCTTTGGCCGAGAGCGATTTGATCCTGTGCGAGGACACGCGCCACTCCGCCCGCTTGCTATCGGCCGCCGGGGTCGACGTCCGCACCGAACCGCTGCACGAGTACAACGAAGATCGGCGTATCGCCCCGGTGCTGGGCATGCTGCGATCCGGCCGGCGGATTGCTCTGATATCCGATGCCGGCACCCCGCTGGTGTCCGACCCCGGCTACCGCTTGGTGCGCGCGGCCATCGCCGAGGGCTTTATTGTCGGCGCGGTGCCCGGCCCCAATGCGGCGGTCATGGCGCTGACACTATCCGGCCTCCCGCCGCAGCCCTTCATGTTCCTCGGCTTCCCCCCGCCCCGCTCGGCGGCCCGCCGGACGGCGTTCGGA
>JBAXFK010000067.1:0-18551 GCA_037139955.1 Rhodospirillales bacterium
TGTGCAAACTTCCTGCGCCACGCAGGTTATTTCCAGTCAGCCTGAAAATGCTCTAGCGGCCGCGCCATCGCGCGCGCCGTCGCCTACGCATGTACGCTCATTGGTCAACACGCCGGGGATTGACCGACCGAACGGACGTCGGGCACCAAAGGCGCGTATAGGTGGCTGCCATGACTCTCCCCCCCGAGTTCTCCCTGATCGCCCGCCATTTCCGGCCTCTCGCCGGTCCGGGGTCGCTCGATCTGCGGGACGACGCAGCGCTGCTGACCCCGCCGCCCGGCAAGCAACTTGTGCTGACCGCCGACGCGATGGTAGCCGGCGTCCACTTCTTCGCCGACGATCCGCCGGATCGGATCGGCAAAAAACTCCTCCGGGTCAACCTGTCGGACCTCGCCGCCAAAGGCGCCGCCCCGCTCGGCTATCTGATGACCGTCTCCACCCCCCGAGGCACCCCCGACACATGGTTCGCCGGTTTCGCTGCCGGTCTCGCACAGGATCAAACAACATACGGCTGCTCGCTATTAGGGGGCGACACAACCTCCACCCCTGGACCGATATCGTTGTCGCTGACGATCCTTGGAACCGTGACGCCGGGCCAATCTGTACACCGCTTCGGCGCAGCCGCCGGAGACGGCATCTGGGTCACCGGCACCATCGGCGACGGCGCCCTCGGCCTTCAAGTCGCCCTTGGAAAACTACAGGACAACGTCGGATTCTTGCTGAATCGCTACCAATTGCCGCAACCTCGGGTGGGGTTGGCGATCGGCGGCATCGCCTCGGCCGGTATGGATGTGTCCGACGGGCTGGTGCAGGACCTCGGGCATATGTGCCGAGCAAGCGGGGTCGCGGCACGGATCGCGGCGGATTCGGTGCCGATGTCGGGTGCCGCGCAGTCGGTGGGACCGGACTGGCTGGAAACTCGACTGACCGGCGGCGACGATTACGAATTGCTGCTAGCCATCCCACCCAGCAACGAAGCCGCCCTGCTGGCTGCGTCCAGCGCCGCCGGCATTCCTGTCACCCGGATCGGCACCTTCCATTCTGGCGCGCCCGAGGTCATGGTGCTTGGCCCCAGCGGAGAATCCCTTTCTTTCGAAAAGGGAGGCTGGAGCCATTTTTAACGGCTAGGGACGCGTCGAAACGATGAACAAGAACGTATGGCTCCTGTTCTCCTGCCAGGCGCTGACCAATGCGATTATGTCCGGCCAGACGATCATGGCGTCGCTGGTCGGGTTCAAACTATCCGGCTCCGCACTGAATACCCTGCCGATGGCGATCCAAATGATCGCGGTCATGTGCGCATCCGTCATCGCGAGCCACATGTTCTCCCGCTACGGCCGCAAAGCCGGTTTCTGGCTCGGCTGCTCCGTGTCGTTCTGCGGCAGCCTGATTTTCGCCTACGGGGTCTATACCGGCAACTTCCCGCTGTATTGCCTGGGCGCGATCCCGGCCGGTTTGGGCCACGGCATCGGCCAGCATCTGCGCTTCGCCGCCGCCGAGGTCGCCGATCAAGACTCGAAAGCGCGGGCCATTTCGTTGGTTCTGGCGGGCGGTGTGCTGGCGGCAATCGTCGGGCCGGAGATGGTGAAGCGCACCCACGACCTGATCCCCGAGCACACATTCTTGGCAACGTATTTGTACTTGCCGGTGTTGCCGGTCCTGTCGAGCATTTTGCTCTATTTTACCGCTTTGCCTCCGGCACCGCCGCGCGTGGTGGTGAAAATCCCCTTCCGCGACATTTTCGCGCGGCCCAATTTCGTGGCAGCGGTCTGCGCGTCGCTGGCCGGCTACGCGTCGATGAATTTGTTGATGGTATCGACCCCGTTGCAAATGGCGATGTGCGGCTTCGGCGTCGCGGCGACGGCGGATGTGATCCGGTCGCATTCGGTATCGATGTTCGCCCCGGGCTTCTTCACCGGGCGTTTGATCCAATCGTTCGGCGTCCACCAGATCATCGCGATCGGGTCGGTCATCACCCTCGCTTGCGTTGGGATCAACCTGTATTTCCCCCCGGAATGGATCGTGTTCATGATCTCGCTCGGGATGCTGGGGCTGGGCTGGAATTTCATGTTCGTGGGCGGCACCACCATGTTGACCACCGCCTATAACCCGCAAGAACGGGTCCGGGTCCAAGCCACCCACGACTTCATCGTCTTCGGCAGCGTCGCCGGCACGGCCCTGACATCCGGCGCCATCGAGGCTGTTGCCGGTTGGACCGCGCTAAACCTAACCGTGCTGCCGCCGGTGCTGATCGCGATGGGCGTGGTCGGCTGGCATTACGCGACGAAGCGCCAGCCGGTTGCAGCCAAAGTTTAGGCCGCCAGTTCCTCCGCCACCGTCGGACGGCCGTCCGATACGGTGGTGCGGTGCAAGTCGCGGACCTGCGTTTCGTCGTATTCGCGGGCACGGTGCATGGTGCAGCGGTTATCCCACATGACCAAATCCCCGACCTTCCAGGTATGGGAGTAGACAAACTGCGGCTGGGTCGCGAATTCCGACAGATCGAGCAGCAGCATCCGCGCCTCCGGCTCCTCCATCCCGCGAATGCGGCCGGCGTGCGAGGACAGGAAGATCGACTTGCGGCCCGACCCGGGATGGGTGCGCACCATCAGTTGCGGCACCGGAGCCATCTTGGCGCGTTCTTCCTCGGCCCAATCGGTGAAGCCGATCTTACCGCGAGAGAATATCTGGGTGTGCTCGCAGATCATGCCCTCGATACGAGCCTTCATTCGATCCGGCAGCGCATCCCAGGCGGCGCGCATATCGGCGAACTGCGTCTCCCCGCCCCAGCTAGGGATCGTCCGCGCCGACAGCAAAGAGAAACGGGCGGGCACGCGCTTGAAGCTGCTATCCGAATGCCAGAGCCGGTTGCCCAGCGCGTTCAGCCGGCGCCGATCGTTGGCGGGCAGCA
The DNA here is from genome assembly GCA_037139955.1 of Rhodospirillales bacterium. GTDB lineage: Bacteria > Pseudomonadota > Alphaproteobacteria > Acetobacterales > Acetobacteraceae > Rhodopila. Next base: position 2,912 of record JBAXFK010000067.1, read on the forward strand.
CCCGATTGTTCTCGTCGAGGTTCGAGATATCGGCCATGTGCACGTCCAAGCGCGGCACATAATCCTTGCGATAGGCGCGAACGGTTGTCTCCAGATCGCCGAAGTTCCGGCTGAAGGCCTGCTGCTGCGCGTCGTCGATCGCCTGATCGTGGAAGACCAGAACAGCATGTTGGTTAATGGCGGCGCTTAGCGCGTCCACGGTGTCGCTATCCAGCGGCTGGCGCAGGTCGATGTTGCCGATCTCGCCCATGAAATGGGGGTGGAGTTGCTTGACAGAAATGGCCATCGTTGGGTGTCCTCCGACTTATCGGATCAGGATACCGCGTTCGCGTCCGCCGGCAAGCTTATGACCGTTTTCCGCCGCTCAGAGAAAAGATCAAGCCTGCCGTCACGACCGCCAGCCCGCCGAGTTGCAGTCGGGTCGGCCATTCCCCCACCAGCGGGATTCCCAACAAAATTGCGGCACCCGGCACCAGCGCGGGAAACAATGTGGCTCGCCCGGCCCCGAGGATTTGGATCGCCTTACCGAATACGATCAGCGACACGATCCCGGTTAGCAGCCCTTGCACCAGTATTTGCGCGATCAAAATGGGCCAGGGCACCGCTATCAGATGATCCAGCCCGTGGAACAACAAGTACGGCGGCAAGAAGATCGCACCGGCGAGAACCGTGACAGACCCCGTCGCCTGCATCGGCGGCACGTTCCAGCGGCGCGATAACACCGAATACAGAGCGAATTGCGCCCCCGCCAGCAGGAACAACGCGTCGCCTATGGGTGTCAGCCGATCGCCCTGCAGCAACGCCGGGCCGGCGGTCAGGGCCAGCCCGCACACGATACCCCCCGCGCCAACCAAGCGTCGGACTCGCAGCGCCTCCCCCAGCAAAAGGGCCGAGAGGACCATCGATGTCAGTACCATCATCGACGGCTGCAAGACCGCGCCGTGCGGCAGCGGGGCATAATGGAACCCGGCCATGCTGGCGATCATGAACAACGGCCCGGCGGCGGCGGCCAATCCCAAAGCGTGCGGCCAAGGAACACAGGCCTGGGCCGGCGCCGTAGCGTTTGCGGGACAGCAACCAAGGCAGCATCGCGATACCCGCGACTCCGCCGCGCAACGCCGCAACATCGAACCCGTCCAACCCCGCACCGGCGCCGGCGCGGGACATTGCCAGTTGCCCTCCCCAGATCATGGCAGCGGACGCACCGAAGAGCGCGCCGAGCCGCAGCCGAGCGCGCGGGGAGGTATCGTTAGACATATGCGATGGGGCGTAGGGCAAGCGACCGATTGCGGCAATCCCCGGCCCGCGCGATAAACTACCGGTCGGTAGCCTTCTGGAGCACACGCCATGCAAATCTCTCCCAACGGCCAGATACTCGGCGCCCGTATCGAGGGCATCGATCTACAGAACCCGCTGTCCAAAGCCGACATCCGCACAATTTTGCTCGCGTTGGGGCAGCATGGGGTGCTGTGCTTCCCGCGCCAAACCCTCGATGTCGATGCCTTCGCCAAATTCGGACACTGTTTCGGCGGTTTGGAGATCAACGTCGCCAATATGTTCCACGAACCCAATCACCCCGAGGTGATGATCCTGTCGAATATCCAACGGGACGGAAAACCGATCGGCCTGGGCGACGCCGGCCAGGGTTGGCACACCGATATGTCGTACAGCGAACTCATTGCCCTCAGCACAATCTTACATGCCCAGAAGGTCCCGCTGCGCGACGGCAAACCGGTTGGCAACACCGAGTTCCGCAACATGCACGCCGCCTACGCGGACCTGCCCGCAGCGATCGCAGCGAAGATCGAAGGCCGCACCGCGACGCACGACTTCAACAAATTCTGGGAAATGATGCGCGCCCGGCCCGGCAATACCCGTCCGCCGCTGACCGAGGCGCAGCGCACGCGCAAGCCGCCCGTGTCGCATCCCCTTGCTTACACGCATCCGATCACGGGCAAGAAGGTGCTGTATTGCACCATCGGCTATGTGACCCATATCGACGGCATGGATCCCCAGGAAAGTGCGGAATTGCTGGATTTCCTCTACAAGCATCAGGACCTGGACAAGTACCTGTATACGCACCGCTGGACCGAGGGCGATGTATTGATGTGGGACAATATCGGCACCACCCATAATGCCATCCCCGATTACGGCGACATCCCGCGCTACATGCGGCGGGTCCAGGTGCTGGCGGACCTCGATTACCCCGCCATGGTGGCGTGAGCGGCACGCCCGATCCACGGCGTTTCGTCGCCGCCGTCGTCGCGGCGCAGGTGTTGGTGCAAATCGGCGCCTTCGCTTTGCCCGCGCTGCTGCCCGGCTACATCGATCGCTGGCATCTTACCAAAACCGAGGCCGGTTGGCTGATCGGCATCTTCTTCGCCGCTTATGTCGCGGCCGTCCCTGTCCTGGTCGCGCTCACCGATCGGGTCCCCGCTCGGCGGGTCTACATGACCGGCGCGGCGCTGACCGCCCTGTCCCATGTCGGCTTCGCGCTGTTCGCCGACGGATTTTGGTCCGGCTTCGCCCTGCGCGCCGTTGCCGGCGTCGGTTGGGCCGGCGCCTACATGCCGGGCCTTAAAGTTATCGCCGACCGGTTGGAGGGCACGACGCAATCCCGCGCCGTATCCTGGCATGCGGCAGGCGTGGGCATCGCCGGGGCCAGTTCCTTCGTCGTCGCCGGCCTGCTGGAAGCGGCGTCCGGCCCGCGCGCCGCCTTCCTGTTCGGTGGCGTCGCCGCGATGGGCGCACTCGCGATCGCCGCCGCCGTTATGCCATCGGGCACCGGCACCCGGCGGGAGCCGACCCACGCGCTGCTAGATTTCCGCCCGGTGTTCCGCAACCGTGCCGCCATGGCCTGGATCGCCGGCTATACGGTGCACACCTGGGAACTCGCGGCCCTCCGTGCCTGGGGCGTCACCTTCCTAACCGCCACCGCCGCGCGATTGGGAGCACCGACCTGGATGCCGGGCGCGACCGTGCTGTTCACCGCAGCCGGCTTCGTCGGCATCGTCGTGTCCATCACCGGCAACGAGACCGCGCAGAAACACGGCCGAGCCCGAGTCGTGCTGTGGGCGATGACGGCAGCGGCGGGATTGTCGGTCGTCGCGGGATGGACAACGTCGGTGTCGCTGCCTCTCGCCGTAGCGCTGGTGCTGGCCTGGAATGCCGCGATCTATTTGGACAGTTCCGCCCTGACCGCCGGCACGGTGCAGGCGGCGGACAAATCGTTGCGCGGTGCCACCATGGGTCTGCACAGCATGGCCGGCTACACCGGCGGCTTCCTCGGCCCGCTTGGCGTCGGCCTCATGCTCGACTTATTCGGCGACAACGCACTCGGATGGGGCCTGGCATTCGGGCACCTGGCGGCGGTGACACTGACCGGACTCGCCGTGATGCGACGGCTTGGGCGGAGCTGACCGAACTGCTACGGTCCGGCGTTCCTGTAGGAGGCCCGCATGGACACCGCCGACATCAAAGAACTGGTCCGCGATCGCTATGGCAGTATTGCCTCTGCCGCATCGTCCTGCTGCGCGCCGGCTACCCCGTCCTGCTGTAGCGCGTCCAACGAGATGGGGTATTCGGCCACCGAGTTGGCATCGCTGCCGGACGGGGCCGATCTTGGCCTGGGTTGCGGCAACCCGCAGGCGATTGCGGCGCTGAAGCCGGGCGAAACCGTGGTGGACCTTGGAAGCGGCGCCGGCATCGATTGCTTTCTGGCCGCGCGGCAAGTCGGGCCGAGCGGCCGAGCAATCGGGATCGATATGACGCACGAGATGCTGAAAAAGGCGCGCGCCAATGCGTCCGAGATCGGCGCCACCAACGTCGAATTCCGCCTGGGCGAGATCGAGCATCTGCCCATCGCCGACAATACCGCCGATGTCGTTCTATCCAACTGCGTGGTCAATCTGGTGCCCGACAAAGCACAAGTGTTCCGGGAAGCGTTCCGGGTCTTGAAATCGGGCGGGCGCCTCGCGATATCGGATGTGGTCAACGCCCGTACCTTGCCCGCCGCCCTGGCTGCCGATCCCGCCTTGCTCTGCGGTTGCGTCTCCGGCGCCGCGCCGGTCGGCAAGATCGAGGCTTGGCTGGCCGAAGCCGGTTTCGCCGACATCCGCATCGTCGAACAACCGGGCAGCCGCGCCATGATCGCAAGCTGGGCACCCGGCACGGGTGTCGAAGACTACGTGGTCTCCGCCACCATCGAAGCGACGAAACCGTAAGCGGGCTACTCCGGCCCGCCGTTCGCCATCCAACCGCCATCGACCGGAATCACCGCGCCAGCGATCCACGCCGCGCCGGGCGAGCCGAGGAACGCCGCCATCGCCGCGATATCCTGCGGTTTGCCCAAGCGTGGGAGCGGAGTCCGAGCTTTCATGGTGTCGGTCTTCAGCGTGCCGCGCTGGATGAGCGCCATCATCATGTCGGTTTCGACATAGCCCGGTGCGATGGCATTGACGCGCACGCCGGACGGCCCCCACTCGATGGCCAGCGTCCGCACCAAGTTCGCCACCGCCGCCTTCGTTGCGGTGTAAGCCGCGCGGTTTGCACCGGCCGTCAGCCCGTAGATGGAACTGGTCGCCAGGATAAGCCCCGATCCCGCCGGCACCATCCGCCGCCCTGCCGCCTGACAGGTCAGAAAAACGCCGGTCAGATTGAGGTCGAGGACCCGCTGCCAATCGGTCTCGGTCAGATCCAGGCTGGGCTTGTTGGCCGCCATACCGGCGTTGGCGAACGCGACATCGACCCCGCCCCATAGACGATCCATGCGGGCAAAAGCGGCCTCGGTGTCTTCGGCACTGGTAGCGGAGCCTTGGATGCACACCCAATTCGCAGGCGCATCGGGCACCGCGACGCGATCGAGGATGCAGATACGGGCATTGTGCGCGGCATACGCCTCAGCGGTGGCGCGGCCAATGCCGGTAGCCCCGCCGGTAATGAAGACACGCAGGTTGGGAGGCGGGTTAAGGTCGAGTGGGGTCATGGTCGGTCTCCTTTTTCCGGAGCCTCGCAGGAAATGGGGGCGGCGTCCAAGCCGCTACCCCCCTCCCGGCAAAACCGAAGACCGTCGCCTCGGGGAATCAGACCCCTTCGACGATCCGAATATCGCGATCGGCGCCGTCGCCCAACGCAACCAGCGCGGCTTGATATCCGGGGGTGTCGTGCGCGGCGATCGCCTGCTCGACGCTGTCGAACTCGATCAGCGTGGTACGCTGCGTCAGACCGTTCTCATAGGTCTTGGCGGCGACACCACGGGCCAAAAACCGGCCGCCGGCGGCCTGAATGGCGGGTGCGGCCAGCTTGGCGTATGCCGCCAGCTTGTCGAGGTCGGAGATGGAGCGATAGGCGCTGATCCAATAAGCCTTGGCCATGATGGTCCCTCATGCATGCGTGATTGCGGGCGCAGGGATAGCCTCGGTCGCGAGGGTAAGCAAACGCGCGACCACCTCTCACCTACCCTCTTGACCCCGGCGCCCATCCGCGCACCTTTCTCGTGCAAACGTAAGGAGAAGAACCATGAAACTCGGCATTACCGTCGATATGTCCGGCCCGCACCCGAAACTCGATATGGACCGCGTCCTGGAAGCCGAGCGGCTCGGATTCTCGCAGGTTTGGACCGGGGAGGCGTACAGCACGGATGCGGTATCCCCCGTAGCCTGGATTCTCGCGCGTACGACGAAGATCATGGCGGGCACCGGCATCATGCAGATGCCCGCCCGCACCCCGGCTTGCGCAGCGATGACGGTGCTGTCGCTCCAGGCACTCTCCGGCAATCGGTTCATTTGCGGCGTCGGCGCATCCGGCCCGCAGGTGGTCGAGGGTTGGCACGGAGTGCCCTTCGGCAAGCCGATGACCCGCACGAAGGAATACATCGCGGTTATCAAACAGATTCTGGCGCGCGAGGCGCCGTTGGAATTCCACGGGGAGATGTACGACATCCCGCTGACCGGCCCGCAAGCGTCGGGCCTCGGCCGGCCGTTGCGCAGCATCGCGCATGGCAATCCCGACGTGAAATTTTTCACCGCCTCGATCACACCGGCCGGCCTGCGTAACTCGGGGGAGGTCGCGGACGGCAATTTGCCGATTTTCTACTCGCCAGAGCGGCCGGATATCGTCTCGGTCCCGACGATCGAGGGCCGGGTCAAGGCCGGGCGTTCGGCCGATCTGGTCGGCTACGATGTGGCGCCGTACGTGCGCGCGAAACTCGGTGCCGACGTCCAGGCCTGCCGCGATGCCATCAAACCCGAACTCGCCCTGTACATCGGCGGCATGGGCGCTCGGAAGAAGAACTACTACAACGACGTCGCCATCCGCCTGGGCTACGAGGGCCAAGCCAAAGCCATCCAAGACCTTTATCTGGACGGCAAACGCACAGAGGCTGCGGCCCTGGTGCCGGATGCGTTGGTCGACGAGATCTCGCTATGCGGCCCCGCCGAGCGAATCAAGGACCGTCTGGCGGCGTGGAAAGACTGCGCAAAGAACGGCCATATCGGCACGATGGTGCTGAAGGGTGCCAGCGTGGATGCGATGCGGGCGATCGCCGAGGCGGTACTATAAGCGTCAACCGGCGCAGGCTTCGATACGGTAGAGCGTTGCGAATCCCGATCTGACCGCGACCTGGAAACGGGCCGCAGGCAGGTCGGGCAGCGCGTCCGCCTCTATCAGCAAAACCCAGTCGAAACCGCAGACATCGGCGACGGCCGCCTCGGCCCAATTGGGCACGTGCCCGACCTTACCGGCAAGCGTGCGGTACGGTTCGAGTGTCACGATCGGTTGTTGCGATGGCATGTCGAACTGGAATGGCCAATAGGCGCGGCGTTCGATAAGCGTGAGCGCAGCCCAATGCTCGTCGGTGCGAGTGCCATCGGCTAGCGCGCGCCAGTGCGGATTGGCAGCCCAATAGGCCGAACGTTCCTGCTGTCCGGCCTGGGCGACATAGACCGCTTGCCCTGGCTGCACCGGTTGCAGCACGCGGCGCAAATCCGCGAGGTCGGTGCGATGATCGACCCAAACGGCCGTGAGCAGCACCATCCGCACCACGAACACAAGCACGATGGCGACGATCGCGAGGCGCGGCACCCGGCGCGGCACAAATCCGGCGAACAGCATGAATCCCAGCATAACGGCGAAGCGGGTATCCAAGAGATAGGTACCCTTCCACGCGAACGGCGCCGCGAGGAACGCTACGGCCAGAAAGCCGATGGCATAAGCGGGAGGCCCAGGCATGCGACCCCACCGAGCCACCAAACCCACCGCCGGAATTCCGATCGCGAGCGCGGCCGTCGCCATATCCAACGGCCACGCATAGCCGGCGAAGATCGTGGCAAGCTGCGCCAGCTTCTGGCCGAACGGCAAGTATTCCGCATCGCCGCCAAGCGGTTGCAGCGCCGACGCGGCGTACAACACGGCCGGGGCCGCGAAGACCGCGACCAGCACCAACCCGCGCCGCACGATGCTGCCGGGGTCGCGGATGACCCGATACAGCTCCGCGCTGCCCAAGAGGACGCCGAAACAAACAAGGCCCATCAGATGGCAGGCGAACAAAACCGGCGCACCCGCTACGGACAACAGGATCGCGCGCCAGGGTTTGCTTTCCCGCCAAGACAGCCAGCCCGCCGCCAGCAAAAGCGCCACACCGAGGGAGATGGAGAAGTTCAAAAAGCCGAGCAGTAGGCAATAGTGATAGGCGAGGACGCCGACACCGAAAGCCCACAGACGCCCTCCGAGCGCCGTGTTGTAAGCGACTGTTCCCAAGACGGGCAGCAACACCGCGAGCGCGATCGTCAGCCGCCCGACGACATGGACCGGCAGCACATGCATGAGCGGCGGTGCGAGCAAATCGAGTGCCAAATTCGGAATGACCGACCAATACGCGGCATAAAACCGCGCCAGGATCGAATCGTCGGGCAGCGACGCCAGGACGAAGGCGCGCGCGAGGTGATTGGGATAGTCCAGCAGCGGCGGCACATCGACGACGAACAACGGCGCTACCAGCACGGCGCAAAGACCGACCAGCGCGAGCCACCATGTACGGTCGTTGCGGAGCATGGCCCGACCCTATCATTTCCAGCCACCGCGTGGACAGAGAGATGCGACGTCCCCTATCTTTCATCCAAGCCAACACGAGGAAACGCACACCATGACCGACCAACCAGTCGTCCGCCTGGAAAAAGACGGCGATATCGGCGTCATCATCGTCAACTACCCGCCGGTCAACGCGCTCGGGCCAGGCGTTGCGGACGGCATTATCGCCTGCCTGAACCAGGCGAACGGCGACCCGTCGATCAAAGCCATGGTCCTGATGGGCGACGGCCGCAGTTTCATCGCCGGCGCCGACATCCGGGGCTTCGGCACCGGCCGCAAGCGCGCCCCGCTCGGCGAACGCACCTACGACGTCATGGACCGCAGCCCCAAGCCGGTCGTCGCAGCCATCCACGGTTTCGCCCTTGGCGGCGGGCTGGAAAACGCTATGGGCTGCCATTACCGCATCGCCGTGCCCACCGCGAAAGTCGGCCTGCCGGAGGTGCTGATCGGCATTCTGCCCGGTGGCGGCGGCACCCAGCGGCTGCCCCGATTGGCCGGGCCGCAAGTGGCGCTAGAGATGATCGTGTCCGGCCGGCATGTCCCGGCACCGGAAGCGTTGAAGCTGGGCATCTTGGACGAGGTTATCCCCGCCGGCACCGACCTGCGCGAAGCCGCAGTCAAAAAAGCCCGCTCGGTTGCATCCGTGCGCCCGCTGCCGCGTGTCCGCGATCGGGAGGCCAAGGCCGAACCCGGCATGTTCGATGCAATGCGCAAATCGATCGCGCGCCGCGCCCGCAACCAAAAAGCACCGTATAACTGCATCCTGGCCGTGGAAGCCGCCTGCACTTTGCCGTTCGAGGACGGCATGAAGCGCGAGCAGGAATTGTTCATGGAGTTGGAAAACGCCGACGAAGCCAAGGCGCTCCGCTACGCATTCTTCGCCGAGCGGGAAGTGGCGAAATTGCCGGATATGCCGGCGTCGATGAAGGCGGCCGATTTCTCCAAACCCGCCGTGATCGGCGCTGGCACCATGGGCGGCGGTATCGCCATGTCCTTCGCCGATTTCGGCTACGACGTGCGCATCATGGACGCGACCGAAGAAGGCCTGACGCGCGGGATGGACCGTATCCGCAACAACTACGCGACCTCGGTGAAGCGTGGCAGTCTGGCGCAGGACGAAATGGATCGCCGTCTGGCGCGCATCCACCCCGTCGCCGGCTACGACGATATCGCGGACTGCGATGTCGTTGTCGAAGCGGTGTTCGAACGGATGGACGTGAAAATCCCCGTCTTCCAGAAGCTCGACGAGGTCATGAACCCCGACGCCTATCTGTTCTCCAACAGCTCGGCTCTGGACCTAGACGAATTGTCGATGGTGACGAAACGGCCGGAGAAAGTGGCGGGGACGCATTTCTTCTCCCCGGCCAACGTGATGAAATTGCTGGAGGTCGTACGCCCGCCGAAAGCGTCCCCGGATACGCTCGCGACAGCAATGGCGCTGGGGCGGCGGATCGGCAAAATCTCCGCCATTGCGGGCAACACCGACGGGTTCGTGGCGAACCGATCGCGCGCGCCGTTCAACAGCGAAATGGTGATTTTGCTGGAAGAAGGTTGCCTACCGGAACAAGTCGACAAGGTGATGATCGATTTCGGTTACCCGATGGGTCCGTTCGCGGTGGGCGACCTTGCGGGCCTGGATATCGGGGCGGAGGGACGCAAGCGCCGGCTGGCCGCGAACCCGAATTACCGGACATTGCCGATCGCGGATAAACTGGTGGAAATGGGGCGTTTCGGGCAGAAGACCGGCGCCGGTTGGTATCGCTACGAAAAAGGCGACCGGACCCCGCATCCCGATCCGTTCGTCGCCAATCTGATCGGAGAGGTCGCGACCCAGATGGGCGTGCCGCAGAAGATCTTCACAGATGAAGAAATCCTGCGCCGTCTGTTGTTCTCGTCCGTTAACGAGGCCTGCAAGATCATGGAGGAGGGCAAGGCCTACCGCGCCAGCGACATCGACGTGATGTGGCTGCATGGGTTCGGGTTCCCCCGGTATCGCGGCGGCCTGATGTTCTGGGCCGATGGGATCGGGGTGCGCGATGTGTACAACCAAATCGCGAATTGGCATCAACAGTACGGCGAGCGTTGGGCGCCGTCCGCGTTGCTGCGGCAATTGGCGGAAAGCGGCACATCGTTCCGCGATGCGAAGCCGGCACCGTTTGTGTGATGCGGTAGCCCCACGGGCTTGATTTCGATGCGGGGGGCCGGTCGGGTCGGCGCCCCCCGTTGAAGGAGCGGGATGGGGTATCCCGCGTAAACAGCCGCCCCTAGGCCCAAAACTCCAACGCACACCCGAAGGCCGAGGAAGCCGGCACCACCACGCGCCCCGGTTCCCTCCAGAACCCAGCGACGCCCCCGACCTTCAGTGCCGCGACTGTGGCATCCAGCGATCGGGTGCGAAACGTGAGCGCGGCCATGAACTCGGCGCGGCCATCGCCGGTCGGGGCAGCCTCCCCGAATTCGGCAGCCAAAGCCTCGGGCGTCAGCACATCGAACCGCGCCATTCCTACCGCAAGGGAGCATCCACCCGGCATCGCCCGCACGGCATCCGCACCGAACATACGCGCGAAAACGCCGCCGGGCGTCGATGGGTCCCGCGCGGCGATCACCGCCCTGGCCACCGCGATCGCGCCATTGGCGTGGTGGCGCCATTCGTCGCGCCAAACCAGATGCCGGGTGAAATGGTGGCAAAAATATACCCGCCCGGCCGCCACGATTCCCGGGGTCAGCGTCACCGTGCGGAACGTCGCATCGCCGGAGGAGCCATCGTCCAGCATCACCGGGCGGGAGAATTCCAACGGCTCGCCGCACGGCACCCCAGCCTCGGTGAGTGCTGCGTGGACGGAAGCGGAGTCCTCGGTCCCGAACACCAGCCCGTTCAGCCCGAAGGGCGTGCCCAGCACGTCCGGCCGGCGCGTATCGCCCGGCGGGGCGGCGATCAGTTCGAGATAATCGGTGCCGAACATCGCGAGATGATTCATCGAACCCAGCGTGTGATAGCCGCGCGGAGTGAGCGTGAAACCGAGACGTCGGTATGTATCGGCCCCCGCGTCGATTCGATCGCGGACATTGACCACCACGTGGTCGAGGGTCGGAAGCGGGAGGGGCATGGGGCGATCCTCGGTGTTTCGCGCCACGATATCGGAAAACGCCCCGCACAACAAAAAAGCGGTGCCCATGGGGTGAGCACCGCTAAGTTTGGGGGAAACGTCTCGTGGCCTCGGCCACGCTCCCCTAAGATTGTTCGGCGCGGCGTGGTTTCAAGCGGCTGCGACGATTGAGTCGCCGACGATTTGCACAATGCGTTCGATCGTTGCCTCGGGCGTCATGAGTGGCGGAGCCAGACACAGGGAGTCGCCGCTGGCCGGCGGTCCATCGCCGCCCGCACGCTGGCGCATGATCAGGCCACGCTTTCCGGCCTCGGCCACGACGCGGGCGCCCATGCCCAAAGCAGGCTTCTTCGAGCCCCGATCTTCCACCAATTCGACAGCGCCGAGCATGCCGAGGCCGCGGACGTCGCCGACATTGGGGTGGGTGCGGAGGGTTTCCAGGCCGGCCAGAAGCTTCTTGCCCATGACGGCGGCACGATCGACGAGGCCTTCCTTCTCGATAATATCGATATTCGCCAGCCCCACGGCGCAACAGACAGGGTGACCGGAGTAGGTCGCCGCGTGCATGAATTTTTCATCCATGGGCGCATCTTCGATAGCCGCGTGGATTTTCTTCGACACCAGGACGCCGCCCAACGGCAGATAGCCGGACGTAACGCCTTTGGCGAAGGACATAAGGTCGGGCTCGATACCCCAATGCCCCAGCGCAAACCACTTCCCGGTGCGGCCGAAACCGGTGATGACTTCATCGGCGATCAGCAGGATGCCGTGCCGGTCGCAAATTTCCCGCAAGCGGGGGAAGTAGGTGGGGGGCGGGACGATCACGCCGCCGGCCCCCATCACCGGCTCGCAGATGATCGCGGCCACGGTGTCGGCGCCATACTGGAGGATGGCTTCCTCTGCCGCATCGGCCGCGCCGGTACCGGCGTCGCCGTTGCCCGGCCAGCGATAGGGATAGGGGGGCATGACCTGATGGAAATTGGGCACCATCGGGCCGAACATTTTCTGGTAGCCGGGGAGCGAAGTGGCGCTCATGGCCGCCATCGTCACACCATGGTAGCCATAGCTGCGAGAAAGGATTTTCACCTTCTCCGGCTTGCCCATGCGCTTCCAGTAGTAGCGGGCGAATTTGAAAGCGGATTCGTTTGATTCCGCTCCACCGGTGGTGAAATAAGCCGCCGCCATGTTGCTATAGGACAGGCCGACAATGCGTTCGGCGAGGCGGATTGCCGGCTCGTTCGAGAACCCGGCATAGGCCGACGCGTAGGCCAATTTTTCCATCTGCGCCGCCGAGGCATCGGCCAGCTCCCTGCGGCCATGCCCAATATTGACGTTCCACAGGCACGACAAACCGTCGATATATTCCTTGCCGTCGTCGGTCCGCAGCATCGCGCCCTTACCGCTGACGAAGATTTTCGCCGAGGCATGGTCCTTGGGATGGTGCAGCGGGTGGATCAGATGCCGCTTGTCCGCTTCGAACAGCGTACTGACGTCGTTCATGGGTTGCTCCGCATAGGTTTCAGGGAGCGGAGGGTAGCTTGTTGCCATCGTGACGGGAAGACGATTGCGCGAAGGCGAGGGGATCGTTAAACATTGGCCCAACGCGGGTGTAGCTCAATGGTAGAGTCCCAGCCTTCCAAGCTGGCTGTGCGGGTTCGATTCCCGTCACCCGCTCCACCCATCAAACAGCCAAACAGCTCTGCGCACACAAAAGCGTGCAAAATATTTCAGTTTATCAAAATTGACGCAATTATTGACCTTTCGGTCGCCACATGCTTGTTCCCGTTCGGAATTTTTGCCGTTATAAGGCGTGTATCGAATGGCCCGTGCGACAGGGCCGATCATCGGGAGTTCTTATTTTGGAAAGCGATGAGCAGCGCCTGGGCGCAGCGGGCATCCTCGCATCGCTTGGGATCGCCGCGACATGAGCGACGCCAATACCCCCAGCGCGGCATTTTTATTCGGTGCAAGCTCGACGTCGGCCATTAGCATAGGCAATACGTTCGGCGGTCAAACCATCACGGATGTCGAGACGACACGACCATTCAACCTCGTCAGTGTCAGAGATTCGAATAGCGGCCAAACGGTGACACTGACGGTTACCTTATCCGCAGCTGCCAACGGGCGACTGAGCAACCTAAGTACCGGCAGTTACAATGCAACGACCGGCGTTTATACCGTGTCCGGTTCGGCCGAGGCTGTCGCAACGGCGTTGGATGGATTGATCTTTACCCCAACATATTATCGTGAAGTATCGCCGGGCGCGACTGTTGCAACGACCTTGACTATCCTAGCGACCGATACAGCTGGGGCATCCGTGGTCGATTCGACGACGACGATTATCACGACGGAAACGAATCTACCGCTTCCCTTCGCAGCGATTCGCGGTATCGACTACGGCCCCACGCCCGACGTCGGCATCGCTTATCCGTCGAATGCGCAAATCGATGCGGATATGGCGATAATCCAGCATATCGGCAACGCAGTTCGCTTGTATACCGTATCGAACGGCATGGACTACGCCGCCGCCAAAGCCATATCGCTCGGGTTAGAGGTAATTCCCTCGGCCTATTTGGTCGACCCCACCAATCCGGCGGGCCTGGCCGCCAACAACCTCGAAATCGCCAACCTGATCGCGGTTTTGAACAATCCATCGACCGATTTATCGAAGATTCCATTCATCGATGTCGGCAGCGATTTCCTGGCGAACAACCCCACGCAGTACGATTACCTGGCACAACAAATCCAATATGTTAGGTCCCATATCCCGACCGGCATCCAGGTTACGACGTCGGAAAGTGCGGATATCTACTCGACGACCGCCATCGGGAGCCAAGTGGACGTTATATTCCCCACATTCTCGCCCTTCGCCCAAGGCGGCATTGTCTCGGTCAGCAGCGCGACCGCGTATTTCCAATTTCAATACGGTGCTTTAGCGGCTCTTTTTGCCACCAAAAATGTCGTGGTAAGCGCGATCGGATGGCCTTCGTCGGGAACGAACGGCAACGCCATCGGCAGCGTTGCGAACGAAGAGGCATTCTGGAGTCAATTCATCCTTCATGCCAATCAAAACAAAATAAATTATTTTGGTTTCGAGGCATTCGACTCACCCACCAACACAAATCCTGGATTCAGCGGTGGCGATTGGGGTCTCTACACAACGTCCGGCACACCCAAAGGTGTGGTAACCTCGTTCAGCCCGGCTGCACCGCCGCAGATTTTGGGCACCGCGGCTGGACAAACTGGCACGGACGCCACGGTCTTTACACCCTTCGCAAATGTCGCAATCGCTGACCCGAACAGCAATGAGACCGAGACGGTCACGATTGTCCTCTCGGCCGCAGCCAATGGCGTCCTCGGAAATTTAGGCGGCGGGACCTACAACGCGACGACCGGCATCTATTCGATCCTAGGTTCCGTGGCTTCGGTAACGGCCAGCGTCGACAGCCTAATATTCGTACCGACACTGCATCAGGTTGCTTTCGGCCAAACCGTGACAACAACTTTCACGATTTCGGTTTCGGATATAGCGGGCGGCGTGGCCGTCGATAGAAACAGCAGTACAATCGTCTGCTCTGCGACAGCCCCGATCGTCATTCGCGGCACGGCTAGCGCCCAAAAAATGACCGATATCGATTCGATTGCACCATTTTCGAGCGTGACCATTTCTGACCCAAACGGCAATGCGACCGAGACCGTGACAGTGACGCTGGATTCAGCCAGCAACGGAACGCTGAGCAACCTTGGCGCTGGAACTTATAATAATGCGACCGGCGTCTATCGGGTCACGGGGTCCGCAGTCGCAGTGACAGCTGCTTTGAACGCATTGGCATTTGTACCGACACCACATCAAATCTCCCCCGGTCAGTCCATTGCCACGAGATTCACAATTGTCGACACCGATACAGCCGGTGCCACGATCGCCGATAGCACGACTACGACGATAGCAACCGCGACCAAGGACGCAATCGTCATTTCCGGGGTAAACGGCAACCAAACAGCAACGGACGCGGCCAGCATCGCGCCGTTTTCTAAAATTACAATTGACGACAAAAACGCCCAACAAACAGAAACCGTTACAATAACACTATCTTCCCCAGCGAATGGCACGTTGACCAATCTTAACGGCGGGACCTACAACGCCGTCACCGGCGTTTATACCTATACTGGAGCAACGGTCAGCGCAGCCACTGCCGGCATCGACGGCCTCGTGTTCACACCGACACCGCGTCAAACCGCGCTCGGCCAGACCATTTCAACGACTTTCACGATTACCGACACTGACACCGCCGGCGTTTCTGCAACCGTTGCGGTATCTGTCGTCGTGACGGCCATCGCGATTCAAACGGATGGTGCGATCACTCTAGAGCAGATTGGCACTAAATATAAGCTCGCCGGCAGCAGCGGCACCGGCCCGTTGTTGTCCTACGAAGGCAGCGCCATCGCGG
>JBAXFK010000068.1:0-18091 GCA_037139955.1 Rhodospirillales bacterium
CCCGTCCATCATGTCGCTCGGTGCGACGACGCCGGCGCCGGCCTCCACGTGGCTGACGGCGGTGCGCGCCAGGAGCTCGAGCGTCTCGTCGTTGTCGACCTCTCCGTCGTGCAGGACGCCGCAGTGGCCGTGACTCGTGTACTCGCAGAGACACACGTCGGTGACGAGCGTCAGACCCGGAACTTCCGCCCGCAACGCCCGCAACGCCCGCTGCACGATCCCGCCGGCACTGGCGATATTACTGACGCTTGGCTGCTACGGGTTCGCCTACACCGGAAGCTTGGCACGCGGCTTCGCGTTGGCACAGGCGCTGACATTGTGGGGCTTCGTCGGCGTGCTGGGGCGGCGTTGGGTGCTGGCCGGTTTGCTGTTGGGGTGCGCGGTGCTGGCAAATTATTTGGCCGTGTTCGTGGCGGGGACGGCAGCGATGTTTGGCATCCTGGCCAGGACCGGTCTTCGCGCCCCCTGGTCGGCACGGACACCCGCATTATGCATTTCCATCGGCTTCCTTCCGCCCTACCTGCTCGCCGCATGGTTCTTCCTGCACCAGCGCGGCAGCCGTGCCGGCCAATTCCCGCCGTTCGAACTCATAACCGCACTGCTCCGGATCGCCCGTTACAGCGCCGCCAACCTGATTGGGGGTCTACCCTTATATATGCCGGCGAACACGCAGAACGTCGTGGCGACAATTCTGAGCATCGGTCTCGTGGCACTGGCCGTTTCGGTCTTGTGCCGCTGGCGCGGAAGCCCGTCGATCGCGGCGGCCGCTTTGGCCCCGCCGTTGGGGCTACTGGCGCTAGGGTTCGTCTTCGACAATACGCCGATCGAATTGCGATATCTGTCCTTCGCCACGCCCTTCGTCGCGTTACTGGTCGCCGGTTCGCGGCCGCGTTTGGGGGTCCTGGTCGTTGTCTTCGCCGTGCAGGCGGCGTCGCTCGCCGGCATGATTATCCGCCCCGAGACTATGCAGCCCGCGCGCGCCGCCGCCGCTGCCGCTGTGACAGCAAACGGCGAAATCGTGCTGATCCCCCGAGGCAATGACGGTGTCGGCATTGTCGGCGCCTTCGCGATGGAGGCTCCTCCGACCCTCTCTTTGCTGATCGTCGGCCCCAGCGACGCGCCTGCGGACATCCGCCGTCGTATGTGGGGCTACCGTCGGGCCACCCTCGTATTACTCGCCCAAGACGGCGGCGCGCAGGCCGCGATCCCAGCCATGCAGGCGGCCTTTGCCGAGGCGGGCTGGCGGGAAATCGCCAGCGGGGTAAACGTAGCGACTTACGAACGCATCGCCGAACCGGAGTAATCCATGCCTCTCGCACCGACACGCGGCTGATATGCGGATCCTTCTGTTCGGTGTTGGCGCTGTGCTGGCGGCGTATTTCTTGGTTCTGACCGGCCTATACACCTTACAACGTCGGCTCTTGTTCGTTCCCGACACGACCCCGCCCGACCCGATGCGCGCCGGCCTAGACGAGGTCGCGGTCCTGCGCCTGCCCACCGAGGACGGGCTTGCGCTTGCCGCTTGGTATGTGTCGCCCGCCGATCCCGACGGCTTTACCGTCCTGTTGCTGCACGGCAACGCCGGCAATATCGGCCACCGCGCCAACCGCCTGCGCCGCATGCAGGGCGTCGGATGGGGCGTTCTGTTGCTGGAGTATCGCGGCTACGGCGGCAATGCGGGTTCGCCCACCGAAGACGGACTGACACTCGACGCCCGGGCCGGCCTTGCCGAACTTGTCCGCCGCGCCGTCCCCCCGGAACGAACCCTACTATGGGGCGAATCGCTCGGCACCGGCCTCGCAATTCGGTTGGCGGCGGAGAACAAAGTGGCGGCGGTGCTGCTGGACGCGCCCTACACGAGCATCGTAGATGCGGCACAGGGCCAGTACCCCTACGTGCCCGTACGCCCGCTCCTGAAGGACAAATTCGACTCGCTGTCCCGCGTCGCTGCAATCCAAGCGCCGATCTTCGTTATGCAAGGCTCCGCCGACCGGTTGGTGCCGCCGTCCATGGGTCGCAAACTGATGCAAGCGGCCACCGCCCCCACGGAGCTTTGGGTAGCCGACGGCGCGGGGCACGAAGACCTCGGTCCCTATGGCGCGGTGGAAGCCGCAGCGGCGTTCGTGGCGAAATGGTGCCCGCTACAGCCCCGGCACGACCAGAAATAGGTCGGTATCGCCGGGGTCGACGCCGCACATCGTCAACGCGGCATGCACCTGACCGCGATGATGGGTTTGGTGATTAAAGAAATGCACCATCAACCCGCGCTTTTCCTTCCGCATTTCCTTCTTCGCCGCGCCGCTCCACCATATCAGATCTTCGGCCAACCACGCCTCGTCGATACGCGCGGCAAAGGATTCCAACCTAGCATCGGCCTCGACGCGCGCGTCCCGCAATTCGGCGAAATCGTGAATCAACGTCGGGCTTTGCGGGTTGGGAATCGTGTTCGCCGGCCAACCGTCCAGCCGCGACATCCACTGCCGATCGCCCCACAGCAAATGGCACAACGTCCCGTGCAGCGAATGCCAAAACAGCCCGCGATCTTCGCGACGTTGCGCATCGGTCAGTTGCGCGGCGGCAGCGTAGAAGCGCCGATTCATCTCGCTGTTGTACTCCGCCATGACGCGGATATAGGCCGGTGCAATCATCGATGCTCCTCCGTTTAGCGGGAGCCTCGGGTTGCAACTGCGACTACGTCAAGCGAGGATTTCGCTTCACGCGAAGATCGGGGCCAGCATGGCGCAGAAACTATTGGTTTATCAATCGCTTTGGGCGATGGAGCGTCGGCTGCCCGATGATCCCGAATATCCCATCCAGCGCCAGTTGGAGATGATTCGCGACGCCGGTTTCGACGGCTGCGGCGTCCGCTTCGTCGATGCAGGCTTCGCACGCACGGTTACGGGCTTCCTGCGCGCCAACGGCATGAGTTGGCAGGCACAGTGCTACCCGCAGACGGTCTCCGACCTGGAACCGGTCTTGGCGCTGGTTCAAGAACTCGGTGCCGACCACGTCAACCTGCAACCCGACGTGCGCCCCTACCGACTGGAAGAATGCATTCCCTTCATCGAGGGGTGGCGCAAACTGGCGGATCGCACCGGGGTGCCGGTTCACATCGAAACCCATCGCGATCGCATGACTACCGACCTGTTCTTCACCCTGCATCTGCTCGACTGCTTCCCCGACCTCCGCCTTACCGGCGACATCTCCCACTATCTGCTCGGCCGCGAATTTGCTTGGCCGGTCGGGACGGCAAACCACGCCCTCATGCACCGCATCCTCGACAATTGCTGGGGCCTGCACGGCCGTGTCGCGACCCGAGAGCAAATCCAAATCTCGCTGAATTTCCCCCAGCACCAGGGATGGGTCGATCTATTCATGGGCTGGTGGGAATACGCGATCCGTTCGTGGCGCCGCCGGGCCGGTCCCGACGCGGCGCTCACCTTCCTATGCGAACTCGGCCCGCCACCCTATGCGATCACAGGACCGGATGGGCTGGAGCTATACGATCGTTGGTCGGAATCCCTGCAAATGAAAGACATGATTAGCGCGCTTTGGAACCGGATCGAGGCCGAGCCATCAACTTAGGCGTTTCCAGAAGAACGCGGTATCGCCGAGCGTCCCGTCGATCAGCAAGGCGTGGCCGGGCATGACCCCCAGCGCGGTCCATCCCATGGACCGATAAAGCGATTCCGCCGCCCCGCCCGCCTGCGTATCCAACATGAGCATCGGCCTTCCCGCCCGCTCGGCTTCCTGCTCCAGCCGGATCATCAGCGCCCGAGCCAGCCCCTTTCGCCGGATCGCCGGATCGACCAGCAGCTTAGCGACCTCGGCGCGATGCGGTTGGTTCTCCGGCATGTCCATCGCCAACGTGACGGTGCCCGCCAGCACGCCGCCGCTCCAGGCCGCTAGAAGCAAATGGGTGCGGGCAGCAATCTTGGCGACGATGCCTTGCCAGAATTTCCGCGCGGTGTCCGGCGCGAGGGGATGCAGGAACGACACACCCGCGCCCCCCGCTACACAGGCGATCAAGATCGACGACAAGCGCGGAATCGCGGCGGTGGCGGCGGCCACATCCAGCACCTCGATCCCGTCTACCGGCTTGGCATAAGCGAATTCCAAGGAATTGGAGAGATCGTGCAGCACCCGAATCGGCCCGGATCGGACATAGGACCGCTTCTCGTAAAACCGATGCGCTCGATCGAAACGCGTGTCGGACCACAGGACCAGACGGGAGGCTCCGGCAACCATTGCATGCGCCTCGGCCGCATCGAGCAACAGGTGCCCCAACCCGCTGCCATGCAGTGCCGGGGAGACATAGACCTTGCAAATCTCCCAAACGCCGTCGCCCAACGGTCGCGTCGCGACCATACCGGCAATGGCGCTGTCGCATTCCGCCGCCCACAGCGCGCCAGCTCGGTCCGCATAATAGGACGCGAGGGCGCGTAGATGCGGCTCCTCCCCATCCACGTCCAACACGCAACCGGGATAGAGCGACCAGCAAGCACCGATCAGCGCTATAAACCCCGCCGCGTCCGTGTCGCGACCGGGGCGTATCGTCCAGTCCGGCATTCAGCCGGGCATTTTCGGGAATTTCTGCATCTCGCCGCCGAGCGACACCCAGGGCTGTGCCGCTTCGCAGTAAATTTGCATGCCCGGCTTCACCCAACTCGTGTCGTCCAATGTGCCGACATTCAACATCGTCATGCCGGGCATCATTTCGGCGCGATCGGCGATCGTCGATCCGCATTCCGGGCAGAACTCCCGGCTAATCGACTTGCCGCTATCGCCCTGGCTGGTGAATGTTTTCATCGGACCATCGATTGACAGCGTCGCGTCGGGAACGGCCAGTACGACGCTGAACGCGCTACCAGTCGCGCGCTGGCAGGTCTTGCAATGGCAGATGCCTGTAAACGCCGGTTCGGCCGCCGAGGATTTGTAACTGACTTTGCCGCATGCACAGCGGCCTTCGATCGCAGACATAGACGCTCTCCTATCGTTGCGTGAACCGCGAGGACGATCTCACGCGCGCATTCGAAAGAACAGAACAAAAACGCCTATCTTACAATTTTCGCCTCGAACGGCGGCACCATGTCCGGAGCTTCGAATTCCAGCACCCATAGATCGGGGTCGAACTGAATTTGCCGAGCGATGAAAATATCGGCGGATTCTTGGTCGACGGGGGCGGCACCGGTCGCACGTATCCAGGTTTGGCCGCCGTCCCGGTCGGTCACGCGGGAAAGCACGGTTATGCCAGCGCGCCCATGCAACGCCACGAGTATACCACCCGCGTCGGCATCGCCCTTGCGCAGCACCATACCCGGCTTCCCGTTCATGTCGCCCATGCGCAAGGCGATGCCAACGGTCAAGCTGGATTTGACCCGGGGTGGAGCGCTGCTCATGGCAGCGCCAACCCACCCCCCTCGATGGGAAGCGCATGACCGGTGATTCCGCGCGATTCCGGACGCAGCAGCCAGACCACGGCGTCGGCGATTTCGTCCACCGTCGCGATCCGACCGCTGGGGACACCCGCCGCCGCCTGCTCGGGCGTGATGCCGAGTTCCCCGAAGCGCCGGTGCGCCATGGGCGTGTCGACCCAGCCGGGGCAGATGGCGTTGACCGTGATCCCGCGCGGCGCCAAAGCCAACGCCAGCGACCGCGTGAACCCGACCACCGCGTGCTTAGCGGCGCAGTATGCGGTCTGATCCGGCACGCCGCGCAGCCCCAAAACAGACGCCATATTCACGATTCGCCCCATCCCGTCGGGCAACACGGGCAACGCCGCCTTGCAGCAATAATACGTGCCATGCAGGTTGGACCCGACAATCGCATGCCAAAGCGCGTCATCCCCGTCGAGCGCATTCGCCCCCGCTGTCCCGGCATTGTTGATCAGCACATCGAGCCGCCCGATCGTCGCGAACAGCGCTTTCACCGCCTCCGCCGAGGTCACATCGCACGCCACGAAATCGGCATCCGGTTCGGCCGGCGCATGGCGAGCGACGACAATGGTTCGGTAGCCCTCGGCCCGCAGCCGTGACGCGATGGCGTGCCCGATGCCTCGCGTGCCCCCGGTGACCAGTGCCGTTTTCATTGCGCCGTCCCGCCGCCATCGACCGGCATGACGATCCCGGTGATAAACGACGCAGCGTCGGACGCGAGAAAAGCCACGGCGTTGGCGATTTCCTCGGGGTCGGCGAAGCGCCCCATCGGCACACCCGCTGTATAAAAATCCGCCGAAGACACCGGAAACCGCTCGGGGTATTGCTGCGCGAGGTTGCCGATCACCGTCTGGAGCATCGCTGTGTCTGTGCTGCCCGGCGCGATGCAATTGACCCGAATGCCATGCTTGGCCCAGTCGAGCGCCGCCGAACGCGACAACTGGGCGATGGCCCCTTTGGACGCACCATAGGCTGCGCTGACCTGCTTGCCGATCAACGCCTGGTCGGAGGCAATGTTGACGATCGCCCCTTTCCCTTTGACGACCATCCCCGGAATGACCGCAGCCATCGTCGCGTACGCCGCCAGGAAATTGACCCGAAACACCCGCTCGACCTCCGCCAGCGGCGTTTCGACCACCGACCCGAGAACGGTGATACCTGCGTTGTTCACCAGGATGTCGATCGGACCTTTATCGGCGATCAGGCTTTTCAGCCTAGGTTCCAGAATGGCGGTGTCGGACAGATCGAAATCCGGCAGATCGAGACCGATGACTTCGACACCATCGCGCGTCAGCACACGGGCGATGGCGGCACCGATGCCGCCACGATGGCCGGTGACGATGGCGCGACGGCCCGATAATCCGAAGTTGAGCATTTTCTTCCCCACCGTATCGGTGGCATTCTGCGTCGAGAATGCTGACGATGCTACAATGCTATTTTGGCAGGACTTCGCGAACCGGTCGGGTGGAACCCAGTCCCGATGAGGTTGGTTGCTGTCCGCCATGTTAACCCTGTCCGGCATCCACCGTCGCTTCCCCACCGGCACCGAGGCCCTGCGCGACGCCTCCCTCCGCCTGTCGGCCGGAGATTTCGTCGCCCTACTCGGTCCCTCCGGGTGCGGGAAATCGACGCTGTTGCGCCTGATCGCGGGGCTAGACTGGCCCGATGCCGGCACGCTCATCTGGGATGCCGGGCAGCGGCCCGTGCCCGGCGACATCGGTTACGTGTTCCAGGACGCCACCCTCCTCCCCTGGGCCACGACCGAAGAAAATGTTTTTCTGCCGCTACGCCTGCGTGGCATCTCCCGCGACCGGGCACAGCCGGAGATCGCCGCCGTATTGGCCCGCGTCGGATTGACCGGGTTCGAGGACGCCCGGCCCCGACAGCTTTCCGGCGGCATGCGAATGCGTGTGTCGATCGCCCGCGCTTTGGTCACCAAGCCGCGCCTCTTGCTCATGGACGAACCGTTTGCCGCACTCGACGAATTCACTCGTCACCGATTGCAGGCCGATTTGCTAACGCTGTGGCGGGACCTCGGCTGCACCGTGGTATTCGTCACGCACTCCATTTACGAGGCAGCATTTCTCGCCCGCCGCGTCGTGCTGATGACCCCGCGACCCGGCCGCATCGCACAAGAGCTGGCTTCGCCGCTCCTCGAAAACGCCGACACACGCCTGCAACCAACCTATGCCGGCTTCGTCGCCGAAATTACCCACGCGATGGAGGCCGCGCTCGCATGAGCCTCCGCATCGCCCCGATCTTCTTCGGCCTGCTCGCTTTGTTCGGATGGGACATCGCGCTCCGCGCCTTCGCAGTGCCGGTTTACATCGTGCCCTCCCCCGGCGCCGTGTTGGGTGCCCTCGCCGCCGATCCCGAGGGGTTGCTGCTATCGCTGGCCTCGACCCTGACTGTGACTTTCGTTGCGCTACTGGTGGCAGCAATTCTTGGAGCATCCATGGCCGTGGCGATGGCGTCCAGCCGTTGGGCGCAAGCGGCGATCCAACCCTGGGCGGTGGCGTTGCAGGTCACCCCGCTACCGGCGATCGCGCCGCTGATTATCGTATGGGTTGGGAACCCATTCGCCTCGCTGGTGGTTTGCGCGACCATCGTTGCCTTCTTCCCGCTATTCGCGAACACCGCCACCGGTCTGGCGTCGCCGCCCCCCGAACTGAGCGATCTCTTTCATTTATACGGCGCCGGACGGTGGAAAACGTTGCTGCTGCTGCGCGTGCCCGCCGCATTACCGTATTTCCTGTCCGGCCTACGCATCTCCGGCGGGTTGGCGCTGGTGGGTGCGGTCGTGGCAGAGTTAGTGGCCGGTTCCGGCGGCTTTGCCTCGGGCTTGGCATATCGCATGCTGGAGGCCAGTTACCGCCTCGAAATGCCCCGCATGTTCGCCGCTTTAGTTCTGCTAGCGGTCGCTGGGATCGCAATAAATTACGGATTGGCGGCGTTCGGACGCGTCGTCATGCGCCGTTGGGGAGATGCATGAGCCGGTTGCTGATCTTCGGGCTGGGCTATTGCGGCTCGGCCATCGCCGAGGCCGCAGGGGCTGCCGCCCCCTTCGATGTCGTGGCGACCTCGCGCTCGGGCGCCCCCGGCACCATCCCTTTCGACGCGGCCGACATGGAAATCGCCGCCGCGACCCACATCCTGACCACCGCCGCCCCAGACGAAGGCGGCGATCCGGTACTGGCCCGCTACGCCGCCGCGATCGGCACCGCACCCAAGCTCAAATGGATTGGCTACCTATCCAGCACCGTCGTCTACGGCAACCGCGACGGTGGCTGGGTGGATGAGGACACGCCGCCCGCGCCCACTCAGGCCCGAGGCCTTCGGCGGGTCGAGGCCGAGAACAATTGGTCCGCCTTCCCTATCGCCGTCGACATCTTTCGGCTCGCCGGCATTTACGGCCCCGGACGCTCCGCCTTCGACGATTTGCGCACCGGCCGAGCCCGGCGGATGGTCAAGCCTGGACATTGCTTCGGGCGCATCCACCGCGACGATATCGCCCGCGCGGTCGTCGCGGCGATGCGCCAAGAACGTCCGCCCGGCCGGCGTGTGCTGAACCTGACCGACGACGAGCCCAGCGAGAGCGCCGCCGTCGTCGCCGAGGCCGCCGCGCTATTAGGCATCGAACCGCCTCCGCCTATCGCCTTCGCCGACGCTCTGCCGTCGATGTCCCCCATGGCGCGCAGCTTCTGGGCAGAAAATCGCAAGGTCGCCTGCGCCAAGACCAAAGCCGCTTTGGGGCAAGATTGGCTCTACCCAAGCTATCTGGAGGGCCTACGCGCGATCCTGATCCAGGAGCGCGCCGATCGTACGATATAACAAAGCCAAGTCGCTCGGCCGCGACAGCCGGTGATCGCCGTCCTTCACCAGCGTTATTTCCACATCCTCGGTCATCGCCCGCTCGGCAATCCGCAATGCCAGCTCCCACGGTACATCTGGATCTGCCTGACCATGCAGCAGCCGCAACGAACCGGCAAAGGCGATCGGCGCATCCAGGACCAGCCAGTTACGCCCATCCTCGATCAAGCGGAGGGCAATCGGCGTGGGATCGCCGTACTGGCTGGGAATATACAGCACCCCGTCCCGCACCAACCGCGCCCGTTCCGGGGGCGCCATCGAATCCCACATGAGGCGTTCGGTGAAATCCGGGGCGGCGGCGATGCCGACCAGCGCCTTCACCCGCTCCGGACGCGCCATCGCAGTCAGCAGCGCGATCCAGCCGCCCATAGACGACCCGACGAGCAAAAGATCGCCCGTCGTCAGCCGATCGATCGCCGCCAGCGCATCCGCCGCCCAAACACCGATGGTTCCGTCGAGAAAATCGCCCCCGCTCGCCCCGTGACCGGAATAGTCGAAGCGCAGCATAGCGTTGCCCCGAGCAGCGGCGAAGGCCGCAAGGCCGGTTGCCTTGTCGCCGGTCATGTTGCTGCGAAACCCTGGCAGGAAGACGATGGTGGGGCTTGTCCCATCCTGCTTCATCCACGCAAGTTCCGTCCCGTCGCCCCGATCCAGCCGCCCCGCCGTCATGATGTTCCGCCCCTTTTCTCCGTGTTCGAGCGGCATGGTAGCATAGCCGAATGCCCGTAACGCCCGAGTCCCCCGTTATCTTGCAAGTCCTGCCCTCCCTGGTAACCGGCGGAGTGGAGCGCGGCACGATCGAAATCGCCCAGGCGATCGTCGAGGCCGACGGTGTCGCTTCGGTCGCCAGTGCCGGCGGCCCGCTGGTCGCGACGCTAGAGCGCGCGGGCGCGCGGCATTTCACCCTACCCCTGAACACCAAGAACCCTGTCGCCATCTGGCGCAACGCCGCCCGGCTGGAAGCGTTGATCCGCACCGAAAAAATAGTGCTGGTTCACGCCCGATCCCGAGCCCCGGCCTGGAGCGCGTGGATCGCTTGCCAGCGCACCGGCATCCATTTCGTCACCACTTACCACGGCACCTACGCCGAGAATTTCCCCCTGAAACGCCAGTACAACGCGGTGATGGCGCGCGGGGAGATCGTGATCGCCGCCAGCCGCTTCATCGCCGATACGATCCGCGCGCAGCACGGCCTGCCGGAGGACCGCATCCGGGTCATCCCCCGCGGCGTCGATCCCGCTATTTTCGATCCCGCCGCCGTCGTCACCGACCGGCTCGTCCGATTGGCTCGACGTTGGCGCCTGCCCGACGGCGCGCCGACCGTCACGCTGCCCGGGCGGCTCACGTCGTGGAAAGGGCAATCGGTGCTGTTGGAGGCCGTAGCCCGCCTGACCCGCAAGGATGTGTGCTGCGTGCTAGTCGGATCGGACCAAGGCCGTTCGGCCTACTCCGCCCGTTTGATGAAAGAAGCTGCCAATCTGGGCATCGCCGACCGCGTGCGCCTGGTCGGACATTGCGAGGACATGCCGGCCGCGATGATGTTGTCCGATGCGGTCGTGCATGCATCCACCCGCCCCGAAGCGTTCGGCCGCGTGGTGATCGAGGCCCAGGCGATGGCCCGTCCGGTAATCGCCTCCGACCTCGGCGGCCCGGTCGAAACGGTGCAGCAAGGCGTCACCGGCTGGCGCGTCGCGCCGAACGACCCGCAAGCCCTTGCGGCTGCACTGGACATCGCGCTGGCAATGGGAACCGAGGAACGACAGGCGCTGGGCGCGCGCGCCCGGGCCTCGGTCCCAACAGTGCGCGCGATGCAAGAAGCGACGCTGGATGTATACGAGGCGGTGCTGAGCAAAGCACCCTAGGTCGTGGACGATCGGCTAGCCCGTGCCCGACCGGCATGGTACGCTGGCGGGGTCGCCACCATGGCGATATCCAAAACTAGACAGGAGAATTGCGCATGCCGCACGCCTTGCCCGTGCCGAATACGGGCATGCCAGCCGCAGAAGCCATCGCCCGTGCGCGGGACGCTGCGACGGCCGGCGCATGGGACAATGCATGCGATCTCTGGGCGCTAGTGCGCGAGAACTTCCCAGACGAAGCCGCTGGCTACAACGAAGGTGCGAGGGCACTCGAAGCGCTGGGCATGCACGCTGCGGCCGGTGCCGTCCTCGCCGACGGCATTCGAGCGTTGCCACGAGACCGCGGTCTCCTGGTCGCATACGCTCATAATGCCAATCGCCTCGGCGACTGGGCGGGCGCCGTCGTTCGCTGGGCCGCCTTGCGAGACGCGTTTCCGGATTTCTGGCTCGGTTACGCAGCGGGCGTGGCGGCCCTGCGCCAATGCCGGCGCCCCGAGGACGCGGCCGCACTGGTCGCCCAGGGATTGCAGCGCTGCGGCGACGAACAGGAACTCCTGTTCGAACGGGCGCGGGTCGCCGAAGCCTTGGGCGACTGGCATGAGGCAGCAGCGCGATGGCTGCACGTCCGTTCGGTGCTCCCCGACCATTGGATCGGCTATGTCTCGGGCGGCCATAGTCTGCGCCAAGCCGATCGCCTGCCCGAAGCGGCCTCTCTGCTGGAAGCCGGGCAGGCGCGCCTACCCGACGAACCCCGGATGTTTACCGAGCACGCCAGATTGACCGAAGCCCAGGGCCAATGGCCCGAGGCGGCAATGCGCTGGGCAGCGGTGCGCCAACGCTTTCCGATGCTCCCCGAAGCATACGCCGCCGGTGCCAATGCATGGCTCCAGGCGGGCGATGCCGGCAACGCCGACACCGTCATCGCCGAAGGGTTGCTGCGCCTGCCCGACGCACAGGGCCTATGGTTCGAAGCTGCGCGGCTCGCCGATCGCCGCCGCGACAGCGAAGACGCCGTCGCACTTTGGAGCGAAATCGTTCGCCGCTTTCCCGAACAACCCGCCGGATATCTGGGCCATGCGATAGCGCTGCGGGACCGCGGGCGCCTGGACGCGGCCGAAGCCGTACTGGCGGCCGCGTGGGAACAGCATCCCGACGATCGTGGCCTGACGACCGAACGGGCGATCGTCGCTCACCGCCGGGGCGACATGCCGGAAGCCGTGCGGCGTTGGGAACTAGCCCTCACGCGCATGCCGGACAGCGAAATGGCCTATTTAATGTTGGCCGACGCGCTCCGCTCGGTCGAGCGCACCGACGATGCCGAGGCGCGGCTGCTGGAGGCCATAGCCCGCTTTCCCGACCGAGCCGAACCAAGCTTGGCGTATGCTCGGTTGGCCGACACGGCCGGGGACAGCGGCGCGTCCCTGCAACGATGGCGGGACGCGCTGGCACGCTTTCCGGACCGCATGGATTGCCATCTGGCCGTTGTGGCCGCGTTGCGCAAAAATAACGATGCCGAGGCCGCGGATGCGGCACTGACCGAAGCCATCGCGCGCTTTCCCGACGCCTGGGAGCCGCTGGCCGATCGCGCGTCGAGCGCGATGCAGCGCAATGCTTGGGACATCGCCGTTCCCTGCTATGCCGCTTTGCGCGAACGCTTCCCGGACCGGGTCGTCGGCTTCGTCGGAGGGGCCCAGGCCGCATTGAACCGCGGGCGACTGGAAGAAGCCGAGGCTACGATCGTCGACGCCATCGCGCGCTTTCCCGACGATCCCACCGTGCCTCTGCTGCACGCACATATGCCGATCCACCCCTTCGCCCGCCCTAAAAACCCCGAGGAAGCGGTGCGCCGTGTCGACGCGATCCTGGCCCGGTTTCCCAACAATGCCTTCGTCGCACGGATCGCCTTACAACTGCGTCGCGACGCGAACTATCTCGACGATGCTGCGGCGCTGAGCGAAACCCTCGCCGCCCGGTTTCCCGACAACATCGAATTGATGACCGAATGTGCTTCGATCGCGGTGGTCCTCGGGAATTGGCCGGATGCGATCGAACGACTGCGCGTGCTGGTGTCGCGCGACCCGGGACGCGCCGATGTCGCAGTTCGACTGGGCGAAACCTTACTGCGTGCCGAAAAGCTGGACGAGGCAGAGCAATCGTTGCGGGACACGATGTCGCGGCACCCCGGCGAACCCGGCGCCCACATCCAATACGGCGCCGTCGCCGCGCGTCGCAACGATTGGCAAGAAGCCATACGACGGTGGGAACTAGGCGCCCAACGCTTTCCGCATCGCCGCGACTTCCAGGTCCGCATCTTCGAAGCCAACTTGCGGCTGACCGAAACCGAACCGGGCGCCGAAAACCCCGCTGCGACACCCGCGCCCGCACCCCAAGCCACGGATACCTTGCCCGACCGCACCTTGATGATGCAGTTCGAAAGCTTAGGCGGCAGCGGGCATGGCTGCGAGTTCGGCCTGGCACAGCGCAATTATGGCGCCGAACCGCTCGGGCTGCTCCGCTGGTCGGACCTCGGCGACACCTGCGACGGCCTGATCCGTGCGCTGGAATGCCAGTTGGACGGAATCGGGGAGCCGGAACACACCGTGCTGGAACTGATACCGTCGAACGGGCGCAACGAATACTGGACGAAGGACCGCCGCTATTGGATGGTGATGCGGGGCTTCGTGTTCGAGGACGAGATCGAATACGACAAGATGTTCGTACAAGCTTGTCGGCGTCTGCGGTTTCTGCGGGAGGAGTTGATCGAGGATTTGGCGGCCGGCGAAAAAATATTCGTCTACCGCAACATATGGCGCGATCTGACGGACGACGAATTGGGCCGGTTGCGTGCCGCGATGCAAAGCTTCGGATCGAATTGGCTGCTCTATATTCGGTTCGCCGACGCTTCCCACCCTTTCCCATCGGTGGAAATTCGCCAACCCGGATTGATGGTCGGCTATATCGACCATTTCGGATATTCGCCGGACGACCGACCGCTGGGCAACGCAGCCCCCTCGTTCTTGGCGCTTTGCCGGCTCGCCCACGCCTTATGGATGCAACAACGGGATGCCGCCGTATAGCGATCGCGCCTAAACCTTGCCTCCCCCGCCGTCCACCGCCATATGGACGGCCCAACAACCGAAGGACTGCCCATGCCCGCCATTACCCTGCCCGACGGCTCCGTACGCCAGTTCGATGGGCCGGTGACGGGCACGACGGTAGCGGAAGCGATCGGCCCCGGCCTCGCCCGCGCCGCTTTGGTCATGAAGCGCGACGGCAAGCTAGTGGACATGTCCACCGTCATCGAGGCCGATGCCAACGTCGCGTTCGTCACCCGCCGCGACGAAGACGCACTAGAGATGATCCGCCACGACGCCGCGCATGTGCTGGCCGAGGCAGTGCAGGAACTGTTCCCCGGCACCCAGGTGACCATCGGCCCGTCTATCGAGAACGGCTTCTACTACGATTTCGCTCGTAACGACCCATTCACGCCCGAGGATTTCCCCGCCATCGAAGCCAAGATGAAGGAAATCGTCGCCCGAGGTGCCAAATTCGTGCGCCAGGAAATGAGCCGGGAAGACGCCATCGCCTTTTTCGAGGCCAAGGGCGAGAAATACAAAGCCCAGCTCATCCAAGACCTGCCGCGCGACCAGACTATAAGCCTGTATACTCAAGGCGAATGGGTCGATCTCTGCCGAGGCCCGCATCTGCGCTCCACCGCCGATGTCGGCATGGCGTTCAAGCTGATGAAAGTGGCCGGCGCTTATTGGCGCGGCGATCACCGCAACGCGATGCTGAGCCGCATCTATGGCACCGCGTGGCGCGATCAAAAGGAACTCGACGCCTATTTGCACCAGTTGGAGGAAGCGGAACGCCGCGACCACCGCCGCATCGGCAAGGATATGGGCCTGTTCCACATTCAGGAAGAAGCTGTCGGATCGGTGTTTTGGCACCCGAAGGGCTGGAAACTCTACCGCACGGTCGAAGCCTATATGCGCCGTCGCTTGGATGTTAACGGCTATCAGGAAGTGAAAACCCCGCAATTGGTGGATCGCTCCTTATGGGAAAAATCCGGCCATTGGGAAAACTACCGCCAGAACATGTTCGTGGCGCAGGTGGAGGACGAGCAAAAATCCCTCGCGCTGAAGCCGATGAACTGCCCCTGCCACATCCAAATCTTCCGCCAGGGCATGCGGTCGTACCGCGAACTCCCGCTGCGTATGGCCGAATTCGGCTGCTGCCACCGCTACGAACCCTCCGGCGCGTTGCACGGCATCATGCGGGTGCGTCAATTCACCCAGGACGACGCGCATATCTTCTGCACCGAAGACCAGATCGCGTCGGAAACCGCTCGTTTCATCGCGTTGCTGTCCTCGATTTATCGCGACCTCGGCTTCCCCGAGTTCCGCATCAAATTCTCCGACCGGCCGGAAGCCCGTATCGGTAGCGACGCCGAATGGGACAAAGCGGAAGGCGCTCTGCGCGAAGCCTGCGCGATCGCCGGCGTGGCTTTCGAACTCAATCCCGGGGAAGGCGCATTCTACGGCCCGAAGCTGGAATTCGTTCTGCGCGACGCCATTGGCCGCGACTGGCAGTGCGGCACCCTGCAAGTCGATCCGAACCTGCCTCAGCGACTCGACGCGGAATACGTGGGCGAAGACGGTGCCCGCCACCGCCCGATCATGTTGCATCGCGCGATCCTCGGGTCGTTCGAGCGCTTTTTGGGCATCCTGATCGAGCAATATGCCGGCCGTTTCCCGCTCTGGCTGGCCCCGGTGCAAGCGGTTGTAGCAACCATCGTTTCCGACGCCGACGTCTATGCCGAAGACGTCGCGGCGCAATTCCGCAAAGCAGGCTTGGACGTCCGCACCGACCTGTCCAATCAGAAAATCAACGCCAAAGTGCGCGAGCACAGCCTCGCTCACGTCCCGGTGCTAGCCGTCGTCGGCCGTAATGAGGCCGCGAACGGCACCGTAGCACTTCGTCGTCTCGGGTCCACGGCTCAGGAAATCCTGCCCTTGGCCCAGGCCATCGCCCGACTGAAGGCCGAAGCAACCCCGCCGGACCTGCGGGAGCCGACCGGCGCTGCCGAGATTGCTTGATCCCGGCGCGTAACCGCGCCACATTGCGGTTTGTTCGCTCGGTCACCCGAGCGTGCGTGAGAAACATCGACAGGAGATACCCATAGCCAGAGGACCGATGCAGGCGGCCCCGTCCCGGGACGGCCCCCGCGTAAACGAAGAAATCCGCTCCGTACAGGTGCGGCTGATCGACCAGGATGGCGAGATGCAGGGGGTCATGAGCGCGCGCGACGCGATGCTGCGAGCCTTTTCCGTCGGCCTCGATCTGCTTGAGATCAGCCCGAACGCCGATCCGCCGGTGTGCAAGATTCTGGATTTCGGAAAATATAAGTACGAGCTTCAGAAAAAGAAAAACGAGGCCAAGAAGAAGCAGAAGGTCATCGAGATCAAAGAGATCAAGGTGCGCCCGAACATCGACGAGAACGACTATCAGGTGAAAATGCGCGCCATGAAGTCGTTCATCGAAGAGGGCGACAAGGTCAAAGTGACCCTGCGCTTCCGCGGCCGCGAAATGGCGCACCAAGAAATCGGCATCCGCGTGCTCGAACGTATTCGCGCCGAACTGGAAGCCGAAACCAAGATCGAGCAGATGCCACGGCTGGAAAACCGCCAGATGGTGATGGTGCTCTCACCGAAGTAACTCGTGCCTATCGTCGGCCGGCGATTTAGGTCGCCGGCCGCTGTACTCATAATAAAAAATGGAACCGATCCAATGAAACGTCGCACCTTGCTGAGCGCAGCTGCGTTCGTCCCAGCAATGCCCTATGTCGTTCGGGCTGCCACCAACGGCGTGACCGACTCCGAAATCCGCATCGGCAGCACCGCCGCGTATAGTGGACCGGCCTCGGCCTACGGCGCGATCGGACGGGCGCATACGGCGACATGGCAGTGGTTCAACGACCAAGGCGGCGTGAACGGGCGCAAAGTCAAATTCCTATCATACGACGATGCTTACACCCCCGCGAAATCGGTCGAGCAGGTTCGCCGTCTCGTCGAAGAAGACGAAGTCGCTTGCCTCTGCAACACACTGGGCACCGCCGCCAATAGCGGCTTCCTGAAATACGTGAACCAGAAGAAAGTGCCGCATCTGTTCGTCGGCAGCGGCGCAGACAAGTTTCAGGACCCCAAGAATTTTCCCTGGACCATCGGATGGCAGCCCAGCTATCGGGTCGAGGCACAGATTTTCGCCAAATACGCACTGAAAGAAAAACCAGACGCGAAGATCGGTATCCTCTATCAGAACGACGATTTCGGCAAAGATTATTTGGCCGGCTTCCGCGATGTGCTGAAGGACGATTTCAGCAAGCGCGTGACATTGGCATCGTACGAAGTAACCGACGCGACCATCGACAGCCAGGCAATCTCGTTGCAACAGGCGAAGGTCGATGTGCTGTTATCCGCCGCGACGCCGAAATTCGCCGCCCAGATCATCCGCAAAGTCGCAGACATGAACTGGAAACCGCTCCATCTCCTGACGAACGTTTCTAGTTCGGTCGGCGCCGTGATCGAACCGGCAGGGCCGGAAAAGGCGATCGGTGTCGTTTGCAACACGTATTATAAAGACCCGTCGGACTCCCGCTGGAAAGACGATGCGGGCATCAAGTTGTGGCGGGAGATCATGACCAAATATCTGCCCGGCGCGGATTTGAACGACGCGTTCTACGTCTACGGCGCCGGTGCGGTGCTGACGATGATCCCGGTGCTAAAACAATGCGGCAACGACTTCTCGCGCGAGAATCTGTTGAAGCAGGCAACCAATCTCAAGAACGTGGAGGTGCCGACGCTGCTACCCGGTATCCGCGTGAACACCAGCCCCACGAACTACCACACCATCGGCCAGGTACAGATG
>JBAXFK010000069.1:0-17954 GCA_037139955.1 Rhodospirillales bacterium
TGAGCGAGCTTAAATTGCCGAACCCGGTGTATCAAAGTCGTTGACACGTTCCGCTGATCTTACCGCTTCCACGCAACGACAAGCCCTATGTAGTACGCTTCACTTTGCACCCGTTACTCGACCCCGCCGGTCGGAAAACGCAGCGCCTTGTATTTCTTGCCGGGGCCGACGTCCTCGGTCGGTTCGAAATTACCGAACGCACATCGATTGAATTCGCGTTGCCAGTCGCGTTGACCGCTGGTTTGGATCATATCGTGCTCACGCTGGTCCATCCCGACGCCATGCGCCCCGCCGACTTTCTGCCGACCGAGGACACGCGCATGTTGACGCTGTGCTTCCATTCGGCCGGGCTGATCCAGGAGGACGTCTCGGTTGCAGCCGACGATGCCACCATAGCAGGCACAGGTCTGCCGACATGCATCGTCGCGGGGAATTATTACGCCATGCAACTCGCGCGCATTGCCGGTGCATTGCCGTCGTTGCGCGGGAAACTCCGGGTCCAATACGTCGATACGCATCCCGATCTAGCGGAATCCGCCCATTCGCGGCCGGCCGATGCGCTGGCCACGGCCGAGGTTTGTTGGCTGCAAACCGGCGTCGGGCGAGGAACCACAACACAAGCCCTGCGGGATGCTTTGCCCGCCCAGTGTATCGTGCGGCGCTTCGCCATCCCGGAAACGCAGGCGTTCTGGCCATTCTTGAGCGCCGATCCGCGCGCAGTACGGGAAAAGGACCGCTACATACCCGCGCGGTATCGTTTCGGCGATCGCATCGCTGCCGGCCTAACGAATTACCATATGGCCGACGACCTTTTGTATGTCATCTACGAAGGCATGGCGGCGAAGGAAATGCCCAACCTCGACGCGTTGATCGCTGCGGATACCATGAACTGGAAGCGGCTGGACTCCCGCGCCGACATCAAGCTCGCCCCGTATCTGCAAGCGGCCTTTCGGCGCGAACGGGTATTCAATGCACCCTCGATTCCCGGCCCGGCTTTGCTGCGGGCGATCGCCGAGCGCCTGTTGGATTCGCCATCTTTGTATGCCTATGCACCGCGCGAGACTCTGAAAGCCGAGTTGGACGCCATTACCCAAGGTTTTACCGGTCGACGGGAAGAATTGCCTATTCATCCCCATGTTGCCCAACATTTCGAACTCGCATGGTGGCGACCGGGCCAGAAATACCGCTGGCACGCCAATAGCCTGACCTTCGAGGCGTATATTCTGGATTACATCCGCTGGGCGGCATGGCGGCCATGACACGATCGGTCCTGATTTACGCGAACTGCCAGGGCGAGGAGCTGATGCTCACCGGCCATTATCTCCGCAGCTTCGCCGACGACATCGTCTTCAAATGGATCCCGGCACACAAAGTGACCGCGACCGAGTGGGAAACCCAGTACGGCACCGACTACATGCGCGATGTCGTCGCGGTGTGGGAGCAAGTCGAAAGCGGGCAACCGACTGCAAACCGCGCAGCCCTGCATCAAAGGCTGCCGACAGACTGCGAAATCGTAAAATTCCCGCCGCTGAGCGCCCTATTTCTCTGGCCGTTCTCGGGGAACGACCCGCGCGTCGCCGCCGACCCCGATCGTTATCCCTGGCCCGACTCGATAGGAGCCGTGCTTTCGACGGCGACCCTGGACGATGAAGCCGTGTTCGCCCGTTACATGGAGCTGACAACCGAGCGAATGCCCGACCTGAAGCGTCGGCTGCGCCTCGATGCCGGACGATGGGCAGCGACCGACGCCCTCGCCGACATCCGTATGGGAGAATGGGTCGAGCAGAATTTCCGCTCGGTCCAGTTGTTCCATACCTCCGGCCATATCGCCGCCGCAGCGACCGGACCGCTCTTTAAGCAACTCCTGCGCGCCACCCGCAGCCTGGACCGTCACCGGGTCGGCACTGCATTGGCCGAAACCGACACGCTCCTGCGGCACCATCAGGGTCAGGATTTCGAGTGCGTGCCGATCCATCCGCTGGTGGCCGAGGGTCTCGATCTGACATGGTACGACCCGAATGCGCTCTATCGGTGGCATGGGCACGACTGGACCTTCCGACAATACATCCTACATTATATTCGCTGGGCGCCCTATCTGGACTAAGGCGTCAGCGATACGCATAACCGCGCCAAGCCAATCGAGAGAGATTCCGAATGCCCGCCAACGACCTGCTCGCCACAATCGCCGGAACCCTGGGCATCCCTCCGGCCGAGGTCGATGAATCGTCCGATATGACCAACACCCGCAAATGGGACCGCTTGCGGCAGGTCATGCTTATGACGGAGCTCGAAACCGCCTATGGGATCGAACTGACCGACGAGCAAATGACCGAAGCGACATCGGTCGCGAAAATCCGGGCTGTACTCCAAACACACGGCGTGGCGTAACACCCCAGGCCCGCACCTACCCCATTTAGGCGCAGACCAGCGATAACGTTCGGAACGCGATCGCGAGGCGCCGTTCGTCGTTTTCCCCCGCGACATCGCGGGGGCTCGCGGCGCACGGATGTTCGAACAGAATCTCGACCGTGTCGCGTCCGTGCACCAAGGCGCCGGGCACGGCGCAGCCGACAGTACCGCGTGTCAACGGTTCGAACCGGTGCACCGACGTGCCGTTGATCGACACCGTCAGACTTTGCAGCGGCACCGATGGCGGTGCCATGTAGGGGATGACATCCATTTCCTGCCAATAATCGCCGGCCTCGGGCGGCAGATCGATCGTGAGCAGACTGCGATCTTCGATCGACCACGGAAATCCGTTCTCCGGCTTCGACCACCCGAACCCCATGCTCGGCTCGGCATTGCCATCGGCCCCAAACGCGACATCGACACGCCCCCTGGGCGAGGAAGGCGGCACCGCGACGGTCTGCTCGGACGCGGCCGTTGCATGGCGTTCAGGCCAGAGCGTCCAGGCGCGGCGTATCACCGTCATCCAGGATTCGACATCCAGGTTGGGCACATTGTCGCGCTCCGCCAATCGTTTCACGTAACCGACCATCAAGTAGCGATCGATGACATCGACGCTACCGGGCGGGTGGCCCGCGCAGGCCTGTGTCACCCACAGCAACGTCGAGCGGCCGAAACGCGTCAGAGCAGCGCGGAGATCGACCAGATCGATGGCGCTCAATGGCTCGTTTTGGCGAAACACGAAGATTTTTTCGGGATTTTCCAAATCGGCGACAAACTCGTCGACCAGAAAACGGACATTGCGCACGTGATGGCGATGCAGCACCTCCGGGTCTTCTTCCCCGACTTTCACATCCGCGTGATAGATGTAATCGTACTTGGTTAGCTTCACGAGGTACTCGCCGTTCTCGGCGCGAATGCGCACGTGATCGGGATCGGCCATACCCTCGAACCGAGCGGCCATGCCGCGCAGCAGGTGACGCAGCGGGGTGCCCGAAAAGCGGAACAGGCCCAAAGGTTCGGCCCCTGCCCTACGCTGCACCAAGCCGAATTCGCAGTTATCCCCGAGGCTTTCGAAGTGCATCACCAATTCGCGATCGCTCAAAACGGCCGCTGCGGGTGCGATGTCGGACAACTGGTTCATGACGTCGTTGCAGTTCCTTGGTGGCGGCCGCGCCGCGTCGTTCCCCTATACCCCGAGGCCTAGCCCTTCCACAACGCGATAGCGCCGAGGCCCAAATCGGTTATATGAAAGCGACGAAAAGCTGGAAGGGACTAACCGCATGCTCGACCGCCCCATCGCCCCGGCCGCCTTCCTGGCCGATCTGAAGCAAGGTTTCGGGGGTAAGGCCCCCACGCTCCCAACTATTTTCCAGGTTGGCGATCGCATCGAGGAAACCGGCGCCGAGATGGTGCCAGTCGGCACCCCCACGCAGCGCATCGCGGTGCTCGGCGCCACGACGATCGACTATCTGCGCCGCGCAGTCGCCTGCGGCGTGCTGCGGGAAGGCGTCTTCCCCATCGTGTACCAGGCCCCCTTCGGGTCGTACGTCCAAGAAGTGCTCGATCCCGGCTCCGCCCTGCATGCGTTCAAGCCGGAGTTGGCGGTCATCGCCACGCATTGGCGCGATCTAGTCGCCGACATGCCGATCGGCTGCACCGCCGCCGACGTCGATGCCGCACTCGAATCCAAAGTCGCGTTGTTCCGCAGCATCTGGGGCCGGCTGACCGGCGTGGGTGCCAAAATCGTGCAGCATTTGGCGGTGCCACCGCAGCAACGCTTTCGCGGGGTCGCCGAGCGGCTGGCCCCGGCGTCGCCGGCAAATCAAATCCGGCGTCTGAACGACAAGTTGCTGGAAGCCGGCAACGGTCTTGTCACCTGGATCGATATGGAGGCGTTGGCGACGAAAACCGGCACCGGGCGCTTCTCGCCGGCCAAATTCTACTTCTCCGCCAAGCTGGACTACGATCAACGCTGGCTCCCCGACTATCTCGCGCCGTTCCAATCCGCCTGGCGATCGGCCAACGCGAAGGCCAAGAAAGTGCTGGTACTCGACCTCGATAACACCGTCTGGGGCGGCGTCATCGGCGACGACGGTGTCGAAGGCATCAAACTCGGCGCCGCCTCCCCCGCCGGGGAAGCATTCGAGGATTGGCAGCGTTACATCAAGGGCCTGAGCGAGCGCGGCATCATC
Source organism: Rhodospirillales bacterium (assembly GCA_037139955.1). Taxonomy (GTDB): domain Bacteria; phylum Pseudomonadota; class Alphaproteobacteria; order Acetobacterales; family Acetobacteraceae; genus Rhodopila. The sequence continues at coordinate 4,602 of JBAXFK010000069.1, forward strand.
CTTGCGGTCTGTTCCAAGAACGCGCCGGAAATCGCCGAGACCGGCTTTACCCATCCGAACTCGGTGCTCAAACGCGAGGATTTCGCCGCCTTCGAATGCTCCTGGTCCGACAAGGCCGGCGGTATGAAGCGCATCGCGCAAACCTTGAATGTCGGCATCGATAGCTTTGTCTTCTGCGACGACAACCCCGCCGAATGCGAACTGGTGCGCCAGGAATTGCCGGATGTCGCCGTGGTTCACATGGGCACCGACCCCGCCGCATTCATCGATCTGTTCGACGCCGGTCACTGGTTCGATATGCAGGCCTACACGACCGAAGACCTCGGTCGCGCCCAGGCCTATGCCGCGCGCGCCGCCGCGTTGGCCGAGCAGGAAGGGGCGACCGACATTGGCGGTTATCTCGCGGGGCTGGATATGAAGGGCAAGCTCTATCGGCCGGACGAAGCCGACATCGCCCGCGTGGCGCAGTTGGAACTGAAAACCAACCAGTTCAACGTCACCACCCGCCGCTATTCGGAAACGCAGGTGCGCGGCTTCATGGAGCGCAACGACGCCGTGGTGTTAGCCTTCCGGCTGGCCGATCGCTTCGGCGATCACGGACTGACCTCGACCTTGGTGGCTTTCCAGGAGGACGACGCCATGCGCATCGACAGTTGGTTGATGAGCTGCCGCGTGTTCTCCCGCTCCGCCGAGCAATACATCCTCAAGGGGTTGATCGATATCGCCGAGGGGATGGGCGCGACGAAGCTGGTGGGCGAGTACAAGGCCACGCCGAAGAACGACGTGGTGGCGGACCTCTATCCCCGCATGGGCTTTACCGTCCGGGAAGACGGGCTCTACGAACGCCCGCTCGGCAGCGGGCGCGAAGACTTGGTGACATATATCGCGGGGGTCTAGGAAAGCGCCTCAGCCGGCTGCGTTGCGTCCCACCAGCGCGCGCACCTTGGCCTGCACCGCCGCCAGATCGTTCGGCATGACGGTGAATTGTTCCTCGCGCTCGAATAGATCGGCCATGCGCGGCGGCAGCGCTGGACGCAAGCCGGTCGCGCGTTCCATGGCATCGGGGAACTTCGCCGGGTGGGCGGTCGCTGCGGCCACGGTCGGAATTCCCTGACCCGGCGCGTGCGCTCGGGCGGCGGCGATACCGATGATGGTGTGGGGATCGGCAAGATAGCCGGTTTCCGCGTGCAGGCGACGAATTTCCGCCTCGGTTCCCGCGTCGTCCAGTCGAAAACCGTGCAGCACGCCGCGCGCGCGGTGCCAAATCGCATCGGGCACCGGCATACGCCCGGTTTCGCGGAACGCCTGCATGGTCTCGGTCAGGGCAACGGGATCGCGCTCCAGCAGTTCGAACAACAAGCGCTCGAAATTGGAGCTGACTTGAATATCCATGCTCGGAGAAAGCGAAGGCTCCACCGGGACCATCGACATATCGTTCCGATCGAGGAATCGATACAAAATATCGTTACGGTTCGACCCGACGACCAAACGGGCGATCGGCAACCCCATACGCCGCGCGGCCCAAGCGGCGAGGATGTTGCCGAAATTGCCGGTGGGGACGCTGAACGCAACCTCCCGGTCCGGGGCACCGAGCGCGAGCGCGGCTGCGACATAATAGGGAATTTGCGCGGCAATGCGGGCCCAATTGATGGAATTCACTGCCGATAGCTGCACTTCGTTACGAAACGGTGCGTCGGCGAACATCGCCTTCACCATGTCCTGACAATCGTCGAACGTGCCTTGCAGCGCGATATTGCCGACGTTGGGGGCATGCACCGTCGTCATTTGGCGACGTTGCACAAGGCTGGTGCGCTCGTGCGGATGCAGGATCGCGATATCGACCCGATCGCGGCCGGCGAAGGCCTCGATAGCGGCGGAACCGGTATCGCCGGAGGTCGCGCCGACGATGGTGACGCGCTGGTCGCGTTCGGTCAGCACATAGTCGAACAGGCGCCCGAGCACCTGCATGGCCATGTCTTTGAAGGCGAGGGTGGGGCCGTGGAACAGTTCCTGCGTAAACAAATGCGTATCGAGTTGAACCAACGGCGCGACGGCGGGATGGCCGAATCCGGCATAGGCCTCGTGACAGATTTTTTGCAATATTTCGAAAGAGATAGAATCCCCGACGAAGGGCTGCATGACTCTGGCGGCAAGCGCGTGGTACGGCAGACTGCGCATGGCACGCCAATCTGCGGGCGCGAAATGCGGCCAAGCTTCAGGAACGAATAGCCCCCCATCCTCGGCGAGACCGGCGAGAAGGACATCGGCGAAATCGCGGGTGGGGGCATGGCCGCGTGTGGATATGTAGCGCATGGGTCGGAGTTTAGCGCGGGTCCGGAGGCGGGGCGAGGGGCTACCATTCTCGACGCCGACCCATAAGACGCTCGGGCCTATGAGACGCTCGGGTTCAAGCGCTACCATCGCCCCGCAACGTCCCTCCTGCCGCGAGCGCCATCATGAAACGTCTGGCCGGCTTCCTTCCTGCGGTGCTGCTGGCAATCTTCGCCGTCTTCCTGGTGAGCCGCCAAATCCATCGGCAGCCAACCATGGCAAGCCCCGCACCGACCGTCCTCGCGGCCATGGCCGCAACGGCGCCGGAGGCCGCCCCCGTGTCGCCGGTCGCGGCGCCGCCAACGCCGGCCCAAGCCCCTTTCGCCTTCGTACGCGCGACTGCCGACCTCTCCCATGCTCGGCCCGGGGCCTGCATGCAGTTCACCGCCGCGCTCGATCCCCGGCCGGAGGCCTTTTACCGAGATTGGGTCAAACTGACTCCCGCCGCCGATGTGCAATACCGGGTGCAGGACAAAGCACTCTGTATCGACGGGCTGACCCTCGGCCGTAAATACCAAGTCGCGATCGCCGCCGGCCTCCCCGCGCGGGATGGCGAAAAGCTGCCCACCGCCACGACCGCGACAATCGATTTCGGCGACCGACCGAAAATGGTGGGATTCGGGGGCCAAGGCTACATCCTTAGCCGCGACGCGGCTTCGGCCGGGGTGACGGTCGATACCGTCAATGTCGATGCTGTCGCGATCGAAGTCCTACGCATCGGCGACCGCCTCGCCCCGGCCGCGATCGCAACGCTGCGCAGCGAACCGCCGAACTACCAATATCGCCTGATCGAGCTGGCCGATCGGTCGGCACGCGCGGTGTGGTCGGGCACGATGGAGACCAAAGGCGCTCGCAATGAGGTCGTACATACAGCCTTCCCGCTAACGCAAGCTGCGGAACCGCGCCAACCCGGGGTTTATCTGATCGTTGCCGCTAACGCGTCGGACCTACACCCGCGCGCGAAGGATAAACAATTCCTGTGGGAGCGCAGCGATAATTACGAGTTCGCGACGCAGATCGTCGTGCAAACCGACATCGCACTGACCACCGTGACGGCGGCGGACGGGCTGCATGTTTTCACCCGCTCGCTAGGCACCGCCGGCCCGCTGGGTGGGATCGAGGTGCAGTTGCAGGCCCGCGATAGCCAAATTCTAGGCAAGACGACCACCGACGCGACCGGCCATGCAGTACTGCCGCCTGGGCTGCTGCGCGGCACCGGCGCAGCCGCCGCCAACACCGTTGTAGCATTCGGGCCGAACCAGGATTTCGCCATTCTGGACGCGACTCAAGCTGCCTTCGATTTATCGGATCGCGGTGTGGCCGGTCGCGACGTGCCGGGCCCGCTGGATGCCTTCGTCTACACCGATCGCGGCATCTACCGCCCTGGCGAACATATCCACGCGATGGCCTTGCTGCGCGACCGCATCGGCGCGGCGATCGACGATGGTGGGATCGTCCTGTCCTTGCATCGGCCGAACGGCGCGGTGTTCCGGCGTAGCGTCTCGACGCCCGCACCGGCCGGCGGGTTCCGCATCGATTACGACCTGCCCGACACCGCTAGCCGCGGTATTTGGCGCGTCGTCGCGACCGATGCCGACGACAAAAACATCGGTGAGGCCGCCTTCGATGTGCAGGACTTCGTCCCCCAACGCATCAAGGTCGCAGCCCGCACGGACGCAACGAAGCTGCTACCCGGCGACACCGTCTCGGTCGCGATCGACGGACGGTTTCTGTATGGCGCGCCGGCCGGCGGTCTGGGTGCCGAAGCGCACATGAACATCGCCGTCGATCCGGCGCCCTTCCCGCAAGCTGCGCAGGGGTATCGGTTCGGTATGGACAGCGCAAATTTCAAACCGATCGAAGCCGATCTGACCGCCGAAACCAGCAATGCCGAGGGCCACACTGTCGCCACTGGCAAACTCGACGTCGTGCCGCCGCCCAATGTGGCGCTGAAAGCCACCATAACGGCCGGATTGCGGGAGCCGGGCGGCCGCGTCACGTCGGACGTCGTCGCCCTCCCCATTCGCGACGGGAAATCGATGATAGGCATCCGTCCTCGGTTCAAAGATGCTCAGGTGCGGGAAGGCGACGAAGCCGGGTTCGAGATTGTCGCAGTGGATAACGACGGCAAAACGCTGGCCGGACGCCTGCACTGGACGCTGATCGAGCAGGTCCATCGTTACGATTGGTTCCTTTCCGGCGGGCGTTGGAATTTCCATAGGACCGATACCGACAAAGCCATCGACTCCGGCGATCTCGATGCCGTCGCCGATCGCCCGGCGGTGCTCGTGCGCAAATTCGGCTGGGGCGATTACCGACTGGTCGTCGAGGGTGCGGAAAAAAACCTCGCCAGTTTTGCGTTCCGTTCCGGATGGGCCGCGACCGACGGCGCCGCCGATACGCCCGACAAGGTCGAGGTCACCGTCGAACGCGAACGCTACAAGCTGGGCGAGACCGCCCGCCTGCGCATCGTGCCGCCCTTCGCTGGCAAGGTCCGCCTGATGGTGGCCCGCGACAAGGTGTTCGAAACGCGCGAGTTGGACGTGCCGCGCGACGGCGCCACGGTGGACATTCCGGTCGGCACGGATTGGGGCAGCGGCGCTTATGTGCTCGCGTCGCTGTATCGACCGGCGGATGGCGGGCGTGGGCATTTGCCGATCCGGGCGATCGGGCTGGCATGGGTCGGTGTCGATCCAGGTGCGCATCTGTTGCAAGTCGGCTTGAAAATGCCGGCGAAAGTGCTGCCGCGCCAAACCGTGCAAGTGCCCCTGACAATCGCCGGCGGCATCCCCAAAGAACCGGTCTACGTGACCCTCGCGGCGGTGGACGAGGGCATCTTGCAGCTCACCCGCTTCAAGACTCCCGATCCGGAGAAATATTATTTCGGTCAACGCCGCCTCGCGGTCGAAATTCGCGACGATTACGGACATCTCCTGGACGGCACTCAGGGCGACGTGGGCAAAATCCGCAGCGGCGGCGACGCATTCGGCGGCAAGGGACTGCCGGTGGTACCGACGCGATCGGTGTCGCTGTTTCAAGGGCCGGTGACGGTCGGCGCCGATGGCACAGCCTCGGTGCCGATCGAGCTTCCGGATTTCGAGGGCGAATTGCGCATCATGGCCGTCGCCTACAGCCATTCCGGCGTGGGCAAGGCCGAGGCGCCGTTGATCGTGCGCGACCCTGTGGTGCCCGACCTCGCGCTGCCCCGCTTCCTGGCGCCCGGCGATTCCGCGAAAATGACCCTGCTGATCGACAACCTCGACGGGGACGCCGGCGCCTACACAGCCGCCCTGACGATTTCCGGCGCCGCGACAATGCCCGGTGCAAAACCGTGGCAAGCCAATCTGAAAAAGAACGAGCGGGTCGTGACGACCTTCCCGATCGCCGGCATCGAGGAAGGCATTGCCACCGTCACGGTCGCGCTGACCGGGCCGAACGCGTTGTCCATAGTCCGGTCCTGGTCGATCGCCGTACGCCCGGCGCATTACCCGATCGTGCTGGAATCGATCGTGCTCCAGAAGCAAAACGACCCGTTCAAGCTCGATCCCGTGCTCATGGATGCTTTCGTGCCCGGCAGCGCATCGGTGCAGATCGGCTACTCTCGCCTCGCCGGCATGGATGTCGCGGGGCTGCTGCAATCGTTGTGGCGCTATCCCTACGGATGCACGGAACAATTGGCATCGACGGCATTTCCGTTGACCTATTACGACGATCCCGCATTGGGCAGCGGGGCAGGCGACAAGACGGACGTGCGCAAGCGGGTGCAAAGCGCCATCGATCGCGTTGTCGATCGGCAAGACCCCGAGGGCACATTCGGCCTATGGCGTGCCGGGGACGGATTGGCGAGCAACTGGCTGAATCTCTACACGCTGGATTTCCTGCTGCACGCGAAAGACGCCGGCTACGACGTGCCGGATTCCACGATCGAACGCGGCTACGCCAATGCCGAGTCTCTATTCCGAAATAATAATGATTATACCGGCATACCGGGTAGCAAAGGCGATGCCGCCGCCTATGCCGCGTGGCTGCTTGCGCCCGTGCATCGTGTGGACCTCGGGCGTCTGCGGCAAATCCACGACGGTCTGCAAATCCGCCCGACATCGATCGCATGGGACGCCGCAAAGGACAACCGCTCGGCCGCCAATCCGATGGCACTGGCACAATTCGGCGGCGCACTGGCGACGCTCGGCGACCGATCGCGCGGCGCGAATGCTATCGGCCTCGCGATCGACAGCGTGGAGCGGCCCTTCGTCGCCCAATGGTGGGAAAGCACCGGCTATTGGTCCCGCATCCGCGACGCGTCCGGCATCCTCGCCGTCGCCGCCGAGAGCGAGCAATTGCCCGCCGCTCGATCGCTGATCCCGCGCCTGCAAACCATGAGCAAAACACCGAACCAGCTCACCACGCAAGAAAAAGCCTGGTTGTTAGTAGCCGCGCATGCAGTCGGGGCCGGGGAGAAATCCGTCGGCCTGACCGTGAATGGCAAACCGATCGAATCTGCGCGTGGCCAAGCCGTACTGCATCCGACTGGCGCCGACATCGCGGCCGGCTACACAATCGCCCCGACCGGGCAGGATTTGTGGCGTACCACGATCGTTCGCGGCTCACCGAAACAAGCGGCCCCCCCGCTGGCCAACGGATTGTCTCTCACGAAACAGTTTTTTGCCCAGGACGGCACCAAACTCGACCCCTCTAACGTCCCGCAGAACCGCCGGTTCACGGTCGTGCTGCAAGGGGCCGCCACCGATCGAGCCGCGCATCGGCTGGCACTGGTCGATCTGTTGCCGGCGGGGTGGGAGATCGAGGGCATCGTCAAACCCGACCAAGCCCCCGCCTTCCTCGGCCAGCTCACCCGCGTCCGCGCCCGCGAAGCGCGCGACGATCGGCTGGTCGTGGCGCTGGACTTGGGAGAGGACGCCTATTGGTACCGCGATTGGGCGACAGACGAAGACAAAGACGCCGATAGCGAGGCCCGTAAAGGCAAGTTTACCATTGCCTATGTCGTACGCGCGACAACACCGGGGGTCTTCACACTGCCGGAAGCCGTGGTGGAGGATATGTATCGTCCGGGCGCGATGGCTCGTACCGCCTCGGGTCAAATACGGGTGACAGAGCCATGACTGCGGTTCGAACGCACGGCGGGACAATCTCGACTCTCCGCGAACAGGGATGAGCCTCCCCCGGATACGCAGGAGATTGCCCCTCCGCCCACCTCCATCCCGCAAGAGCCATAGGTGGCTTTGGTTTCTTGCCATCTGTGCCTTGGGCTACGGCGCCTTCTCCCTCGACCGCTCCTTCCCGCCCGATACGACCCGCTGGCGCTACCTGTCGCCGGTCCTGCTCGCGTCCGACGGGTCGGTGCTGCATGTCGCAACAACGGCGGACGGGATGTGGCGGCTCGCGACGCGCAGGGATGCCGTCGATCCGCATTACCTCGCCATGCTGCTCGCTGCCGAGGACCGTCGTTTCCTCGACCACCCCGGCATCGATCCGTTGGCCGCCGCCCGAGCGGCATGGCAGCTCGCACCCAACGGTCGCATCGTATCCGGCGGATCCACGCTCACGATGCAGGTCGCTCGGTTGTTGGAACCGCACCCACGCTCGATCCTGGGCAAGCTGCACGACATCGTCCGCGCCATTCAATTGGAAGCACGATTCGAAAAAGACGACATCCTGGCGATGTATCTGACCCTCGCCCCGTTCGGCGGCAACGTCGAGGGCGTGCGCGCCGCGTCTCTCGCATGGTTCGGACACGAGCCGGACCATCTGACGCCCGGGGAGGCCGCAATTCTCGTCGCACTGCCGCAACGCCCGGCCGCCTTGCGTCCCGACCGGCACCCTGCCGCCGCGCATGCCGCCGCCGCGCGGGTGCTGCATCGGCTGGCCCGGGCCGGACGCATTCCCGCCGCCGATCTGGAAACACCGCCACCGGCCATCGCCTATCGACGCGCTTACCCACGTATGGCAACGCATGTGGCCCTGCGCTTCCGCGACGATGGCCGGTATCCGATCCACACCGCGTTGGACTCGCGCATTCAGCCAGCGATCGAACGCCTCGCCGCCGATGCCGCCGCGCGCATGACGGATGGCGGCGATCTCGCCATCGTCGTTGTCGATAACCGCAATCTGTCCATCCGCGCATGGGTGGGCGGAGTACGAAGCCAGTTGGATTTGGCGCGACGAAGACGCTCCCCCGGATCGGCGTTGAAGCCGTTTATCTACGGGCTGGCCTTCGACGATCTGGCCTTACTACCCGACAGCCTGATCGAAGACCGACCGATGCGCATCGGCGACTACGCCCCCGAGAATTTCGACCGAGGATTTCGCGGCCAAGTCACCGCTCGGGAGGCCCTGCAACAATCGCTGAACGTGCCGGCAACGGCGCTGCTGGACCGGGTCGGACCAGTACGATTGACAGCGATATTGCGAGACGCCGGTGCGCGCCTCTATTTCCCCGCCGGCGATGCCGCACCGTCGTTGCCGCTGGCGCTTGGCGGGGTCGGCATAAGCTTGTTGGACCTGACGCGACTCTATGCCGGTTTGGCACACGATGGGCGCAGCGCCCCCCTGCATATTCTGCAAGACGGCACGCAGGGCGCCGGTACGCTCATGACCCAGCGCGCCGCGCGCATGGTAACCGACATCCTACGGGGATCGCCGCCACCGGATGGGCGCATGCCGCGCGGGCTGATCCGGGATGCCCGGCCGATCGCCTACAAGACCGGCACGTCCTATGGTTTCCGCGACGCTTGGGCGATCGGATACACGCCGAGTTGGACGGTGGGGATATGGACAGGTCGGGCCGACGGCACGCCGAGGCCGGGATTTTACGGCCGCAATACCGCCGCGCCGCTGTTATTCTCGGTTTTCGATCGCCTTCCGGCCGAGACTGAGCCGGATCCTTTAGGTACCGAAGTCGCAACTTCCGCCGCGCCGATCCCGCGCGGGCTGCGACATTTCGCCGAACGCGACGCCTCGAGAATGCCGGGACGCGCCGCTCGGCCGCGCATCCAATATCCGCCGGACGGCGCGCAACTGGATTTGACGCAGGACAATGGCGGGATCGGCCCATTGCGATTGGAGGCTGACAGCGGGTCCCCGCCCTATCGCTGGTCGGTGAACGGGCTACCGGTAACGACCCCGATTTGGGCGAGCAGCCCGACCTGGCAACCGGATGGGCCAGGTTTCGTGCGGGTCACGGTGACGGATGCCGCAGGAAAGCGGGCGAGTGCGAATGTGCGCGTACGTTAGACCGATAGGGTGGCCCGAAGACCACCCCAGCCTTTAGATCACTTCACCGGGAAGTTGCACTTGTCGTTGAGCGGATGCAGCACGCCGGCAGCCGGCGTGGTGGCGACCAGCTTATACAAATCCCACTCGCCCTTGCTCTCGGCTTTGGTCTTGACCTGGAACAAATACGCCGGGAACTCACCGCGGCCGTCGGCACGCACACGGCCGGGGCCGAATGCATCGTCGTCCGTTGCGATGGACTTCATGCGGGCGATGGTGGCGCCACCGCTCTTTTTCGCCTCGGCGCCGCCCATAGCCTGCGCCGCCTTCAGGAAGTGGGTGGTGATGCCATAGGTGCTGGCCTGCGCCTGATTGGGATAGTTCTTCGGCGACTTGACCAACAAGCGTTTGGTGAAAGCACGGGTACGGTCGTTCAGATCCCAGTAGAACGTCTCGGTCGTGGTCAGACCGGCGCACACTTCCAGGCCCAGCGAATGCACATCCTGCAAAAACAACAGCAGCGGGGCGATCTTCATGGTGCGGTTCAGGCCGAACTCCGCCGCCTGCTTGATGCAGTTCTGGGTGTCCAGACCGGCGTTCGCCAAGCCGAGCACTTTGGCGCCGGAAGCTTGTGCCTGGGTCAAGTAGGAAGAGAAGTCGGTGGTGTCGGGGAAGGGGTAACGTAGGTCGCCCTTCACCTCGCCGCCGCCGCCCAACACCACTTCTTTGGTCAGGTCGGCAAGCGACTGGCCGAAGGCGTAGTTGGCAGTGATGAAGAACCAAGACTTGTTACCCTGCGCCATCAGCGCGCCGCCGGTCGAATGGGCGTTCTCGTAGGTATCGAAACTCCAGACAATGGTATTTGGGCTGCACTGCGCATCGGTTAGCGCCGCCACGGTGGCGGACGCATTCAGCATCATCTTGTCCTTTTCCTTCGCCACCTGGCCCACGGCCAGCGCGACCGAGGATGTCGGCACGTCGATGATCGCGTCCACGCCCTGATCGAACCACTGGCGGGCGATCGAGGCGGCGACGTCGGGCTTGTTCTGATGGTCGGCGCTGATCAGCTCGACATCGAAGCCGATGTTGGCTTTCGCTTCTTCGATCGCGAGTTGCGCGGCGGCAACCGAGGTCGGGCCGGTGTTGTCGCGATAGGTGCCGGACAGATCGGTCAAAACGCCGAGCTTGACGACGGGCTTGCCTTGCGCGCGGGCGCGCAGGATTGGCGTTGCGGACATGGCGGCAGCGGTGCCCAATAGGCCCCGGCGGGAAAGCGACATGGATGTTTGCTCCGGTTCGGTCGTTCGTTTGCCCGCGTTTCTAAACAGGCTCGGGCTTCTACACAGATAAGTGCCTGTGCCGTCAATACGATTTGGCTTGCCCGAGCACGCGCTCGGCCAGATAGCTCAAGATCAGTTCGCGGCTGACGGGCGCGATGCGCGGAATGAGGCTTTCGCGGAACAAGCGCTCGACATGATATTCCTGCGCATAGCCCATACCGCCATGCGTCATCACGGCCTGCTCGCATGCGTGGTAACCGGCCTCGGCGCCGAGGTATTTCGCCGCGTTGGCTTCCACCCCGCAATCCCGCCCGTTGTCGTAAAGCCACGCCGCTTTCATCGCCATCAGATTGGCGGCTTCCAACTCGGCCCATAGCCGCGCCAGGGGATGCTGGATCGCTTGATTCTGCCCGATTTGCCGGCCGAACACGGTGCGTTCGCGCGCATACCGCGCGGCGCGATCGATGGCACAACGCCCCATGCCCACGGCCTCGGCCGCGATCAGAATGCGTTCGGGATTCAGACCGTGAATAAGATACCGAAAGCCTTCGCCTTCCTCGCCGATGCGGTCCTCCACCGGGATGCGCATATCGGTGAAAAACACCATATTCGAATCGACCGCGTGCCGGCCCATCTTGTGGATCAGCCGCACCTCGGCATGGGCGCGATCCAGATCGGTGTAAAACAACGTCATGCCCTGGGATTTGCGCTTCACCTTATCCAAAGGCGTCGTGCGAGCCAGGAGAAGAATCTTGTTGGCGACCTGCGCGGTAGAGGTCCAGATCTTCGTCCCGTTCACCAAGTAATGGTCGCCGTGCAGGTCTGCTCGGGTCGTGATTTCCGTGGTGTTCAGGCCGGCATTCGGCTCGGTAACCCCGAAGCATGCCTTGTCCTTGCCCTGAATCAGCGGCGGCAGCATGCGCTGCTTCTGCGCCTCGGTCCCATACACGACGACGGGGTTGAGGCCGAAGATGTTAATGTGGATCGCGGATGCGCCGGACATCGCCGCGCCGGATTCCGCCACCGCCTGCATCATGATCGCGGCTTCCGCGATACCCAGCCCGGCACCGCCGTAGGCTTCCGGCATGGCAATGCCGAGCCAACCGGATTCGGCCATGGTGTCGAAGAAGGCGTGGGGGAAGACGGCGTCGGTGTCGCGCTCCAGCCAATAGGTATCGTCGAATTTGGCGCAGATTCGCAGCACTTGGTCGCGGATTTGCTGCTGGGCGTCGGTAAGGGCGAAGTCCATGGGTGGGGCTCTTTCGTGGACGATGTATTGCCCGCTTTGTCCCATGTTTACCCCGGAAGGGCCAGCGCGGCGAAGGCTGGATATGTCGCCGGCAGGCGTTCAGGATGCCGGCGAAGCGTCGAACCCTGGGAATGCGGCGCGCAACGGGAGCAACGAAACCATGACCCCTCAACGGAATGCGATGCGTGCCGCCCTCGAGCGCGGCGAACCCCAGATCGGCACCTGGCTGACCATGGTGCGCAACCCCGCCATCCTGTCGCTGATGCAAGCCGCAGGTCTCGATTTCGCTCGGGTGGATATGGAGCATACCGCTCTGACGATCGAAACGATCGCCGACATGGCGGTGCTGGCACGCGCCCTGAATTTTCCGATCGCCGTGCGACCGCCGAAAGCCAACCGGGAGTGGATCACCCGGTTGCTCGATGTCGGCGTCTGGAACCTACACTGCCCGCAGGTGGAAAACGCCGCACACGCACGCGAAATCGTCGAGGCGTCCCGCTACGCGCCGATGGGCCTGCGCGGGAATGGCGGCCTGAGCGCAGCGACCGATTTCAATGGCGCATTGTCGCAAACCGAGCGCCGGGCGCATGCCAATCGGGAGGTTTATGTGACGGTTATGTTCGAAACCGCCAAAGCCTTCGACGACCTGGACACCATCGCGGCGATGCCGGGCATCGACGCGCTGACGATCGGACCGGCCGATCTAGGCCAAGATTTGGGCGTAACCGGCACGCCGGAGGCCGGCCGTGTGCTGGACGAATACCGCGACCGCATTCTGGCGGCGTGCCGCAAGCACGGCAAAACCGCAGCGATGCTGGTTGGCAGCTTCGAGGAAATGCAAAAATGGAAAGATGCCGGCGCGCTGCTGCTGGCGTATTCCTCGGATGCCGATGTGCTTTATCGCGGCTACAGTGCCGCGATGAAGCAAATCAAGGGGCTTTAACCCGCAAGCGCGGCGGGATTGCGATCAGTGCCGCCAGCGCCAGCGCCGCCGTCAAAGTCCACTGGGCGATGGCGAAGGCGTGAGCGAAGGCGCGCTCCCCCGTGTTGCCGGCCAGGATGGAAAAGAACAGGCTGCCGATCGCCGCCGCGCTGACCGAGGCGCCGACCTGTAATGCCGAGTTCAAAATCCCCGATGCCAACCCGCCCTGCGCAGGTGGCACGTCGCCCAACACCGTGTTGAATAGGCGAGGGAAGGCGATCCCTTGTCCGAATCCGGCAAGGAACAAAGTCGCCGACAGCACCCACCCGGAAGTGCCCACC
>JBAXFK010000070.1:0-17700 GCA_037139955.1 Rhodospirillales bacterium
GGATAATACGACCACAGGTTGTATCGAATGTCAAGAACATTTTGCGAACACGGGGGCGAACCGCGCACAGAATTCGGTTTTGCCGCTTAATGAATGAGTGCTTACGCTTGGCGCGGTCGGTCTGCGCGACTTCGCCCCCTTCGCACCGCCCCCTTCGCACTGGCCACATCCAACGCCTTGGTGCATCTTTCAGCCGTCAGCACCGTTAAGGGAAACGCCATCGTGGCCAAAGTTATCATCAGCTGCGCCGTGACCGGCGCCATTCACACGCCCAGCATGTCGCCGTATCTGCCGATCACCCCGGAGGAGATCGCGAAATCCTCGATCGAAGCAGCCGAGGCCGGTGCCGCGATCATCCATCTGCACGCGCGCAACCCCGTCGATGGCTCCCCCACCCCCGATCCCGCCGTATTCATGCAGTTCCTGCCGCGGATCAAACAAGCCACCGATGCGGTGATCAACATCACCACCGGCGGCGGTCTGACCATGACCCTCGACGAGCGCCTAGCCGCGCCTCTGGTCGCCAAGCCCGAGATGTGCAGCCTGAACATGGGCTCGATGAACTTCAACATCTCCCGCGCCGCCGATCGCATCAAGGAATGGAAATTCCCGTGGGAGAAGCCATACCTAGATGCCACCACGAACTTCATCTTCCGCAATACGTTCGACGATATCGAGGGCATCGTCCAACGTCTCGGCAAGGATCACGGCACCCGGTTCGAATTCGAGTGCTACGATATCGGCCACCTATACAACCTCGCCTATATGCTGGACCGCAAAGTCGTCGAAGGGCCGCTGTTCGTGCAGTCGATCTTCGGTATTACCGGCGGTATCGGCGCCGAACCCAGAAACCTGCTGTTCGCCAAAGAAACCGCCGACCGTTTGTTCGGCGATCAATACGTGTGGTCGGTACTGGCAGCGGGTCGCCACCAGATGGCATTCACCACGATGGCCGGCATCAACGGTGGCAACGTGCGCGTCGGGTTGGAAGACAGCCTGTATATCGGCAAGGGCGAGCTTGCAGTATCCAACGCCCAGCAGGTGGCGAAAATCCGCCGCATCCTCGAGGACCTCAGCTTCGAAATCGCAACGCCCGCCGAGGCTCGGGAAATCCTAGCGCTCAAAGGCGGCGATCTCGTCGGGTTCTGATTGCGTGACACCCCGCGCGGAACGGCGGCTATTGCAAGCCGCCGTTTTGCTTGCGGGGATCGTACCGGTATCCGCCGGAACAGCCGGGATTTTCCTGGGTGCGGGACTGGCGGGCGGTGGCAGCATCGATCTAGACAGCCATGTCCGATATTTGTCGGGACTGTTACTCGGTATTGGCCTGGTATTCTGGGGTACGATCCCCCGCATCGAACGCCGTGCCGCGATCTTCCAAGCCCTTACCGGTATCGTCGCGATCGGGGGATTGGCACGTTTGCTGGGCTTATTCGTTGCCGGTGTGCCATCGACACCGATGACAGCCGCGCTAGGAATGGAATTGGCGGTCACGCCGCTGCTATGCCTATGGCAGCGGCGCATAGCCCAAGCCGTTACTTGTGCCGCGCGTGCGTGAACGAAACTGGCGCCAAATGCCACCCGTTAGCCTTACGTCGAAGCAACCATCGAGGCCGAGATGACCATGAAACGCACCATCTTCGCAGCCGGCACAGCTTTCCTTGCTCTCGTCGCGGTACCGGCTCTCGCGCACGACGCGCATGAAGGTCATGGCAATGTTGGCAAGGTCGTCTTCGCCAATTCTTGCAGTCCAGGCGTCCAGGCCGACTTGCAACGCGGCGTCGCGATGCTGCACTCGTTTTGGTACACTGCGGGTGAGCAAACATTCCGCGATGTGCTGGCCAAAGACCCAACCTGCGCAATCGCCGATTGGGGAATCGCGGCCTTACTCATGACCAATCCCTTGGCCGGCGTCGGGGCCAACCCCAAAGAAGCCGAACGGGCCCAAGCCGCGATCGAGCATGCACGCACGATCGGCGCCAAAACCGCCCGAGAACGCGATTACATCGACGCCATCGCCACCTATTACCAAGATTGGGCGCAGCATAAGGAAAGCGAGCGTCAGGCCGCTCGGTCCAAGGCGTTCGAAGCCCTCGCCGCACGTTACCCAAAGGACGACGAAGCGCAAATTTTCAACGCCCTCTATATCGCCGGCACGCAATCGCAGGCAGACCAAACATTCGCGGCGTACGGCCGAGCCGCGACAATCTTAGAAAAGGAATACGCCAAATACCCCAACCATCCGGGCATAGCGCATTATTTAATCCACGTCTTCGACGCACCGCCGCTCGCCCAACGCGGCGTCGCAGCAGCCCGCCGTTACGCCGGACTCGCCCCCGCTGCGCCGCATGCGCAACACATGCCATCGCATATTTTTACCCGCGTTGGCGCGTGGGAAGATTCGGTGGCCGCCAATCGCCGCGCCTACCAAGCCGCGATACCGGGTAATGAGCTTGGAGAAGCCTATCATGCCAGCGATTACGCTGTGTACGCCGATCTGCAACTGGCGCGCGATACCGATGCCCGCGCGGATATCGCAAACGCATTCAAGGTAAGAATCGCCAATCGAACGCTCCGCCCCGCTGCGTATGCCGCCGCTGCGATGCCAGCCCGGTACGTATTGGAACGCGGCGATTGGCGCGCCGCGATGTCATTGGAAACAACGACCGGCACCGTGCCGTACACGGAAGCAATCGTCTGGTTTGCCCGCGCACTCGGCGCTGCCCGCACGGGCGATATCGCCGCAGCCCAAGAGAATGCCGCCCATCTGGGTCCATTGCGCCAAGCCCTGGTCGATGCAAAAGATGCCTATTGGGCCACGGAAGTCGAAGTTCAGCAGGGCACGGCGGCCGCATGGATCGCCCTAGCGCAAAAGAGAACCGATGAAGCAGTAGCCCTAATGCGGGCCGCAGCCGATCTGGAAGACAGCCACGAAAAACATATTATCACCCCCGGACGGGTTTTACCGGCCCGCGAGTTATTCGGCGACATGCTGCTGGAAGCGGGCAAGCCGGCGGACGCGCTGAAAGCCTACGAAGCGTCGCAACAACGAGAACCCAACCGCTTTCGCGGCTATTACGGGGCAGCAAACGCCGCTGCCGCTGCGGGCGACCGTCGAAAAGCGGCGGCCTACTTCGGAAAACTCCTCGCCTTAGCAAAACATGCCGATAGCAGCCGACCGGAAATCGCCCAGGCGAACGCGTTTATGAAAAAGGATATCCGGTAGCTACCGACTATCCAAACGATGACCCCACTGGGCAGCGCCTTGGTTTGTACGTCCTCTCAACCCACCTTGCCCCCATCCCCCCAATCCATGCTAAGCACCTTCCGGGAGGTCGGCGGCGGACGGGCGCCTCGTCTACCCCGGTCAGATCCGGAAGGAAGCAGCCACGGTGAGCCCACGCTTGGGTCGATGGCCGATCTCCCACCCCTAAACGAACAGCCGCCGCTGCGGCGAGGGAACGCCCCGCATGTCCGGCCTGTTCCAGGACGACGAAGCCCCGCCGGACGAACTTCCGCCTCCACCCCTGGAGGGTCCGGGGCTTTTCGGCGACGCGCCCCAACCGGCAGCACCCGAACCGATCCATGCCACGCCCTACCGCGTGCTAGCGCGCAAATACCGACCGACCACGTTCGACGACCTGATCGGGCAGGAATCGATGGTGCGCATCCTGCGCAACGCCTTCGCCATCGGCCGCGTGGCACACGCTTTCATGCTGACCGGGGTGCGCGGCGTCGGAAAAACCACCACCGCCCGCATTATCGCACGCGCGCTGAACTGCACCGGCATCGACGGCAATGGGGGACCCACAGCCGATCCGTGCGGCGTATGCTCCAACTGCGTCGGCATCCTGGCGGACCGCCATCCCGATGTGATCGAGATGGACGCGGCATCGCGCACCGGTGTCGACGACGTGCGAGAAATCATCGAGGCCACGCGCTTCCGCCCCATGCAGGCACGCGCGAAGGTGTTCGTTATCGATGAAGTCCACATGCTATCCCGCAACGCGTTCAACGCGCTGCTCAAGACGCTGGAGGAACCGCCGCCGCACGTGAAATTCGTCTTCGCGACGACCGAAATTCGCAAAGTGCCGGTGACGGTGCTGTCGCGCTGTCAAAGCTTTTCCCTCCGCCGGGTACGCGTCGCGGAACTGCACGCCCATTTCGCCCGCATTGCGGAGAAAGAGGGTGTCGAAGTGGAACCCGCCGCCCTGGACCTGATCGCCCGTGCCGCCGATGGATCGGTGCGCGACGGACTATCGATCCTCGATCAGGCGATGGCACAAGCCGAGGGCGTCATCACGACTGTTCAGGTCAAGGACATGTTAGGCCTCGCGGATCGAGATTCGGTGTTCGACCTGATGGAAGCGGTCATGGGCGGCAAGCCCGCAGCTGCACTTGCCATTACCGATCGAGCGCACGAGCGTGGCGCCGATCTGGGCACGCTGCTGCAAGATCTGCTCGAACTGCTGCATACCGTTACCCGCCTGAAATCGATCCCATCCCTGCGCGATAGCCAGGAATTGCCCGAAGCCGAGCGCACCCGCGGCGCCGAAATCGCGGACCGGCTGACCGTGCCGGCCTTGGCGCGTGCATGGCAGATGCTGCTGAAAGGCGTGGGGGAGGTCGAAACCGCCCCCGATCGCCGTGCAGCGGCCGAGATGGTGTTGATCCGCCTCTGCCATGTGTCCGACGTGCCGACACCGGGCGATTTGGTGCGGCGATTGATCGCGTCGGGGACCACGATGCCGCAGCCCACCGCGCCAGGGCCGTCGGGCGGAAGCGGCGTTCGCGCTGTCGCCAACGGCGCACCGATGACAATGGCGATTCCAGACAGCGCGCCCCGCATGTCCAGCTTCCGGGAGGTCGCGGCCTTCGTGGAATCTCAGCGCGAACCCACGCTGCACGCGCATCTCCTCCACAACATCCATGTCGTCCGCTTCGCGCCCCCAATTATCGAATGGCGACAGGACGCGGCGGCACCGCGCGATCTGCCGTCTCGGCTCGCGGCTTTGCTGCAACAGGCCACCGATACCCGCTGGACCATTGCCGTGTCCGCCGCCCCCGGCGAGCCGACATTGGCCGAACAAGGGATGGCGGCGGATACCGCGCGGCGGACTGCGGTGGCCGATCACCCGCTGGTCCGCGCAATTCTGGACGCCTTCCCCGGCGCACGGTTGGAATCCGTACGCGACGCCAACACCGATCGCTACGGCCTACCCGCCGAAGTGCCGCTCGGCGAACCCGACATGCCGGATTTTGCCCCGCTCGACGCCGAGTTGTTCGACGATTCCTCATCCCCTTGGGAGCTTGACGCATGAAAAACCTCGCCGGCCTGATGAAGCAGGCGTCGCAGATGCAATCCAAAATGGAGGAAATGCAGGAGCGGCTCCAATCCATGGAAATCGAGGGCGAGTCCGGCGCCGGCATGGTGCGGATTACGCTGAACGGTAAAGGCGATCTGCGGCGAATCAAGATCGACCCGAAGATCGTCGACCCCGCCGACACCGAAATGCTGGAAGACCTAATCCTTGCTGCCCACCGCGATGCGCGGGAAAAAGCCGACACGACCAACAAGGCCGAGATGCAGAAGCTGACCGGCGGTCTGCAACTACCACCAGGGATGAAGCTGCCGTTCTGATGGGCGGTCCCGAAATCGATCGGCTGATCGGCCTGCTATCCCGCCTGCCTGGCATGGGACCGCGCAGCGCGCGCCGTGCGGCGCTGAAGATGCTGCAACAGCCGGAAACCCGGATGCTGCCGCTCGCCTCTGCCCTCGCCGAGGCAGCCCGCGCTGTCAAACCGTGCGGCCAATGCGGCAATCTGGATAGCAGCGACCCCTGCTCGATCTGCGCCGACCAGCACCGCGATCGGTCCATTGTCTGCGTGGTGGAGGGTGTCGGCGACCTATGGGCGCTAGAACGCGCATCGGTCCTGCGCGGCCTGTACCATGTGCTAGGCGGCACATTATCGGCGCTGAACGGCATTGGGCCGGAAGATCTGAATATTTCTCCATTGCTGGCTCGCATCGAACAAGGCGACGTGCGGGAAGTCATCTTGGCGCTGGGTGCCACAGTCGACGGCGCCACAACCGCACATTGGCTGACAGACAGGCTGCGGCCGCTGAACGTGGCGATCACCCGCGTTGGCCAAGGCGTGCCGATCGGCGGGGCATTGGATGTGCTGGACGACGGAACATTGGCGGCGGCGCTGCGGGGGCGGCGCGCTTCGTAAACAATGGCGGATTTTACCCTGCTTCCACCCGCCCAATCCAAACCACCCGCCCAAGCACTCGCAAATTCTCCGGCGACACCATCCGAAGCTTGATCCTGTTCACTGCCTTGTCTCGTCCCGCGAAGACGCCGTACTTGGTAAGACGTTCATTGTGGAATCGCTCTGGGGTAAAGTCCAGCACGACAATGACATTCACCGGGCCTTTAGCCTCCAACAACGCCGGGGCCACGCGCCCGCCCGAGGTCGCCCAACCCGCAAAATCCTGGCCGAACAGGAACACCCCGATCAGCACCCCCCCAACAATCAGCCGCAACCATCCCGCGCGCATTGCTCAACGCCCCCGGCTGGCAGCGACTAGGCCCCAGCGCACAACGGTTCGCCGCTCGATGGGTGCCAACAACCATCGGTCCATGACCATCGCGATAAGACCGATCAACAGCGCACCGAAGATTATGATGTCGGCGCGATGGTATTCCGATCCGCTAAAGATCAACTGTCCCAACCCCGTGGTCGCCCCCACAAGCTCGGCTGCGATCAGCGCGCGCCACCCGAAGCCCAAGCCGGATCGTACCCCAGACAGAATATAGGGCAGCGCGCCGGGCAAAGTCACCGACCGGATCGTCTCCCACCGTCCACCGCCGAGGGCGCGCACGCCTTGCTCCAACACTTCGGGAACCAATTGTATTCCCAAGACGGTGTTCTGAAAAACGATGAAGAACACCGTATTCCAGATCAGGAACGTCGCCAACCCATTGCCGACACCCAACCAACCGATCACCAACGGCAACCAAACGATGCCCGAGATCGCATTGAAGAACACCACCAGCGGATTGAGAAAGGTCGCAATCGGCCGATAGAGCCCGGCGACAAATCCCGCGATCAGGCCGGTCGCAACGCCGAACGCGACGCCGCCGAGCAGGCGCCCCATACTGGCGATGAAGTCGCCGAGGAGGCGGCCACCGAATGCTAACTCGGCACCGGTGCGAACGACGTCGGCGATGGATGGGATGACCGATGGCGGCGGACGCACGATCGCCCAATAGACGGCCCAAGCCGCCAAGATAGCCAAAGCGGGCGTAGCGGGCAGTACCCGCCAAACGATACGACCGATCATTTGCGCAGTACCCCCCAACGGGCGAGGGTCATGGTCTCGACCGGCTGCACCAGCAAACGATCCACCACGATGTAAAGCGTCCCGATCACCACCATTCCCACCATGATACGGTCGATTTGGCCGAACGTCCGAGCACCGAAAATCAAATCGCCGAGGCCGCCTTGACGAACCAGCATCTCCGACGCGATCAACGCCCGCCACCCGTACCCCATGCCCAGCCGCGTGCCGACCACGATGCTCGGCAGTGCGCCGGGGAAATAGACATCGGTCACGATACGCATCCGGCTGGCGCCCAAGGAGCGCAATGCCAGCACATAATTCTCGGGAATGGCACGCACGCCGGTCATCGTGTTGAACACGATCGGTACGATCAGGGTGTAAATCACGATCGCCAACGTCGTCGTATGGGTGAAGCCGGACCACAAAATCGCCAGCGGCAGCCATGCAATACCGGAGATACCTTGCAAGTAGCGCAAGAACCCCTCTAACGCCCGCGCCGCGTAACGATTGGTGCCGACTGCAAAGCCCAAGGGCACGCCGAAAACGAACGACACGCAGGTGGCGATGCCGATCATGCTCAGGCTGGTGCTGACATATTCGGCCAGAATGCCGCGCGTGACCAACACCGCGAAGGCGTCCCACACCTTCGGCGGCGCGACCAGCAGCTTGTCGGACACATCCAGCCCGACCTTCAAGCCCCACCAAATCGCGACCAGTAACCCGAAGGGCAGCAGAACGCGCAAGTCGCGCAACCGACCCATCACACCCGTTCCGCATGCACCAGGTGCATCACCTGTTCGGAGATCGCGCGCATTTCCGGATCGCCGGTGAAACTGTCCCAATCGCGACCGCCCTGGCCATGCCGGGGCACATCGAGCGTTGCCTTGATGGTTCCCGGCCGTTTGGTCATCACCATCACCCGATCGCCGAGGAACACGGCTTCCTCAACGCTATGGGTGATAAAAAACACCGTCTTGCGCGTGGTGGCGCAAAGCCGGCCGAGTTCTTCCTGTAGGGTCAACCGCGTCATGGCATCGACCGCCGCGAAGGGTTCGTCCATTAAGATCACATCGGGATCGGCAGCCCAGGTCCGCGCGACCGCAACACGCTGACGCATGCCACCCGAGAGTTCGTGGGGGTAACGGTCCTCGAACCCTGCCAATCCCATCAAGCCGATCAGCCGCTCGACCGTCTGTTCGCGTTCGGCTTTCCCCACACGGGCGATTTCGAGCCCGTGCGCGATATTCCGCCGCACCGTGCGCCACGGCAAGATAGCAAGTTCTTGGAACACCACGCCCCGTTCCCGCCCCGGGCCGCGCACCGCTTTGCCGTCGCAAAGGATTTGGCCCTCGGTCGGGATAATGAACCCGGCCATGGCTTTCAGCAGCGTCGTTTTACCGCAGCCGCTGGGTCCGACGAGGGTGACGACCTCGCCCTCTCGGATGGTCGCATCGATCTGCCCGGTCGCCTGCACCCGGCCGCTGTCGGATTGGAAGAAATGCCGAAAGCCGGAGACGACGATTTTATCCGCGCTCATTCGGCGAGCTGCCCTTTGCAGTCCTCTATTTTGGTGGGCAGCGGCGGCAGGCCAGCGAAATACGCGGGATGTTTGGCCAGAACCCGATCGTAGACGGTGGTGTCGTAGAAATCCGCCTTCACGAACGGACGGTCGAATTTGATCTGCCCGGTCTTGGCTAGGCCGTTGCCACTGCGGATGGTACCTTCGACGGTGCATACCGAGATCCGAGGATCCCAGTTCATGTGCTTCAAGCCCTCCAGCGCGTCGGCTTGATTCAGTCCATCCAGATAGCGCCCCACGATTTCGGCGGTTTCCACCGGATGCTCCCGCACGAACTGTGCCGCAGCAGCGATACCGATCGCAAATTTCTCGACTAGATCGGGATGGTCGCGCACCAATTCTTCCCGCACCACCACGCCGACATTATCGGAGATCAGGCCGGCTTCGCCCCGGCTCATGACCGCGCCATTGGCGCCGAGTTCGCGGATAATCTGCGAGCCGTACGGTTCCCACGGCACAACTGCATCGACCACGCCTTGCCCGACGGTAACGGGCATGTCCTCCACCAACACGCTGACCAACGTGGATTTGGTAATGTCCAGCTTCCGCGAACGAAACCACTGCTTCATGTAGAACTCGTCGGTGCCGGCAGTGAAACCGATCTTCTTACCTAGCATGGTTTCAGGTTTGCTCGGGTCGATCCCCCGGTCCCGCCGCCCGACGATGGAATAGGCCGTCGCCTTACCCATGTAATCCGGCGCATTATAATAAGGCATGACGGTCACCAGCTTGTCGCCGCCCGCCCGCGCGATCGGCAACGTGCCGGAGATCGCAACATGGCCGAACTGCGCATCCCCCGCCTGGAGGGCTTGCACCACCATCCGCCCGCCCGCTGTCATCTTGAGCTGCACATTCAGCCCCTGCTCGGCCCAATACCCATTCTCCAACGCGACATAATGCGGGGTCGAAAGCAGATTCTTCACCACGTAGACGGTGGTGTTCTGCATGGTCTGGGCTTGTGCTGCGGCACTCACGCAACACACGGACAGCAGCGCCAATGCGCGCTTCATAAGCCGGTTCATCGGTCGTTCCCCCCCAGGGAAATATTGATAATGCCGTCGTTATGGCACAGGCCGAACAATAACGCATCTTCCCTAACCGGCTGCCGACGGTTAGTGAACCCCAGCTTTTCGAGGGACCAGCCCATGACCGACACCCCGCCCGACCGCCTCGCCATCAATCCCAAAAGCCCGTACCACGACGCTGCACTGTTGGAACGCGGCGTCGGGATCAAATTCAACGGGGTGGAGAAAACCAACGTCGAGGAATACTGCATCGGCGAAGGCTGGGTCCGTGTCGCCGCCGGCAAAGCACGCGACCGCTTTGGCAACCCGATGACGGTGAAACTCAGCGGCAAGGTGGAGCCGTATTTCCGGGATACAGCAGCCGGGACGGACGGCCCGTCCGTAACTTAGCGAACGATCTAGCAAGGCGGCCGCTCTTTCCCGTCCTCGGCTTGAAAGCCGAGGACGGGAAAGAGCGTGTCTAACTGCGCTGCCAAGCGTTCGGATGGCGCGTTACGGATACCTGCCCGGCCTGCAACATCCGCCGTGCGGTGTTGCATCGGGGTACCTCCCCTCCGTTTGCATCTCGCTCGCCGTAGATGGCCGGGTTGGCCCCGGCCATGACTATTACCCGGGAATACGCACCTTCATCTCGGTAATCCCGTGAATGAAGTTGGAGTAAAGCCGCTTCGGCTCTTCCACCAATTCGATCATCGGGAAGCGCTTAAGGATTTCCTCCCACAGCGTGATGAGCTGCATCTCGGCCAGACGGTTCCCGACACAGCGATGGACGCCGAACCCGAACGACAGATGATGCCGTGGGCGGGCACGATCGACGATGAAGTCGTTCGGGCGATCGATGGAGTCTTCGTCGCGGTTGCCCGAGATATACCACATGCAGACCTTGTCGCCCGCCTTGATCTGCTTGCCGCCCAACACCGCATCGGTCACCGCCGTGCGACGCATATGCACGATCGGGGACTGCCAGCGGATGATCTCCGGCACCAAGCTCGTGACCAAAGATGGGTCGGCATAAAGTTTGCGGTATTCGTCGGGGTTCTTGCACAGCGCCCATAGTCCGCCGCTCATGGAATTACGGGTAGTGTCGTTACCGCCGACGATCAACAAGGTCAGATTGCCAAGGAACTCCATGGGATCGTCGACCAGATTTTTCGTTGCTTCCCCATGCGCAAGCATCGAGATCAGGTCGTAGCCGGGCGGCCGAGCGGCACGTTCGTGCCACATGCCGGTGAAGGTGCGGAGGGCTTCTGTCAGGATTTCCAGGCGCTTCTCCTCGGAATCGACAATACCGCCAGCGTTCACATCGGCAGTCGCGCAATCGGACCAGTAGGTCAGCTTGGACCGGTCTTCTTCCGGAAAATCGAACAATGTGCTCAGCATGAGCGTCGTCAGTTCGATAGACACGCGCTCCACCCAATCGAACGTCTCATTGCGCGGCAGGCCGTCCAGCACCTTGCAGACGCGTTCGCGAATGATGCCCGACATATTTTGCAGATTGGCTGGCGCCACGATGGGACTGACGACCTTGCGTTGCTCGTCGTGACGCGGCGGGTCCATCGAGATGAAGGACGAACGCCGGAACTTCATCGGTCGGTCGGTGATCGAGATACCGCCCAGCTTGGCCTCGGACGAATAGATCTCCGGATGCGTCTCGACGGCCATGATATCTTTGAATTTGGTCACGGACCAGAACGATCCGTACATCCCATCCTTGCGATAATGCACCGGGTCCTCCCGCCGCAGCCGCTCGAAGTACGGGTAATAGGTATCGGTCTGGAAGAGCTTGGGATCGCTGACATCGATCTGGTCCAGCGGCATCGACCATGCGTCGTCTGCCGGCGTGTAGTTTACTGGTGCGTTCATCAGTGTTGACCCTCCGGCATGCGCACCACCAGCCCATCCAGCTCGGCGGTCACGACGATTTGGCACGACAGGCGCGAGTCCGGTTGAGTAACCGCAGCAAAGCTCAACATGGATGCTTCTTGCGATCCAGCAGCCGGCAGTCCGACTTTATCCAGCCACTCCGGCTCGATGTAGACATGACAGGTGGCGCAAGCGCATTCGCCGCCGCAATCGGCGTCGATGCCGCGCACATTGTTATTTACGGCAGCTTCCATAACCGTCTTGCCAACCACAATTTCGACCGTGTGCGGCGTACCGGTGTGTTCTATGAACGTAATCTTCGCCATGTTCGTTTCCCTGGTAGCGGCTGGACGTCAGGACGCCAACTCTTGCATGCTCACTGCCATATCGCGAATTCGATCCGGTGTCAGGCGTTTTCCGCGCTGAACGATGCGTCTCCCGCCCATGAATTCGGTCGACGCATTGACAGCCTCGACCGCCCGCACCAGCCCGTCCTCGGCGAGGTGGAAAAGCGCGAATTTACCCGCCTCGATATCGCCGCGTACCACGATCTGGGTCGCATCGAACGGTATACCGGCAATTTGCAGGCGCAGATCGTATTGGTCGGACCAGAACCACGGCACCTCGGGCGGCAGCGGCGGGCGACCGTATATGGCTGCCGCAGCTTGTTTGGCCTGTTCCAACGCATTCGGCACGCTTTCCAGCCGCATGGTGCGGTCGTACAGCGGCAGCGGGCGCTTGGTGCAATCGCCGATCGCGAAAATGGACGGATCGCTGGTCCGGGCCGATAGATCGACCACAATCCCACCGTCGCAGGTCAAGCCGGCATCGCGAGCAATTTCCTCGTTGGGGACAGCGCCGACACCGATCAGTGCTGCGTCGCAGGGAACCAAGCGGCCATCGGTCAGACGCACGCCGGTCACGCGGCCATTTGCCCCCTCCAAACCATCGACCCCCGCCGAAACCTCGATCGTCACACCCTGCGCCCGGTGATAGGCCTCGAAGAAGTCGGATAATTGCTGGCAGGCGACACGCGCTAAGACCCGGCTTTCGCGCTCGATAATCGTCGCTTCGGCGCCGAGGCCTCGGGCGGAAGCTGCTGCTTCCAAGCCGACATAACCGCCACCGACCACAGCCAGCCGCTTACCCGGCCCGAGGGCTGCTTTCAGTTTGTCGGCGTCGGCGGCGGTGCGCAGTTCCAACACACCGTCCAGTTCGATCCCCGGGATCGGCAGCCGCCGCGCCCGCGCACCCAACGCCAAAATCAAACGATCGTATGCGACCGTTTCGCCCGTCCCAAGCGACACGATCTTGGCGGCGCGGTCGATGCCGGTCACGACGGTGTTAAGACGCAGGTCGATTTTCTGTGTGCCGTAGAATTCCGCTGGACGCAGGGCCAGGCTTTCGGCCGAGGCTTCTCCTTTCAGCCAGGCTTTCGACAGCGGCGGACGTTCGTAGGGCGGGATCGGTTCGTCGCCGATCAGCACGATGGAACCCTCGAAGCCAAGCTGCCGGAGCATAGCAGCGACAGAACCTCCGGCGTGTCCGGCGCCGGCAATGACAACACGGGTCGAGGTATCGGTCACAGGCAAAATTCCTTCTTAGGCCGCCATCGGCGGCACGCGTTCATGCCAATCGGTCGCCGTCTGGTAGGCCCAGCCGATGCGCAGTGCCGTCGCCTCATCGTAACCCCGACAGACAATCTGAAGCGACAGCGGCAACCCACCGGCCGAGAAACCGTTAGGCAGGGCCAGGGCGCACAAATCCAGGAAATTCACCCAGCGCGTGGCCATCCCCGGGGTCGTGTTCTGATCGATCGCTGCTATCGGAATTGCCGGTGCGAGCGTGGTAGGTGTCAGCAGCGCGTCGATATCCTTGGTTGCTTCGGCATACACTCGCTTCAGTCGCTCCCGTTCCGCCAGCGCTGTCAAATAACCGCGCGATGAGATCGCAGCCCCGGCCCGTACGCGGGGCCGCACATCCTCATCCAACGGGGATGTCGGGTCGTCCACCAGTTCGGCAAGGGCGGCGTAAGCTTCGGCCGACATGATGCGTCCGTTAATCGCCCCTAGGTCCGACAAATGCATGGGCAGCACAACGTCGACAACCTCGGCGCCTAGAACACTCAAGAAATCGATCGACCGATCGTAAGCAGCAAGTACTTCGGCATCGATGCCTACACGTTCGGCGGCAGGCAATCGCCCGAGACGCAATCCTTTCACGCCCCGGCGCAATGTCGGCCAAGGGTCGCAATCCACCGGCCCGATCGTGCGTGGATCGACGGGATCGGCGCCTTGCAGCAAGCAGAACAAAGTAGCCGCGTCCTCCACATCGCGGACGATCGGGCCGGGCGTGTCAAGCGTCGGGCTGAGCGGCAACACGCCGTGTACGCTGATTCGTCCGATCGTCGTCTTCAATCCGGTAATGCCATTCCAGGCGGCAGGGATGCGCACCGATCCGCCGGTATCGGTGCCAATACCCCATGGCGCGATACGCGCTCCGACCGCGACGCCGGTGCCGCTGCTGGAGCCTCCGGGCGTGCGATGCGTTGTCGCGTCCCACGGGTTCCAGGGTGTGCCGAGTTTCTGGTTCGTGCCCCACCCGCCATAGGCGAATTCGACCGTGTGCGTCTTGCCGAGCACAATCATCCCCGCCGCCACTAATTTTCGATAAAGTGTCGCGGTCTGCGTCGCGATGCGGTTCTTCCAGGCAGCGGATCCGCCCATGGCGACCTTGCCTTCGATCTCGACGAGATCTTTCACCGCAATGGGAATGCCGTGCAGCGGCCCGATCCGGTGGCCGGAGCGGATCGCTTTATCGGCGGCTTCCGCAGCTAGCCTCGCCTCCGCCGCATACACCGAAACATAAGCCTGCAATTTCGGTTCCAGCCGCTCGGTACGCGCCAGACAGTCTTCGACCAAATCGACCGGCGAGAGGCGGCCGGTGGCGATATCGGCCGAGAGCCGATGAACGGGGAGAAATGCGGGGGAGGGCATGGATCGCTCCGGCTGATGCTGCGCTATCCTGGCAGCACCGGCACGCCGGTCAACCTACTCGCCGGATAGTTCCCGGCGGCGGCGGTCGAGCTCTTCGCTATAACGACGCAAGGCGTGCGCTTCCGTGAGCAGGCCGATCACTTTGCGGGTTTCTGTACCGTCGACCACGGCGAGGGCGTCGCTTTCCGCATTCTCGAACATTGCCACCGCTTCCTTGATGGTCATCTTCGGCAGCAAGACGGTGTCGGTATGATGCCGGATCAGCTCGACGTGATGACGGTCGTCTGAATCGGCATGGACCTCGGCGGGATGGACGATACCGGCGTAACGATCGCAGTCGTCCAGCACCACGACGATTTGTGCCGACCCCAAGGGGAAATCGTGCTTGAAGGTCGCGACCTCCATGTCCTCGTGCACCGTGGGTACTTCTCGCCGCATCATTCGTTCGACCGTCAGATTGCGCATCCAACCGATGTCGACGGCGCTGCGGATAGCCTCCCCACGTAAATGGAAGCGCCACGTTGCAAAAGAGTACCCAAAGGTGCGCCGCACCGTCAGTGCGGATACGACGCAGGCGGCGAGCACGGCGGCAGTCATCGGCAGGCTACCGGTCGCCTCCAGCGCCAAGAAACCCATGGTCAGCGGACCGCCGATAACCCCGACCGCCAGAGCGCTCATGCCGACTAGGGCACAGACAACTGGCGATACCGCATGTGCGGTCGCGACCGCTGCCATCAGCCCGGCAAAGGCTTTGCCCAACAGCGCACCCAGGAACAACGATGCGAAGAACAACCCGCCACGGAAGCCCGACCCGATGGAGATCGCCGACGCGACCGCCTTCAATACCACCAAGATTGCCAGATACCGAAACGGGTATGCCGCCCCGAACACCACGCCCAGCGCGCCATGGCCGGACGACAAAACGGCAGGCGTATAAAGGGCCAATAGGCCTACTGCGAGGCCACCGATCGCTGGACGTAGCCATGGCGCGACACGGCTTTTGCGGAATAATTCCTCGGTGATCGTCACGCCGCGCATGATGGCGATCCCGACCAAGGCGCAGAGCATTCCCAATGCGAGGATCGGAATGTAGTCGATCGCGTCGATGCGAGACGGGACCAGCACTTCGATCTCGAACTGCGCGCCGCCCAGCAATCGCACCACGGCAACCGAAACGATCGCCGCCACCGCGACCGGCGCGAATGTGCCAAGCGTGTAGGTACCGACGACCAATTCGAAAGCGTAAAACGCCCCGGTCAGCGGCGCATTGAAAGCACCCGCAATCGCGGCAGCGGCCCCACAACCGACTAGCAGCCGCAAATCGTTCCGTCGCAATCGAAATCCGTGTCCCCAGCGCGACGCGATGGACGCGCCGATCTGGGTGTATCCGGCCTCCAGCCCGATCGATGCGCCCACACCGTTGGAGATAATGGTTTGCAGCACCACGATTAGACTGCCATTCAGCGACATACGACCGCCGAATAGTGCGTTTGCCTCGATTGGATCGACGGTGCGGCGGCGGAAAACCCGATTTATGCCCAACGTAACAATGCCCAGCAGTAACCCGCCGAGCGCCGGCACCAAAACCGTCCGCCAGGGATTGAGCTCCACCATCGCACTGAGACGTTGGCTGTGCCCGATTTCGAACAGTACCTCGTGAATCATCTGGGTTGTTTCGGTCATCAGCCATACGGCGATACCGGTAAAACATCCCGCGAAGGCTGCCAAAACCACCAGCCAGATTTCATCGGTTCGCACCAATGCCCGCAACACCTGCGGCGCATGCAAAACGACGTTACTCAGGGGACGGCGGTGCTTTCTGGTCGCATGCCGAAGGGGTGCTTGCTCTGCTTCGGACACATCTTTCCCATGAGGCGGCGCGCCCGCCGGGATGGTATCGCCAGAAGATGCCGACATACGCGATGCCCAGCGCGGCCAGAGGAAGTTCGATTTCCCTTTTTGCGCCGAGGTCGGGCCTCGGGCAACGAGATTTCGGCTCTTTGGCCTGAGATTACGGCAAAATAATGCGGCTATTTACCCCCCGAGGCCGCGATCCCGCTTGGTCGCTTCCAGATCGTCTTCGATGAAGGCCCGCACGACCTCCACAAACGGCTCATGCGGCACAAATCCGAGCGCCAGCGCGCGTTCGGCGATGAAGGCGGCCGGCCATGTTCCGACAATCGCAGCAATCGCGGGATCGGCGATACGACGCACCAGAGCCGATGAACCCTGCCTCACCTCGTCCATGGCACGCAGCATGTCGCCGACCGTAATGCGGATGCCGGGCGGACTGAGGCTGCGGTCGAGACCCATCGTTCCGGTGTCCATCGCGCCGGCATGAAGCAGCCAATCCACCGCCCGACGCGGGCTGCAAATCCACACTGCGAAATCGTCGGGGACCGGCAATTCCGCTTCCAACCCCAACAACGGTTCACGAACGATGCCGGAGAAAAAGGAACTCGCTGCCTTATTCGGCCGGCCCGGCCGCACCGAAACCGTGGGCAAACGCACCGACACCGTGTCCATGAAGCCGCGACGCGACGCATCCGCCAGGATCAATTCCGCCGCAGCTTTCTGCGCACCGTAGCTATTGCCCGGGATTTGTTTCGCATTATCCCCCAGCACATCGGATTGCGTAGCGCTAAAACTGGCAACCGAGCTGGTAAATACCACGCGGGGCGGCTTGCCGCCCGCCGCGACGAGCCGGCGACAGGCATCCACCACCGCATCGGTGCCTCGGATATTGACCCGGCGCCCGAGGTCGTAATCGGCCTCGGCCTGCGCGCTAACGACTGCGGCTAGATGAAACACGACATCGGTCCCACTCGGAATCGCAGCTTCCGGCAAATCGACGACATCGCCCGCGAGCACCGTGACCGGGAACGACGC
>JBAXFK010000071.1:0-17487 GCA_037139955.1 Rhodospirillales bacterium
CGAATGCAGTGGCACATAATGGAAGACAGCATTGATAGTCTGCCGGCCGAGATGCCCAATCAATGCCGCTCGGGTCGGTTCGTCGTGCAACAACAGCCAAAATATGTGCCCGTTGGCCTGACTGCCCGCGGCTGCGGGAATCGCAATATCCCCAGCCGCCGCAAGCGGGGCCAGCCCGGCGCGGTAACGGTCGTAAAGCGCTCGGCGCCGATTGCATATGCGTTCGGCATGTTCGAACTGCGCGAACAGGAAGGCCGCGATAATCTCGCCAGGACAATAGGACGAACCTATATCCTGCCAGGTGTATTTATCGACCTCGCCACGGAAGAACCGGCTACGGTCGGTCCCCTTCTCCCGCACGATTTCCGCCCGTTCGGCGAACCGCATGTCGTTGACGAGCAGGGCGCCGCCCTCGCCGGAAATGATATTTTTGGTCTCGTGGAAGGACAGACAGCCCATCTGCCCCAATGTACCCAAGGGGCGGCCTTTGTAATGCGATAGATGGGCCTGTGCCGCATCCTCGACAACAATCAGGTCGCGACGTGCCGCGATATCCAGAATCGGGTCCATCTCGCAAGCGAGGCCCGCGTAGTGCACCGGGACAATGACGCGAGTGCGAGCGGTGATGGCCTGCTCGATCAGAGTCTCGTCGATGTTCAGCGTGTCGGCACGGATATCGACAAACACCGGAGTCGCGCCGCGCAGCACGAAGGCGGTCGCGGTCGCCGAGAATGTGAACGACGGCATGATCACCTCGTCGCCCGGCCCAACGCCTGAAAGGATTGCGGCCATTTCCAGCGCCGCCGTACACGAATGGGTCAGCAGCGCGCGATGGGCCGGCAGCGTTTGCTCCAACCACGCTTCGCCGCGCTTCAGGAACGGGCCGCCCCCGGAAATCGTTCCGTTCCGAATTGCCTCGGCGATATATTCCAGTTCCCGCCCGACCATGCTCGGGTGCCCGAACGGTATCTTATCCGGCTGGTACCCGGTCGATCCTGTCGCGGGGGCGAACATCGCTTGGTCGGCCAATACGGGTGCTCCAATCTGTATTTCGGTCCAACCTATATGGCTCGCCCGACGAACCCACGGTAGATGTCGGATAGCCGGACGCCCCCGTCAAGTCGCTCGCGAATGGCTGTCCAAGTAGCGGTCGCACCCAGCGAAAGACTGCCCGATCGAGAACCGGAGCCCGTCGAAAACGCTGGTTCAGGCCTCGATCGGATCGCTCATGAGTGACCGCTGCGAACACGTTGACACCAACCATGAGTGCTTTTCTCAGAAGCCCGGAAGGTAGATCCTCCCTGAAGGCAGAGTCGTCCAAATCGTTTGGCTGGCGATGTTCGCCACCGCCGACGGTCCGATGGCGGTGGCTTTGCGCCACGTCGTTGCAAAATCGTTGTTCACCCGCCGCCTCGCGACGGCTAGGACCTGTCCTCAGGCTGGCCTGCCGGTTATAGGCGTGCTCAGCACAAAAATGACTGCGATCGCGCAACCGGACGACCGCGCCGCATACCGACTTGCAGCCGACCTGAAACTGCTACTAGAGGATGCCGACGCTCGGCGGCGTCCCGGCTGGCGCGACCGGTCGAAGACCGCCATCGGTCTGCCATTTCGCGCTTTTGAAGGGTGGGAGCACGATGAACGATAGGCGAGACCTTTTCGATGCTGCCCTCATTCCCGGCATGCGGGACCGTCTGGCGGAGGCTTATGCGCAATTCAGAGCGAGCGAAGCCGATCTGATCGCCGCCCTGGCGCCCGCTTCGAAAAAAAATGAGGCCGTCGCCTACCGCGATCGCGATTGCCCCTGTTGCGGGACAGCGTCGTCCAATCTGGTGCCGGTGCTTGCAAGCCATGGGTTAGACCTGCTGACTTGCCCCGGATGCGGGCTAACCTACAGCAAACAAACAATGCACATGGCGACGGACGCCAATCGATACCGCGCGTCCTCGCTCGACATCGCCGCGATGCGGCTGCGCTGTTCCGGCCCCTATCTCGAACTCGAATCTGCTCGGGACCGGTACTATCTCGATTGCCTGGAAAGCGCCCGCAACGGTGTGGCTCCCACACTGCTGGAAATCGGATGCGGCACCGGCACGCTTCTAGCCGAAGCATCGGCGCGCGGATGGCAATGCGTCGGCCTCGAGCCCGGAGCCGCAGCCGTGGCGGTCGCGCGCGAACGGGGCGCGGGCATCGCGATCGAAGGCTATTTCCCGCAGGATCTGCCCCCCGAACCGGACCGCTACGATGCTATTGCGATGCTCGACGTGTTGGAGCACTTCGCCTCGCCGTTGGATGTTCTCCGGCAGGTACATCCGCTGCTGACGCCGAAGACCGGTCGATTGTTCGTGCAAGTGCCGAATTGGGACAGCCCCTTGGTGCGATTGGAAGGACCGGCGAGCAGCATAGTCGTCCCAGGCCACTGGAGCTATTTCACCCCCGCTTCTCTGCCCATGCTGATGGCGCGTGCGCATTTCCGCCTCGAACACATCGAAACCGTTGTCAGCGAATGCGATCGTATCGCCGCGTTCCCCCTTGATGCGATCGAACGGTGCATAACCGCACTGCGACCGGGCATTACGATGCCCGAGGCGTTACCGACCGCCGCATGGCTGCATGCCCATGGCTTGGGCTACAAGCTGATCGCGACCTTCGTCCCACTCGACGGCTAACGGGCGCGCGCCGCATAAAATACCAGTGCTTGCGTCAAATGCACGACAGACACACTATACCTGGACACTGCGACCCGATCCCCGGTCCCCCCAAGTATGAGACGGAGCCAAACACGCATGGCCGGCCTTCCCCCCGCCGCAGACGAGCACCCCGTCTGCTTCGATCTTCTGACCGAGAATCCGGTTTATAAGCCGTTCCGTTACCCCTGGGCCTACGACGCGTGGTTGATGCAACAGCGCGTGCATTGGCTGCCCGAGGAAGTGCCCCTCGCCGACGACGTCAAGGATTGGCACCGCAACCTGTCCGATGGGGAGCGCAACCTGCTCACGCAGATTTTCCGCTTCTTCACTCAGGCGGATGTCGAGGTGAACAATTGCTACATGCGGCACTACGCCCAGGTGTTCAAACCCACCGAAGTGCTGATGATGCTGTCCGCATTCTCGAACATCGAGACCGTCCATATCGCCGCATACAGCCATCTGCTCGATACCATCGGGATGCCTGAAATCGAGTATCAAGCCTTCCTCAAATACAAAGAGATGAAGGACAAATACGATTATATGCACGGCTTCACGACGGAGTCGCGGCATGAGATCGCCCGCACCCTCGCCGCGTTCGGCGCGTTCACCGAAGGCCTCCAGCTTTTTGCCTCCTTTGCCATTCTGCTGAATTTCCCCCGTTTCGGAAAAATGAAGGGCATGGGCCAGATCGTGACGTGGTCGGTGCGCGACGAGTCGCTGCATTGCCAATCGATCATCAAGCTCTTTCGCACATTCGTGAATGAAAATCCCGATATCTGGACGGAAGAGCTGAAGCGCGACATCTATTTGTCCTGCGCCACAATCGTCAGCCACGAAGATTCGTTCATCGATCTCGCCTTCGAGCAGGGCGCGATCGAGGGCCTCGCCGGCGAGGAAGTCAAGCAATACATCCGTTATATTGCCGATCGCCGATTGATCGAGTTGGGCTTAAACCAAATCTTCAAGGTGGAAAAAAACCCTCTGCCCTGGCTCGACGAGATGCTGAACGCCGTGGAGCACGCCAATTTCTTCGAGAATCGGGCCACGGAATACAGCAAGGCCTCGACCGTCGGGACGTGGGAGGATGCTTTCGCCGGTATGAGCCCCGCGCCGTTAGCACTAGAATCCGCGCTTCCGGCCGAGTAACGTCGGTCTAACCTTCCCGAATCACGGTTACGTGATCGGAAAAATGGACAACATACTTGCCTGGGGCGGTGACAAATCGCTTCCTTGATGCGTCTATTGATGTGAGACTTACGGGACGCCACTACAACGGCCGAGCGCGCGCGCCGGCCGTGCTCGCAATGGGGTCGACCACGATAGGGGTTACGGTGAGCCATACGGACGAAGAACTCAGTCGGGAAACCGCACCCGGCGGTGCGCCGCGCTACAGCCGGCGCCTGTCGGACAAAATTCTGATCGCATTTCACCACGCCTGCGATCAGGGCGATTTCGAGGTATCGGAGCAGTTGCTTCATATCCTTGAGATGATGCTGACCCGTCGGCCTCTTACGCCCGATGGCACCCGTCGCCGTAACATGGAAAGCCTCGTGGCCGCACATGAGCGGCTATGGTACCTGCGCCACCCCAATACGGGCGATCAATAATCTAGATTTAAGCGCCCGCCGCCACGCAGGATCGCGTCGGCGGCGGGCGTGAAGCGCCCATCGGCCTCGTGCAGCACGATACCCGGCAACAACCGCATCGGACCGCGCCCGTTTCTCATACCGCGCACGATCGTCAGTTTTGCCGCCACACCTTGCTTAGGCCATAGCGGCAAGACCGCCTCGACTGGACACATAGCCTTCTCCATCGCGACGATGCATGCGGGTATGTGCGCTGCCGGCAGCACAAATGTCAGCGTGCCGCGATGCCGCAGCACCCGCCCCAGCGCCACAGCCCAGACCGTCAACAAAGCTTCCGAAGCCTGCTTCGCTCGGTTGCGTGCCGTATCGGGGGATTGGGTACCGGCAGCAAGGTGATAGGGGGGATTAGCGCAGGCGTGGTCGAACTGCCCATCCGGCGCGACCGCTTCGATATCTCCCGCGATGAACGACAGATCCGCCATCTCGTTCGCCACAGCATTCGCACGCGCACGATCGACCTGAGCGGGATCGATCTCGATGCCGACACCTTCGAGACCTGGTACCCGAGCGGCGAGACATAATAAAGTGGCGCCGGCGCCGGTCCCGCCTTCCAGCACGCGTTGCCCCGCTCGGGCGCCGATGCTGGCGGCGAGCATGACAGGCTCGATCCCGCTGCGAAATCCGCCGGACAACTGGGTGTAGAGTACCCGCCCATTCAGCAGAGATCCAGGGGTTGTCGTGCTCACGACTCCCCGGAGTCGCGCAGGACCCGCCGCGCCGGGGCTTCGTCGTCGTCGGCGACGCAGAGGCGGCGGGGAATCGCACCGATACTGCCGTCCATGATGCTGGCGTGTGCGTCCAGCATCACGGTCGCAATCCCCGCATCCGCAAGCAGCGCCGTCAGAAAAGACAAACGCACCGGATTGTTGGATGTGGCGACAACCCGCATGCGGTCAGTAGACCACAACGCTGCGAATCGACTCGCCACGTCGCATCAGATCGAAGCCCTCATTAATTTGCTCGAACGGCAGGACATGCGTGATCAGACTGTCGATGTCGATCTTACCGTCCATGTACCAATCGACGATCCGAGGTACATCGGTGCGTCCGCGCGCACCGCCGAATGCTGTGCCCATCCAAGTGCGTCCGGTCACCAATTGAAACGGACGGGTGGAGATTTCCTGTCCCGCGCCGGCAACGCCGATGATCACCGACTTGCCCCAGCCGCGATGGGCGCATTCCAGCGCCTGACGCATGACCTTGGTGTTGCCGATGCACTCGAAACTGTAATCGGCGCCCCCCTTAGTCAGGTCGACGAGGTAGGGCACCAGATCGCCCTCGACCTCGGCCGGGTTGACGAAATGCGTCATGCCGAATTTCTCGGCCATCGCCTTACGTCCGGGGTTGAGGTCCACGCCCACGATCATGTCGGCGCCAACCATGCGCAGGCCCTGCACGACGTTCAGTCCGATGCCGCCGAGGCCGAATACCACGCAGCGCGAGCCGGCTTCGACCTTGGCGGTGTTCATCACTGCGCCGATGCCCGTGGTGACACCGCAGCCGATGTAGCAAACTTTATCGAATGGGGCGTCTTCGCGTATTTTGGCCAGCGCAATCTCCGGCAGCACCGTAAAGTTAGAAAAGGTAGACGTGCCCATATAATGGTACACGGTGTCCTTGCCCGAGGAGAACCGACTGGTCCCATCGGGCATCACCCCCCTACCCTGCGTCGCTCGGATCGCCACGCAAAGGTTGGTCCGCCGACTCAGGCAATATTCGCACTGGCGGCATTCCGGCGTGTAGAGCGGGATGACATGATCGCCCTTCTTCAGAGACGTCACGTTCTTACCGACATCGACCACCACACCCGCGCCTTCGTGCCCCAGCACCGAGGGAAACAAGCCTTCGGGATCGCCGCCCGACAGGGTGAATTCGTCGGTATGGCAGATGCCGGTGGCTTTGATTTCCACCAGCACCTCGCCCTCCCGCGGGCCATCGAGGTCGATCGTTTCCAGGCTCAGTGGCTTACCGGCCTCACGGGCGACGGCGGCGCGGGTTTTCATCGATGGTACTCCGGCTAATAGTTTCGCGCCGGAATGTGCGTGCAGTCGCGCTCGGGATCAAGCTAGCGCGTTGGGCCGATACGGGCCGAATTACCGGACATGCGAAGACCGTCGCCGTAGCGTCGCACGGCCGAGCAAGCCATCGTCCAGGTACGCTAGACTTGCCGGTTCGGATGCAAAACCCGTCGTCAGGTTCAAGGCAATCGACTGGCCGGCAGTGGTCGACATGTCCTGAAAGTTCAGCGCGACGGCGTCGCCGGCAACCGACACGCGGGACGCTTCGAAGAGTATCGAAGAATTGGAAACCGAACTGACGCTACTAGAAACCAAGGAGGCCGGTGCGACGGACGGTGCCGACATATCCGCCAGTACGAGACCGTTGAACGCCCCCCCGCCGAACTGTCCACCCGTCCGAGCGAAGGTGACGTTAACCCCAGTATCCGTGAAATTGATTTTCTTAGCAATTTCAGCAACATTTATGCTATTTGTGCCAATTATCGATAGAATTCGATTTTGGGGTCGGCTCCGAATACAATCCAGGGTGGGATGTAAGATTTTCCGACACCGGGAGGGACTACGAACCCCGGCCTGCGGACAAAAAAAGTGGCGGCGCCCTGAGGGGCAGCCGCCAAGTTTAGGGAGGAAACGTCCAAGAAAGCAGCGCGCCGAAGCAGCGCCGCTGATCTCCTTCTTAGACCCAAGATCGTAGGTATGCAAGCAAAATGTTGCATCGCACCAAAATATTTATCGGGCTATGCCAGGGCGTTGGACAAAAAAAGTGGCGGCGCCCCGAAGAGCAGCCGCCAAGTTTAGGGAGGAAACGTCCAAGAAAGCAGCGCGCCGAAGCGGCGCCGCTAAGGGAACTTCTAGACCGTCGATCATAGGTGTGCAAGCGATATTGTGCGTTGCACCATTTATTTTTCCACAACCGTACCTTGTGCGATTGTGACACATTTGCGCATGACAGTCGGTAGCGCGGCATCGTCGAGGTCAGCGACAAGTTGTTGAAATCCCTCGGCATCGATCAGGGGCACGCTGGCCGCGAATAGGTCCAGATACAGCTCGAAATGGGTGAAACCATGCCGAACCCGCCCCGCAGGCCGCCAATTGGCATGCGCCGGCGCGTACTCCATAGCCTCGGCATCGGTCCATTTCTCCGCCCGCCACGGCGTACCCGGCAATTCCGTCATGCCCCCCAGCAACCCAGACGACGGCCGCCGCCGCAACAGCACGTTGCCCAGGGGATCGGTCAACCAAAAATGCACCCCATATCGCGCCGGCCGCACTCTCTTGGCCGCTTTCACCGGCAAATTGGCAGCGATCCCCCGCTTGCGCCCCTCGCAATTGTCCATCCACGGGCAAACTCCGCACCCAGGCGAAGTCGGGGAGCACAAGGTCGCCCCCAAATCGAATAAAGCCTGCGCGAAATCGCTCGGCCGTTCCCGTGCGCGCGGATCGCTGCCCAAAGCCTCCGCAGCCGCGTGCATGTCCGATTTCGCCCCAGGCAGCGGGGTCTCGATAGCGAAAAGCCGGGACGTCACCCGCTCCACATTGCCATCCACCGGTACGGTCGGCAGCCCGAATGCGATCGCCCCGATCGCCGAGGCAGTGTAAACCCCGATCCCCGGCAGGGCCCGCAAGCCCACTAAATCTCGGGGAAATCCGCCCATCGCCGCCACCGCTTGCGCGCAGGCATGCAGGTTCCGGGCACGCGCGTAGTATCCGAGCCCGGCCCATGACGATAAAACCGACTCTAAGGGGACCTCGGCTAGCGCTTGGACCGTGGGGAACCGGCTTACGAAACGCTCATAGTAAGGTATGACCGCCGTAACCGTGGTCTGCTGTAACATGATCTCGCTGAGCCAGACACGGTACGGATCCATCGTCCGCCCCGGCTCCGCACGCCATGGCATGCGACGGCGGTGGCGGTCGTACCAGCGCAGCAGCGACTCGGCGGGCGGAATGGCAATCGGGGGCACACAGCAGGATATGGAAGACGACGCCCGCCACGTCTACGGACCGCGCCCGGTCGGCAAAATGATTCCGTCCGTCGTCCGAGAGGCGTTTCGCAAGCAATCCCCCGCCGCCAGCCAGGTCATGGCCGATTGGGCGGCGATCGTCGGGCCGGACCTCGCACGCGCGACCGCGCCGAAGCGCCTGGTGCGCGGCGTGCTGACAATTGGCTGCGCCGGGCCCGTGGCGATGGAATTACAATACCTCGCCGCCGAATTAACGAACCGGATCAACGCCCACTTGGGTTCCTCGGTTGTGTCGCAACTGAAGTTCGTTCAGGTCGCACTGGACTTCCCAGCGACGCGAAAACCGATCGCCATTGCCCCAGCAATCGTCGCGGCAGTGGAGGCAGCGGTCGCGGAAGTGCCCGACGGCGAACTCCGCACCGCTTTGGCCGCCTTGGGACAAGCGGTGCTGACGGGTAAAGATGGCTCGACAAAACCGCCGCAAAGACGCTAAACACTACATATAGAGGTTTCGATGCTCACTACACGCCGTTCCCTACTATCCCTGGTGGCCACTGGCACCATGCTCGGCGCCCTCTCGGCACACGCCGAGGACCCGACTCGCACCGATCGCATCGTCGGCTCGGCCGACGCCAAGACTACGGTCATTGAATGTTTCTCGCTGACTTGCTCGCATTGCGCCGCCTTCGCGAAGGAAACGCTGCCGCAGGTCAAAACCGAGCTGATCGCGACCGGCAAAATCCGCTACCAATTCTTAGATTTCCCGCTGAATGGCCTGGATTTCATCGCCTTCCAGGTCAC
Source organism: Rhodospirillales bacterium (assembly GCA_037139955.1). Lineage (GTDB taxonomy): Bacteria > Pseudomonadota > Alphaproteobacteria > Acetobacterales > Acetobacteraceae > Rhodopila. The sequence continues at coordinate 9,120 of JBAXFK010000071.1, forward strand.
CCGCTACATGCCGACCGAACGCTACATGCCGTTCGTCGAGGCGTTGCTGGCGACGCAGGACCGCTGGGCCTTCGCCCGTGGTATCAACCCGACGGAAGAATTGTGGAAAATGGCCGCCCTCGCCGGCATGAGCCGTACCACCTTCGACAAGGCGGTCGCGGACACCGCCCTGAAGACCTGGATCGCCGAACAACAGGACGTCGCCAGCAAGCGCTGGAAGGTCGACTCCACCCCGACCTTCATCGTCAACGGTGCTGTGCATGCCGGACAAATGAGCTTCGACGCCTTCCGCAAGCTTATCCCCGAGTCATAAAGGAGTTCCGATTGCCGGTCAGTTTCCGCCGCCTCAGCATCGCCGGGTTCAAAAGCTTCGCCGAACCGACGACTGTCGAGATTTTGACCGGACTGACCGGAATCGTGGGTCCGAACGGCTGCGGTAAGTCCAATGTCGTGGAAGCCCTTCGCTGGGCAATGGGCGAAACCAGCGCCCGTAACCTCCGCGGCACGGAAATGGACGACGTCATCTTCGCCGGCACCACCGGTCGCAAATCCCGCGACACGGCGGAAGTGACGCTTTTCCTGGAAGAAACACTCGGCACCGCCCCGCCCCCATTCGGCGACCAAGCGGAACTGGCGATCAGCCGGCGCTTGGAACGCGGCGGCGGTTCGTCTTATCGCGTGAACGGCAAAGATGCCCGCGCACGCGACGTGCAAACATTGTTCGCCGATCTTGCGTCCGGTGCGCGCGCCTCCGCCATGGTCAGTCAGGGGCGCGTCGGCAGCTTGGTCAGCGCGCGGCCGGAAGATCGGCGCATGGTGCTGGAGGAAGCTGCAGGGATCACCGGCCTGCACGCACGCCGCCGGGATGCCGAGATCAAATTGCGCGCGGCCGAGGCCAATCTTACCCGCGCCGACGATACTCGCGCCCAATTGGACCAACAGCTCGGAACCCTCAAGCGGCAAGCTCGGCAGGCCAATCGTTTCCGCAATATCTCCGATTTGGTTCGTCAGGCCGACGCGGAACTGCTGTCGATCCAGCGCGCCCGCACCGAGACCGCACGAAAAACTGCTCGGGCGACGCTGGAAGCCGCCCGCACTACCGCCGCCTTAGCGAGCCTGGCCGCCTCCGATGCGGCACGACAGGCAACCGAAACCGCCGAAGCCTTGCCGCCTCTGCGTGTTGCCGAGGGCGATACCCGCACCGCCCTCGAACGTCACCGCGTGGCGCAGGAGCAGATCGCGGCAGAAGAACAACGCGCCCGCGCCGCATTGGGCGATGCCAGTCGGCGTCTGACCCAGTTGCGACAAGACCTAACTCACGCCGAGCAGTTCCAGCACGATGCGGCCAGCGCGGAGCAGCGGTTAGGGGTGGAAGACGCCGCTTTAGCTGAATCCGGTACCGGGCACGACGAGCGCCTCCTGCGTGCGGAAACCGAAGCAACCGCCACCGGCGAGGCCGTGCGCACCGCCGAAGCCGCCGCCAACCGTGCCACCGAGGCGGCCGCCGCCGCCAACGCAACCGCTCAGGCCGCCGCGCAACTGCTGCACCAAGCGGACCAACGCGCTCGGCGGGCCCACGACCAGCTGACGCGTACCCGCGACGAGCATGCGCGACTGATCGCTCAACAAATCGACCCAGCCGCCGTTGCCAAGGCCGAAACCGAAGCCGCCGAAGCCGAAGCCGCGATCGCCGCCGCGCGCGCCGCGTTGGAAAAAGCCGAGCAGACACGGCTGACGACCGGGGCCGCATTGCTGACGACGCGGGAGGCACTCTCGGCCGCCGAATCCGCTCGTTCGCGGTTGGCCGCCGAATCGCAAGCACTGGCCGAGGTGCTGGCGGTAAAAGATGGCGAGCGCTGGCCGCCGATGGTCGATGCGCTGACGGTGCCCGCCGGGTTGGAAGCCGCCCTCGGTGCGGTGTTGGGGGAAGAACTGACCTCCGCGCTGAACCCCGGTGCGGCGCGGCATTGGCGCGAACTACCGCCATTCGATCCGACCCCTGGCTTACCGCCGGGTGCGACGGCGTTCAGCACGCTCGTGCAAGGCCCGCCGGTGCTGAGCCGGTCGCTCTCGCAAATCGGACTGGTCGATGACGATGGAACGGGCACCGAACAGCAATCCGCTTTGGCACCCGGTCAGGTCTTGGTCTCACGTGCCGGGGCAATATGGCGGTGGGACGGTTATACCATTCGCGCCGGCACCCCTACCGCCGCAGCGGTTCGTCTACGCCAACGCAACCGGCTGGCCGAGCTTCGGGCGCAACTCGCGACCGCCGAACAGAAATCTGCCGCCGCGCGGGATGCGCGATCGGCTTCCGAAGCCGCCGCTCGATTGGCCGATATCGCGGAAAATCAGGCACGGCAGGCGCGGCGGGAAGCGGAACAGCGGCTGGAACGTGCACGCTCGACCCTGACCAACCTGCGCAACCAAGCCGCCACCGCCACATCCCGCTTGGCTTTGGCAAACGAACAGATTGGCCGCATCGTGGCGGAACACGACGAAGCAACCGCCGCGCTGTCCCAGGCACGAGACAGCCATGCCGCCCTGCCCGACATTGTCGCGCTCCGCGCTGCTGTCGATCGCGCACGCGCCGCCTTGGCCGCCTCACGATCCGCCGAAACCGTCGCCCGCACCGCCCGCGACACACTCACGCGGGAGCATGCGGCCCGCACGCAACGTCGCCGCGCCATCGAGGCCGAACGCAGCGGCTGGCTCGAACGCGCCCGCGATGCGAGCGGTCGTGTCGCAGACCTCGTCGCCCGTCGCGCCGAGGCTGAAACCGAACACACAGCCCTGGACGCTGCCCCCATTCGGATTGCTGCACAGCGCGCCGAAGCATTGGAAGCATTGCAAGAAGCCGAGGCCCGGCATCGCCGCACCGCGACCGCCTTGAACGCGGCACAGACCCTGGCGACCGAAGCCGATCGCGCCGCACGCGCCGCCGAGACGGCCCAAGCATCGCGCCGCGAAGACGCGGTCCGTGCCGAAGGCGCAGTGGAACAGGCGGATCATGCGTGGGGAACGGTGGCGGAGCGCATTTTGGAACGTCTCGGCGTGAACGCCGACCTTCCCGAAGCGCCGACCGACCTCAGTGCGGAATCGGAAGACCGGGTTCGGAAAAAGCTGGAAAAACTCCAGAAGGAACGCGAGGAGGTCGGGCCGGTGAACCTACTGGCCGAGGTCGAAACCGAAGCCATCGAAAAGCAAATCGAAATTCTGGAAACCGAACGCGCGGAAATCCAGACGGCAATCGCCAAGCTGCGCGGATCGATCGGTCACCTCAACCGCGAGGGGCGCGAGAAGCTGAATGCCGTCTTCCAGGAAGTCGATCGCAATTTCCAACAGCTTTTCACCCGCATGTTCAACGGAGGGCGGGCGCATCTGGCCATGGTCGGGTCCGACGATCCGCTGGAAGCCGGGTTGGAAATCTACGCGCAACCGCCGGGCAAAAAGCTGACCTCGCTGTCGTTACTGTCCGGCGGAGAGCAAGCGCTGACCGCCATGTCGCTGATTTTCGCCGTTTTCCGCTGCAACCCCGCCCCGGTCTGCGTGTTGGACGAGGTCGATGCTCCGCTGGACGACGCAAATACCGAACGATTCTGTTTATTGCTGGAAGACATGGTGAAAGAAACCGGCACGAGGTTCCTGGTCGTCACCCATCACCCCATGACAATGGCGCGCATGGATCGTCTCTACGGAGTCACGATGCAAGAACGCGGCGTGTCCCGCCTGCTATCGGTCGATCTGGCGCGCGCGACGGCGATGGTCGACCCGCCGAGGATGGCGGCGGAGTAGCAACCGCTGGTAGGCTATGGGATGCTCCAACGCTTCGAATCCCTATTGCAGCCGACCGCCGGCATTCCCTCGGCCCCGCCTACTGCGGGTCTTTTGCGGTTCTACTGGCATTTCATCGGACAGGCCCGCTGGTTCGCCGCATCGCTGTTCGTATTCGGCGGCACGATCGCGGTACTGGACACTATGATCCCCACCTTTATCGGTCGGGTCGTGGGGCTGGTATCGGCCCATCCCCGCGAAACGATGCTGCGGGATACCTGGCCGCAATTGCTGACGATGGCGGCCATCATCGGGCTAGCCCGGCCGCTCACGTTCCTTGCCCACAACATCGTGGTGAACCAGATCGTCAACCCGTCGTTGACCAATCTGGTGCGATGGCAGAACCACTGGCACGTGGTGCGGCAGAGTTGGACGTTCTTCCAAAACGATTTCGCCGGGCGCATCGCCGCACGGGTGATGCAGACCGGTCCGTCGATGCGGGAAAGCGTCGTGATGGCCTTCGATGCAGCCTGGTACATCGTGGTCTACGGCGGCAGCGCGTTGTTCTTGCTAGGCGCGCTGGATTGGCGGCTGACAATTCCGATGACGTTGTGGTTCGTGCTCTATGTCGCGATGCTCTGCTGGTTCGTGCCGCGCCTGCGAGATCGCTCGAAAGCGATGTCGGAGAAGCGATCCACCCTGATGGGCCGCGTGGTCGACAGTTACACCAACATATTAACCGTGAAACTGTTTGCCCGAGCAGCGGATGAGGACGCATTCGTGCGGCAGGCGGTGGACGATCATACGAATGCGTCGCGCGCGCAGGCACGGATGACAACGGGCTATACGACAACGTTGATGTTCATGAATGCGTCGCTGATCGTGGGTACCGCGACGATCGCGATCTGGCAATGGACGGTCGGACATATCGGTTTGCCGGCTGTTGCAACTGCGATCCCTATGGCTTGGCAACTCAATAATATCGCCGGTTGGGTGGCACGCAGCATCACCTCGATTTTCGAGAATATCGGTACGGTGCAGGACGGCATGCGGTCGATCGATTTGCCGCGCGAGATGCCCGACCGGCCCGATGCCTCGGCACTCCGCGTCATCGGCGGGGAAATCCGCATCGAAAACCTGCATTTCGATTACGAACGCGCGGCCCGTCCCATCGGGGTGCTGCACGGCATCGATCTGACAATAAAAGCGGGGGAACGTGTGGGGCTTGTCGGTCCGTCCGGCGCGGGGAAATCCACCCTGGTGAATCTACTTCTGCATTTTTACCAACCCTCGAAAGGGCGCATCCTGATCGACGGTCAGGACATTGCCCACGTCACCCAAGAAAGCCTGCGGACCCAAATCGCGATGGTAACGCAAGATACGTCTTTGCTGCATCGTTCGATCGGGGAAAACATCGGTTACGGCCGCCCCGATGCCACGGATGCCGCGATCGAAAGCGCGGCGCGGCGGGCCGAAGCGCACGATTTCATTATCGGGCTCGAGGATTGGCACGCACGCACCGGCTACAACGCCCATGTCGGCGAGCGCGGGGTAAAGCTATCCGGCGGACAGCGCCAACGCGTCGCCTTAGCGCGCGTTATCCTGAAAGATGCTCCGATCTTGATCCTGGACGAAGCCACTTCTGCACTGGATTCCGAAGTCGAGGCCGCGATTCAAAGCCAACTCGACGGGCTGATGGACGGTCGCACGGTCATCGCTATCGCACACCGGCTTTCCACGATTGCTCGGATGGATCGCCTCGTGGTTCTAGACGAAGGACGCATCGTCGAAGTCGGATCGCACCGCGAACTCCTGGCTGCCGACGGCGTATATGCTAGACTTTGGAAGCGACAATCCGGCGCCTTCGATACCGAAATATCGACCATATAAACTGGGAGAAACCGATGCGACCGCAAGCCATCGCCATGCGCGACCTGCTGAACCGACCCGGTTTGACAGTCATGCCCGGATGCGGCGACGGTATGGCAGCGCGGCTGGTCGCGGAGGCCGGCTTCAAGACCGCCTTCGCATCGGGCTCCAGCATCGCCGCGATGCGGCTGGCCATGCCTGATATGGATTTACTCAGCTTCCCGGAAATGCGCGACGTCACCGAAACAATGATCGCGGTGGCACCGCATGTGCTGTGGATGGCCGATGGCGATACCGGTTACGGCAACGCGCTCAGCGTGCAGAAAACCATCCGAGCCTATGCGCGCGCAGGGGCGTCGGCTGTCTTGATCGAGGATAAGATATGGCCCCGGCCGCTCGGTCGGCAGGGTGCGAAGCTTGTCGTCGATCGCGAAATCGCACGGTTGCGGTGCCGCGCGGCGGTGGAAGCGTGCCGGCAAGAGGGTATTCTGCTGCTGGCCCGCACCGATGCCCGCACGTCGCGCGGGTTCGACGAAGCATTGGCGCGCCTGAACGATTTCGTGGCCGAGGGCGCGGATCTCTTTTTCCTCGATTCTCCGGCCGATGAGACGGAGATGCGCGCCGCGATCGACGCATCCAAGGGCAAACCGCATATCGCCGTGACGGTGCCGGGCGGCAAACATTTCATGCCGGACGATGCCGCGTTGGCGCGCATCGGCATTAAATGGGTGACGTATCCGCAAGATATTCTCGCAGCCTCGATTCAGGCCGTTAGGGCTGCTTTAGCCGGAATCAAAGGGGGGCCGAAGCCACCGATGGCGCTGGGGCCGGATATGGCCAGCGCAATCCGCACCGCAGAATATTTGGCTGCGGACACCCGCTGGCCCGACCCGGACTGACGCCCTTCCCCATCGCGACCAACCCTTCTACCGTTGGGCAATCGCAAACCAGGGGAAAATCCAATGCATTGGACAGATCGTCGCGAAAAATACCGGGCTGCCATCGGCGGCAACGAATGCCTACATCCGGGGTCGGTGTACGACGCCATTTCAGCCCGCATCGCCGAGGAAGTCGGGTTCGAGATCGGTATGTTCGCGGGTTCGATCGGATCGTTTTCCGTGCTGGGCAATCCCGATCTGATCCTGCTAACGCTGACCGAATTCGCGCAGCAGGCATATCGAATCAACCGAGCGGGAAAACTGCCGTTGATGGTGGATGCGGATCATGGCTACGGGAACGCATTGAATGTGATGCGAACGATCCAGGAACTGGAAACCGCCGGTGTCGCCGGGATCATGATCGAGGACACGGTCCTGCCGGTCCAATTCGCCGAAAAAAAGCCGTCGTTGACCTCCCTGGACGAGGGCATCGGCAAAATGCGTGCGGCCCTGGCGGCTCGAGAAGACAAATCTCTGGTCATCATCGGCCGCACCAGCGCCGCCCAAATCGCTGGACCGGAAGAAGCCCTGAAGCGTGCCCGTGCCTATGAGAAAGAGGGCGTGGACGCCCTGTTCTTTGCCGGCGGTGTCACCCGCGAATTGCTGGAAGCATTGCATGCCGAGATCGAGGTCCCGCTCATGCTGGGCGGTGGTGGCAGTATCGGCGACAAGGCGTATCTCGGAAGCCAGGGCGTGCGCGTCGCGCTGCAAGGGCACCAGCCATTCTCGGCTGCGGTGCAAGCCACCTACGACACGCTGAAAGCGTTGCGCGACGGCGTGGCACCGGCCGATCTGAAAGGCGTCGCGTCCGCCGAAACGATGAAGCGCCTCACGCGGGAAGGACAGTTCAAGACCTGGACCGAGAAATTCCTAAACTGACGCATCCTCGCGCATCATTGCTGCGGCTTTTTCCGCGATCATAATGGTGGGGGCATTGGTGTTGCCTCCCACCACGACCGGCATGATCGAGGCATCCACAACGCGCAGCCCGTCGATCCCATGCACCCGCAATCTGGGATCGACGACGCTGTTGGTGCCCGTCCCCATGGCACAGGAACTGGTGGGATGCTGGTTCGACACGCCTGTTTCCCGAACGAACTGCACCAAATCCTCATCCGAAACCACTCGATTGCCGGGGATGATTTCGTTGACGGTATAGGCATGCAAAGCCGGTTGGCCCGCGATATGACGGCACAGACGAATGCCCGCCAAGATCGCGCGCATATCGTATTCGGTGCGCAGATAATCGAACTGCACTGCGGGCGGCGCCAATGGGTCGGGGCTGCCGAGGCGCACAGTCCCCCGCCCCTCCGGTCGCAAATGCACCGGCATCAACGTGAAGCCGGGAAAGGGATGCGGCACAACGCCCTCCTTACCGCGCCGTAAGGTGCTCCATTCGAAGATATTGATCTGCAAATCCGGACGTTCGAGCCGCGAATCGCTGCGGGTAAAAACGCCGGCGTGAATACCGTTGCTGGCCATCGGTCCCGAGCGGAACAAAGCGTATTGCGCGGCGGCGGCGATCTTTTTAGGCCAGCTACGCTCTAGGTCGTTCAGCGTGATCGGCTTGCTGATTTTCCAACTGAGATTGGTATTGAAATGATCGTGCAAATTGGCGCCGACCGCCGGCATATTGAGGTGGTCCCGGAATTTCGGACGGTAGGTTAAGCTAAAAGCCCGACCGACGGAGAACGGATCATGGGCAAGGTTACCCGCAAGCGGCATAGCGCGGAGTGAGCTGCTGCCGGTTTCGCGGACACCTGGTTTAAGCCGCTGCGGCGATCCGC
>JBAXFK010000072.1:0-17439 GCA_037139955.1 Rhodospirillales bacterium
ATATGATACATGCGACGCCCGAGCTGAGCCCACCAGAGATCTGGAGGCGACGTTAGGCAGCGGCGCACCGCCTCCCCGCTGGTCATGATGTCGGTGTAGAGCGCGTCGTCGATTCCCATCCGACGCATCATCGTGCGTACGGCGTCGTTCGGGCGGGGCACATTGGATAGCAGCAATGTGCGTTTACCGGCCACACGCAGACGCCCGAGCGTCTCGACAGCGTGCGGGAATGCATTGACGCCATCGTGGATGACGCCCCAGAGATCCAGAACGAACCCGTCGTAGCGGTCGGCCAAAGGGGCGAACCCCGCGAGGTGTTCCATCTATCGAAGCTCCGCCAACGACCGCGCGTCGCTGCCGACCGCGTCCTGAACCTTACTGTACCCCGCTTTTTTAAGCGCCGCCGCCAATTCCCGCTTCATGCGCGGGATGAGCGCCGGCCCTTGAAAAGCAAATCCGGTATAAAGCTGCACCAACGACGCGCCCGCTCGGATTTTCAGCAGTGCGTCGCGGGCATCGAATATCCCACCAGCACCGATCAGTACAAGCCTACCGGCCGAAAACAGATACGCACGCGCCAGCATGCGGGTCGATAAGGCCAGCAAGGGCGCGCCGGAGAGACCGCCGTCTTTGCGGATCAGACGCAATGTTATGCCGGCTGGGCGGGAGATCGTGGTGTTACCGACGATCAAGCCCTGCACCCCCTCGGCGACTGCGGTCTCAACGACCGCCTTCAGTCCGTCGTCGGTCAAATCCGGCGCCACCTTCACCAGGATGGGTGGCTTGTCGGGTACCGCGGCGACGGCACGCAGGATGGAGCGCAACCGGTCCTCGCTTTGCAGATCGCGCAGGCCAGGCGTGTTCGGGGACGACACGTTGATCGTCACATAATCCGCGAGCGGCCCAACGGTCGCGATCAGCTTTGGGTAGTCGCGTTCGGGATCGGCACCGTCCTTATTGATGCCCACATTCGCGCCCAGGATCGCGGAACGCTGCGACAGTCCTTCCAGATTCCGCCGGTATGCTTCCAGACCGCCATTATTGAACCCCATGCGGTTGATGACCGCGCGATCCGGTTCGAGCCTATAGAGTCGAGGCTTCGAATTGCCGGCCTGCGGACGCGGCGTCACCGTACCCGTCTCGACGAAGCCGAAGCCGAGCCGCATCAAGGGTTCGACAGCGACCGCGTTCTTGTCGAAGCCGGCGGCAAGCCCGATGGGATTGGAGAACGTCCGGCCAAACACCTGGGTCGCCAAGATCGGATCGTCGGCGCGCGATGCGTGCCCGGCCAACCCCCGGCGCAGCGCCCAAAGAGAGAAATCGTGTGCCGTCTCGGCGTCGATACGACGCAGCAGAGGCAACAAGGCGGATGCGATACGGGGAGTCATTATCCCCGTTTATGCCCGTCCCGTGCAGGTTGCGATAGTGGCGGTTCAGGCGCCTTTAGTCGGCGACCAGCGATAAACCTTCTCCAACGCGCCGCCCATAAGCATGGCCTTGTCGCTCGCGGACAGACGGTCTGTCATTTTGAACGCTTCCACGCCCTGACCGTATGTCAAAACCTCTACCGCTCGGGTCCAGTCCGTGCCCCAAAGACAGCGATTGAGGCCGAATGCGTCGAATATGCGAGCTAGCGGATCCCAAATGTCATGGTAGGGAAACGGTTCGTGCGAAAGAGTGCATGCGCCGGTGATCTTGATGGCAATATTAGGCTGTGCTGCCAATGCAAGCACGTCTGGCAGCGCATCCCAGCCATCGGCTGGAGCTGGCGGATGGTGCGGCTGCTGCAGGCCCAGGTGGTCGATCACGATTTGGGTATCGGGATGACGCGCCGCTAGGGCCAGGGCTTGATCCATACGCCCCCAAGCCAGGACGTTGACTGGAAAGCCGTGTTTGGCTGCGGCGGTCAGGACACGGCCGATTCCGGGGTCGGCGGGGTCCCGCGACATGGGATCGCGCATCATTATGCGGACACCGACAGTCCCGGCAACCGCCTTCCATTCAGCGATGGTCTCGGCCACGCCGGGGTCGGTGGGATCGACCGGTTCGATCAGGCCGAAGCGACCGGGGTGCGCTTTTTGAACCTCGATGGCATAGCTCGCATCGTAACGGTACATGCTGAATGGGGACACCAACAAGGCACCGTCGACGCCGACCGCGTCCATCGCGCCGACCATGGCATCGCCGTTGACCGATTTCGGCCCAGTCAGCGTGCCGACCCAGGGACGACCGGGACGATTATGCTCATAGGCGTGCACTTGTGCATCGATAATTGCCATATCCGTCGTCTCCCCCGACATTTAAGCGTCCAGACGACGCTACGCGCCGGGCGGGATGGCTTCAAGTGTGGGAAGACGGTGCGGGGATTGGCTACTTCACGACGGTCCGCCGCACCACTTCGACCAAAAGCGTGCCGGCGGAACCGGCGACCAGGCCGACGAACGCGCCCCACATTTTGGCACGCAGTTCGAGCATTGCGACGCGCAAATTCAACTCGATGATGCCGGCCTGCGCTTCCTTGGCGACCTCGGACGCCTTTTCGCGCGCTGTTTCGCTGTATTTATCGATCCGCGCACTTAGTTCGCGGATCGATCCATCCAGGTCGCGCAATTGGCTGATAATCAACCGGCGGCTTTCATTCCAGCTACCGGCATCGCTGTCGTCGGTCATAGGTAATCGTTCTCTATTATCCGGCTCTCCGAGCCGGCTCAAACCAGGGGGGCGACGACGACGGTGTCGACATCGGCCAGCGCGACCGCGACGATACGTGCACCGTTCGACGCGGACACCATGACCAGATCGCCGATGGTGAGCATGTCGGACGCGTCGCGGAAATAATCGGTGGCGACAACCTCGTCGATAACGTCTTTCGGTGCCTTGCAATGCCAGAGGGTGAAACCGGAGGCGTAGGCGAGCACGGACAGATTGCGAACGGCGAAAGCCATAGGTCGGGTCCTTTCAGACACAAAAAAGACCGCCCCTTTCGGGTGCGGTCTTGTCGGTTGCGATATCGTGCGTAAGGCGGACAGTCCATTGGGACGGCGTTCGTTGTACGCACCGGTCCCGTTGGTAGGTCGGTTTTAGCGGGGATCGCGAATGCGTGTCAACACTAATTTTCCTATATTCACGATTTTTTACCTATCAATGCCGTTTCAAGAGACAATACCCTTCACCCGTAACGGCCACTCCAGCCGATCCAATGCCTCACGCCACAACTTCCAGTCGGCCCTTTCCATCGCATGCGTCGGGTCCGGCGCCATCCCGCGTTCGCCCCAAATGCGCAAAATGCGGGCGTGCAGTAGGTCGATCCGGCGCTGACGATACAGCGCGTCGAGACTCCTGACGATGTCGTCTGGATCGCAGGGACGGCCGATTTTGCCTTTGTTGGCAGTGTAGCGCGCCCCGTCGCGGCGCGCTGTCAGTGCCGCCATTGTCCAAATCCAGGCTTCTTCTGCGGTGCGGAATGGCTGCACCCGTTCATTGATTTCGATCGAGACCGGGCTTGTGCGTGTGCCGACGCGGTCGCTAAGGCGATGAAGTGCGGTTTGTGCCATGAGGCGACTCCTTTTCGTGACAATCGATACGGGAACGAAGCTCGAACACTAAACCATAGGTTGCATACAATGGCAAGGCATCAAAGGCAAAGCCAGGAAATTTTCCATTCCAATCGGCCCACATTCCTATCATAATGGGGAAACCACCCTGGTTTCCCACGGAAGCGAATCGATGAAACACGAAGATGTCTGGCGGGCGCTCGACACGCTCGCCGCCGAATACGGCATGTCGGCGTCCGGTCTGGCCAAAAAGGCCGGCCTGGATTCCACGACATTCAACGTGTCCAAGCGTCGTATGCCGGACGGACGGGCACGCTGGCCGAGCACCGAGAGTATCGCCAAAGTCCTCAATGCTACTGGTGCATCCATGGAGGATTTTACCGCCCTGGTCTCAGGCGCCCGAGCGCTGGCAAGCGGCGGGAATTCGCGCATTGTATCGAAACGAATTCCACTGATCGGCATGGCGCAAGCCGGATCGGAGGGATATTTCGACGACGGTGGCTTTCCGGTCGGCGGTTCGTGGGACGAAGTCGGGCTACCCGACATCGGCGACCCTAACGCCTATGCGCTAGAGATCAGCGGCAATTCCATGGAGCCGGTCTACCGGGACGGAGACATGGTCATCGTCTCCCCTGCCTCCCCAATCCGACGCGGCGATCGCGTGGTGGCCCGCACCAATGCCGGCGAAGTCATGGCCAAGCAACTCACCCGCCGCTCGGCACGCCGGGTAGAACTGAAAAGCCTCAATCCGCTGCACCCCGATTTCTCGTTCGACCTGAATGAAATCGCATGGCTGCACCGAATTGTCTGGGTCAGCCAATAATTCCTTTGACGTTATCCCCAGTACGGCCGCAAAATAGATCGATTTTGCGGGGAGGCCCGAACATCCGATGTCGCGCTGGTGCTGGCTTGCGATTGTATGGCCGATGTTCGCGGGTCCTGCCGTTGGCCAGGACGTGGATCTTGCACTGGTCTTGGTTACCGACGTGTCCCGCAGCATCGACGACGCCGAATATGCGCTGGAAAAACAGGGCTACGCTGCGGCATTCTCCAACCCCAGAGTTGTTAAAGCCGTCAAAGGTGGCCTGCTGGGCGCCATCGCGGTGTCTTACATCGAGTTTGCCGGCGACGGGCAAACCCAGGTCGTGGTGGAATGGACTACGATCCACGACCAAGCCACCGCGCGGGCCTTCGGCGACAAGATCGCGGCAGCCCCTCGCTCCTTTCGCGGGCGCACCGCGATCGGCGCCGGTATCGATTTGGCGGTGCAGACCCTCGCCGAGAGCGGGCTGAACGCCACCCGCCGGGTCGTCGACGTCTGTGGCGACGGGACCAATAACGCCGGCCGCGACGTCTCCGCCGCTCGGGACGAAGCGCTGCTGGCGGGAATAACGATCAATGGCCTTGCCATCGTCAACGACCATCCGGTCGCCTGGAATTTTGCCCACGTACAGCCCCCCGGCGGCCTACCTTTATATTATGAGCAAAATGTCACCGGCGGTCCCGGTAGCTTCGTCCTCGTCGTGCACGATTTCCAGAGCTTCGGAGAGGCCATGACCCGCAAGCTGGTGACCGAGATTGCATCGCGATAGGCTGTATTTCTTCCACCCAACCGGGAACCGCCCAATGGAAATTCGCAATCTTGGCCGATCGGGCCTGCGCGTGTCGGCAATCGGCCTCGGCTGCAACAATTTCGGCGGACGCTCCGGGCCGGAAGAAACGAAAGCGGTCATCGCCAAGGCGCTCGATCTGGGCATCACTCTGTTCGACACCGCCGATACCTACGGCAATCGCGGCGGGTCGGAGGAACTGATAGGACAAATCCTCGGCACCGACCGCAAGCGCATCGTTCTGGCAACCAAATTCGCCAACCCAATGGACGATGTAGGGGTCAAAGGCGGAGCCGCCCGGCGCTATATTATGTCGGCGGTGGAAGACAGCCTACGCCGGCTGCGCACCGATTGGATCGATCTGTATCAGGTCCACTCCCCAGATCCGCTCACGCCCATCGAGGAAACATTGCGGGCGCTCGACGATCTGATCCGCCAGGGCAAAGTGCGTTACATCGGCTGTTCGAACTTCCCGGCGTGGCAGGTGGTAGAAGCGCAATGGACCGCGCGCGCAAACGGCTTGAGCGCTTTTGTCTCCTGCCAGGACGAGTACTCCCTGCTCAAGCGCGATCCCGAACCGCAATTGTTGCCGGCGATGCGCAAATTCGGGTTGGGCCTATTGCCCTATGCCCCGCTCGCCAGCGGATTGCTGACTGGCAAATACCGCCGCAATGCACCGATGCCGGCTGGCGTCCGCCTCGCCAAAGACGAACGCCTCGCCGGGCGATTCTTGACCGATCGCAACTGGTCGATTGCCGAGAAGCTTGCCGACTTCGCCGCCGCGCACGACCGCACGATGCTGGAATTGGCATTTTCCTGGCTGTTGGCTCAGCCCCCAGTCGCCAGTGTTATCGCCGGGGCGGCGCAGCCGAACCAATTGGAACAAAATGTCAAAGCCGGTGGGTGGCAATTGAGCGCCGACGATCTCGCGACGATCGAACAGCTGCGCGACGCCTAATCCTCCCCTTGTCCCGACCGGCGGCAACGGGCAATTTGCCCCCATGAGTGAATCGACAGGACCACAGGCCGCCGCGCCCGCCGCTGCCCCGGAACCCACCCTGCCCGGCGGCGAGACCGCCGAACAGGCGCTGACTCGTGCCCAAGCGGCGGCTCAGGCCAAGCGGCTGAACGAAGCCGCAGGCATTTGCAACGACGTGTTGGCAGCATTCCCAGAACATCCCGCCGGTCTGGCGCTCCTGGGCATCGTCAGGGCAATGCAAAACGACCAGGAAGGCGGCATCGCGCATTTGAAGCGGGCGGTGGAGCTGCGGCCGGGCAATGCCAGCTGGTATGCGCATCTCAGTTCGATGCAGCGCGCGACGAACCGGATCGAGGAAGCCTTGGCGACCGGCCAGGAATCGGTGCGATTGGACCCGAACAACGCCGACCATCTGGTCAATCTATCGCTGATCTTCACAGACGCCGACGACCGCGAAAAAGCCGCCGCCTGCCTGCTACGCGCCCTCGGGTTGAATCACAAGCATGCCGACGGCCACCTCGCGATGGCCCAGAACCTTCTGGCGATGGGCGACTTCGAAGCCGGGTGGATGGAATACGAATGGCGCAACGAGACCGAGGCCGGCAAGCTGACAATGCCCGCTATGACCTCGGCGCCTTGGAACGGCATGCACATCCCTAATGGTCGTCTGCTGCTGGTGGGCGATCAAGGTTATGGCGATACGATCCAATTCGCCCGCTACATCGAAGAAGCTGCCAAGCGGGTCCAGGAGATCGTGCTGGGTTGCAGCGAGGAAATGGCGCCGCTGCTGCGCGACATCCCCGGCGTGACCCAGTTCTGTCATCGCTGGACCGACGTGCCAGGCCACGCTGCGCATTGCCGCCTGTCCAGTCTGCCCTATCTGTTCCAGACCAAGCTGGACACCATCCCGCAATCGATCCCGTATCTTAAAGCCGAACCCCCGCGCATCGCGGCATGGCGCGAACGTTTGGCGATGCAACTACCCGTCGGGACTCGTCGCATCGGGCTGGCCTGGACCGGGCGCCCAACCCATCCAAACGACAAGCGCCGCTCGATCCCCCTGGCGCATTTGTTGCCGTTGGCGGAACTCGGCCCGGCCGCTTTCGTGTCGTTGCAAAAGCCGATGCCGGTGCGGGACTTGGAGCATATCTCCGCATTCGCGCACATGACCGACCTGTCGAACGAGCTGACCAATTTCGGCGAGACAGCGGCGGTGATCGAGAATCTGGACCTGATTATCACGGTCGATACTTCGATGGGCCATCTAGCCGGCGCGCTTGGCAAACCGGTATGGATCATGATTCCTAAGGCCGCCGACTGGCGTTGGATGCTGGATCGGTCGGACACACCTTGGTACCCTTCCGCCCGCCTGTTCCGCCAAGCTAAGCCCGGCGCTTGGGACCCGGTTCTAGCATCCGTGCGCGACGCGTTAGCCGAGGAAATGGCGAAACCCTTCCCCGCCGCATAGCGATCGCAAGAATCCGGCATGTCCCATGGCGCGATCCGTGGCAGGATGCGGGTATGATCGATCTCGATCCCAACAGCCTCGCCACCGACCTGGACCGGGACGGCTATGCCGTGCGGCCTTTGCTGGACGCAGCCGCCTGCCGAACTTTCGCGGCGCTCTACGATCGCGACGGCCCTTTCCGGAAACGGATCGTCATGGAGCAGCACGGCTACGGCCGCGGCGAATACAAGTATTTCGCCTACCCATTACCGCCCGAAGTCGCCGACCTCCGTGCCACGCTGTACGCCCCGCTGGCAACCATAGCCAACCAATGGCGTCTAGCGCTGGGACAAGACGGCCGGTTCCCAGACGCGCTGGATGAATATCTCGCACGCTGCCACGCCGCCGGCCAAACCCGGCCGACCCCGCTGCTGCTGCGCTACGGCAAGGGCGGATTTAATTGCTTGCACCAAGACCTCTACGGCGATTTGGTATTCCCGCTGCAAACCGCGATCCTACTCAGCGAACCCAACCGGGATTTCGACGGCGGGGAGTTCCTGCTTGTCGAACAACGCCCCCGCGCCCAATCCCGAGGCGAGGTCGTGCGTCTACGCCTTGGCGAAGCCGTCATCTTCCCAGTACGGGAACGGCCGGTACGTGGCGCTCGCGGCTACTATCGCGTGGTTATGCGGCACGGCGTCAGCCGCATCTTGTCGGGCAATCGCCATACAATGGGAATCATCTTCCACGACGCCGCCTAGCAGGCTTTTTCAGCAGCCTGCTAGAGTTGCCGGCGGGACACGGAATCACCATCTTTACATGGCAAAAACCCGCCTAATCGGGAGATCAAACCGCATGTTCCGCTCAATTCTCGCTTCTGTGTTATTAGGCTCCTTGGCCCTGCCGGCGCTCGCGCAGCCGCTGCCATTCGGGACGATCCCACCGCCCAAAATCGCCAAAGCACTACCAGCACCAGCCCTGGGCGAGAATGCCAGCCCCGTCGAACTGCTGCGAGCGGCGGAAAATGCCCTCGCTGCCGGCCGCGTAGACGAAGCGCGAGAAGCCATGGAAATGGCACAAACCCGCTTGCTGGATCGGTCCGAACCGATCGGCGTGCCCTGGACGCCCAGCGACAAGCCGGCGGTCAAACTGATTTCGCAAGGCCTGCAAGCCCTAACGGCAGGCGATCGCATGACCTGCCTACGGATGATTCAAGCCGCCGTGCAATCGGCCGGCACGCCGTGATAGACATAATCGCGTTACATAATGTTGGAAGGATGTTGCCATGAATCGGACATTCTCCCCACTACGACGTTACTTCCTGCTGCTGCTCGGCGTCTTGGCGTTGACCGCGCCGGCCCAAGCGCGGGTCTTCGTCGGTATCGGCGTTCCCCTGCCCTTTTACGCGCCGCCTATGTATTACCCGCCGCCCCCCGTCTATTATCCGCCGCCGCAATATTACGCGCCTCCGCCGCCCGTGATGTATACACCACCGCAGGCTGCCCCATCCTACCGCCAATCCTGCGATGCCGGTGACTATATTTGCCCGCTGGACCGGCCTCTGTCCGTCGGTGCACCATGCTACTGCGTCGGCAACAATGGGCAAAGGGTCCACGGCAACGCGCATTGATCCGCGCATGCCCACCGCCATCGAGGACTACGCTTTACTCGCCGACGGCCGCTCGGCCGCTCTGGTCGGTAAATCCGGATCGATCGACTGGCTCTGTTGGCCACGCTTCGACAGCCCGGCTTGTTTCGCTGCCCTGCTAGGCACCGCCGAGCACGGGCGCTGGTGGATCGGCCCTATCGGACCGATTCGTCGGGTATCCCGAACTTACCGCCCCGGCACCATGGTGCTGGACACAGTTTTCGAGACCGACGCCGGATCGGCGATACTCACCGATTTCATGGCGATCGGGGGCGGGTCGATAATCCGCATCCTCGAAGGTCGTACCGGTTCGGTAACCATAGGTGTGGAATTAGCGCCACGCTTCGAATATGGCGCCGTCGTTCCCAGTAGCGCAGCATTACCCGACGACACCGGCTTGGTATTCGCGGCTGGACCGAACCGCGTCACACTGCAATCCGATATTCCGTTGACCGACGGCACCGGTTCATTCGCCATCGCTGCCGGCACCCGTGTCTGTTTCGTGCTAACCGATGCGACCGGCCCGCTCGCCCCCGAACCGATCGAAGCCTTAGCCGAGTGCGAAGCGTATTGGCGCGCGTGGGCCAATCGTTTCACCTACCGCGGCCCCTGGCGCGACGCGATGCTCCGTTCCCTGCTGACCCTGAAAGCGCTTTGTCACACCGAAACCGGGGGAATCGTTGCGGCTCCGACAACGTCCCTTCCCGAACACATCGGGGGCGAACGCAACTGGGATTACCGGTACTGCTGGCCGCGCGACTCCGCTTTGACGGTACGGGCGCTGATGCGAGCAGGGTTCGGCAATGAGGCGCGGGCATGGGTCGGTTGGCTCCTGCGCGCATTGGCGAGCGGACCGCTTCGGCCGCTTTACAGTTTGGGTGGGGAACGGAACATCGCCGAACGGAACGTGCCGTGGTTACCCGGCTATCGCGCCAGCACACCGGTACGGATCGGCAACGCCGCCGCCGGTCAGGCCCAGCTCGACATCTACGGTGAGCTGATCGGCGCCCTGCATCTGGCATCGACCGACGGAGTAGTCGTCCCCGAGGAAAATTGGGCCTTGCAAGTCAGGCTCGTCGAGCATCTATCTGCCATCTGGAACGAACCGGACCAAGGCATCTGGGAAGTTCGCGGCGGCCCGCGCCAATTCGTATTTTCAAAAGCCATGGCTTGGTACGCCGTGGATCGGGCCCTGCACAGCGCTGCGAATTTCGGCCTCCCGGCCCCGATCGAACACTGGCAGGCGCTGCGCGACACCATCCACGCCAGCATTTGCCAACAAGGATTCTCATCGGCACGCAATAGTTTCACCCAAGTCTATGAGGGCGATTCTGTCGATGCGAGCCTGCTGCTACTGTCGGCGATCGGGTTCCTGCCGATCGACGATCCCCGCATCCAAGGCACCGTCGCCACAATCGAGCAGGACTTGATGCACGATGGCCTCATCCTGCGTTACCGCAACGCCGATGGATTGCCATCCGGCGAGGGTGTGTTCCTGGCTTGCAGCTTCTGGTACGCCGATGCCCTGATCGAGCAGGGTCGTCGCGGGGAGGCCGAAGCCCTTTTTGCAAGACTTGTCGCATTGGGCAACGACGTCGGCCTTTTTTCCGAAGAATACGATGTTGCATCCAACACCATGCTGGGCAACTTTCCTCAAGCGTTCACCCATCTGGCCTTGATCGAAACGGCGCTAAATTTGCAATCTACTATTCTGCCGGCTTCGTAACATCGCCGAGACTCGGAATCGCCTTACGTCGCCCGCCCAGCCGCGCGGCCAAACGTTCGAACAGCAGATAGATCACCGGCGTCGAATACAGTGTCAGCATCTGCGACACAATCAATCCGCCCGCGATCGTGTAACCGAGGGGTCGGCGAAGTTCCGAGCCGGTCCCAAATGCCAAAGCGAGGGGAAGTGCGCCGAATAGGGCTGCCATCGTTGTCATCGTGATCGGGCGAAACCGAGCGAGGCAGGCGGCGTGAATGGCCTCGAAAGGGGTCATACCGAGCTCACGCTCGGCTTCAAGGGCGAAATCGATCATCATGATAGCGTTCTTTTTAACGATCCCAATCAAAAGAATAATGCCGATTATCGACATAACCGACAGATCGAAACCGAAAATCCACAGCGACAGAGCGGCCCCAAGCAGGGCCGGCGGCAGCGTGAGCATAATAGTAATGGGATGAATCAAGCTTTCGTACAGCACGCCCAACACGATATAGATAGACAACAAGGCAGCGGCGATCAACAACAAATTCGACGCCAGCGACTGCTGCTGCCAGCGGGCGCTGCCAGCGAATTCGGTCTTCACGTTATCGGGCATGCGCAGCGTGTGCGCTGCCTCCTCCACCGCATCTTGCGCTACGCCCTGCGCCACGCCGGGCGCGAGGTTGAAGCTGATGGTCGCAGCGGGAAATTGCCCTTGGTGCCGCACGGCGAGCGGCGCGAACGAGCGTTCGAATTTCGCGACAGCCGACAGCGGAACTTGGCGCCCGCTAGTGGATCCGACATAAATACGGTTTAAGAATGCTGGGTCCGCTTGCAAGGCTGGTTCGGCCTCCAACACGACTTTATATTGATTGCGTTGGGCGTAGATGGTCGACACCTGCCGCTGCGCGAAGGCATTGTTCAGGGCGGTATCGATCGCGATCGTACTGACACCCAATCTGGCCGCAGCCTCCCGGTCGATCGAGACGTTCACTTGCGGGCCGGCTCGATCTTGATCCGATGTGACATCGACCAGTTCGGGCGATTCTTTCAATTTATCTTCCAGCTTCTGCGCCCATGTCCGCAGCAAAGCTAAATCCTGCGAGATCATCGCATACTGAAACTGCGACCCGCCCTGGCGCCCACCGCCGCGCAGATCCTGTGCCGAGAACATAAAGGTTTGTACCCCCTCTAACCGCGACAATTTTGGCCGCAAGCGGGCGATAACGGCCTCCGAAGCGACCCCACGCTCTTGCAACGGTTTCAAATTGACGGTCAGCGACCCACGATTGAGCGAGCTCCAACCGGCGGCTACCCCGACATTGGACGCGACGCTCGCGACCGCCGGATCGGCCAACACCGTCGCGACCACCGCCCGTTGCCGATCTTCCATCGTGCGAAACGAAATATCGGGATCGGCCAGAGTGGAACCGATCAGCATGCCAGTGTCCTGCAAAGGCAAAAAGCCGCCGGGCACCAGCGCGAAAACCTTGCCCATTGCGACAGCGCTGAGTACCACCAACTCGACCATGACAATCGGATGCGCCAAAGCCCAGCCGAGGCTACGTGCATAAAACCGCAACGACCCGGCCAATACGCGATCCACCGCGCGCCAAAAACGCCCGTGCAGCGCATCGGGATCGGGGGGCCGCATATAGCGACCGCAGATCATCGGAGTCAGCGTCAGCGATACGACCGCCGAGATACCGATAGCCATCGTCATAGTCATCGCAAATTCGTGGAATAGGCGTCCCTGGATTCCACCCATGAAAATCAACGGCACGAACACCGCCACAAGCGATAGGCTGATCGATATCACAGTGAAACCGATCTGACGCGAACCGTTCAGCGCCGCTTGCAAGGGGGGCTTGCCCTGTTCCATGTGACGCACGATATTCTCGATCATCACAATAGCGTCGTCGACCACGAAACCGACAGAAATTGTCAGTGCCATCAACGAGAAATTGTCGATCGTGTACCCCATCGCCCACATCGCCGCGAGCGTGCCGCTCAGCGACAGCGGCACCGTCACCGCCGCAGCCGCGATCGGCACGAGACGCCGCATGAAAAGCAGCACGACCATCAGCACCAGAACGATCGCGATCAGCAATGTCCACTGCACTTCGGCGATGCTGGCCCGTATCGTGGTGGTGCGATCGCCGATAACGGTCACCGCGATGTCGCTGGGCAGCCAACGCAGCAATTGGGGCAGCAACTCGTGAATGCGGTCCACCGTTTCGATAACGTTGGCGCCGGCCTCTTTGGTGATATTCAGCAAAATGGCCGGTTGCTGTCCATTCCAGGCCGCCAATCTGGTATTGGCGACGCCGTTGGTCACGGTGGCGACGTCGGACAGCCGAAGGATGGCGCCGTTGGCCGATTTCACGATCAGCGGCCGATATTCCGCCGCCTGCGCGATTTGGCTATTTAGGGCGATGCCCTCGGATCGGTGCTCGCCCTGAAAACCGCCCAAGGGTCCGATCGTGTTAGCGGCTCGCACGGCGTTGTAGACGTCCTGTCCCGACAGCCCCGCCGCAGCCAGCCGCACCGGGTCTAGTGCAATGCGCACCGCTGGCTTTTCCGCCCCGTTGACCGTGACCTGCGCCACGCCCTCGATCTGCGCAAGACGTTGCGCCAGCACGGAATCGGCGGCGTCGTAGATTTGCGCGGTGGTTGCCGTCGTCGAAGACAACGCTATCGTCATGATCGGCGCATCCGCCGGATTGAACTTACGGTAGTACGGGCGGATTGGCAGGTCGGCCGGCAAATCGGTCGTTGCGGCGTTGATTGCGGCTTGCACATCGTGCGCGGCGCCATTGATATCTCGCGAAATATCGAATTGCAGCACCACCGACGTATTGCCGATCGACGAAGTGGATGTGATTTCGGTCACACCCGCGATTTCTCCCAACCGCCGCTCCAATGGGGCGGCGACGGAATTCGCCATCGTCTCGGGATCGGCGCCGGGTCGGGCTGCGATCACCACAATATAGGGCACGTCGATCGACGGCAGCGCCGCGACCGGCAAAAAGCGATAAGCGACCGCACCCGCCAAAAACAACCCAATCGACAGCAGGATCGTCGCAACCGGCCGAGCGATAAAGGGTGCGGAAAAATTCACCGATCAGTTCACGCGTATATACCCGCCGGCGTCGATCGGACGGGAGCAAAACCAGCCCCCGGCCCCGGCGACATGGCACTCGGCAGTGAACACATACGCGGTGCCGCGCGCCATCGCCGACAGCCAAACCGTCAACGTCCGCGACGACGGGTTGTAGGTCTCGCCCCGGACCCGGATATCGGTTACTTCCTTTCCGCCGACCGGCACGAGGCTATTCGCGTATACAACAACGCCGACGTCTCGGACCCCTAACACGAATTTCATATCGTCGAACGGCGGCGCCGGCGACGGTTCGGCAACCGGCAACTGAACCCACCCTTTATTGAGCCCATACCCGGCACCGATGACCAATACATACATAGCGAAAATTAGTATTGCCGACCTCATACCCACCCCTCCTGGCACTGGTCATTATTCTGCCGCCACGGACGACGTTTGCCCCGCACCGCCGAAACGCAACCGCCAACGCTCGAACGCCAGATACACGATCGGTGTGGTGTAAAGCGTCAGAAATTGCGAAAGCAACAAACCACCGACGATGGCGATCCCCAGCGGGCTACGTAACTCCGAACCCGCCCCGTGTCCGATCACAAGCGGGAGAGCGCCCAACAGCGCCGCCATGGTCGTCATCGCGATCGGGCGGAATCGCAAAATGCAAGCTTCCCACATCGCCGCTTCCGGCGACTTTCCGAGCGTACGCTCGGACTCCAAGGCGAAATCCACCATCATGATCGCATTTTTCTTCACGATACCCATCAGCAACACGATCCCGACCAGCGCCACCAACGACAGATCGGTACCGCATACCATCAAAGCAACGAGCGCACCGATACCGGCCGACGGCAACGTCGAAAGGATCGTGAGCGGATGGATCCAGCTTTCGTACAACACCCCTAACACGATGTAGATCACCACCAACGCCGCCAAAATCAGCCAAGGTTCGGCAGCCAAGGACCGCTGAAACTCAGCCGCGTCGCCCGAATAACTGCCCGAGATCGTCTCCGGCATTCCGATATCCTTTTCCGCCCGCGCCACCGCAGCGACGGCATGTTCCAGCGAATAACCGGGCGCGAGATCGAAGCTTAGCGTTGCCGCAGGGAACTGTTCTTGATGGGTCAGGACCAGTTGTGCCGTGGTTTTTTCGAAGCGTGCGATGGTTGCAAGCGGAACTTGTGCACCGCCGGTACCAGGCACACGCAGCGATCGCAATACTCCGGGATCGCTCTGCCAAGACGGATCGGCTTCGAGCACCACCCGATATTGGTTAGCCTGACCGAAGATGGTAGAAATCTGCCTCTGGCCGAACGCGTCGTACAGCGTGTCTTGAACGGCCTGCATCGATACGCCGAGCCGCATGGCGACATCTCGGTCGACGGCAACGAAAGTGCGAAATCCATTATCCTGCTGATCGGACGCGACGTTTCGCAGTTCGGTGAGGCTCGCCAGTTGCTTCGACAAGCGCGGCACCCAGACGGCCAATTCCACCGCATCGGTATCCACTAACGTGTATTGGAACTGGGTACGCCCGATCCGAGCGCCGATCTGGATATCCTGCACGGGTTGGAAAAACGCCGTCAGACCGGGCACGCCGGCGATCGCCTGTTCCATCCGAGCAATGACAACACTGGCGGAGTCCCGCTCTCCGACCGGGCGGAGGGCGATGGTCAGCCGCCCAGTATTGGGCGTCGCGTTGATCGTGCCGGCCCCCACGAAGGACACGACGCCGGTCACGGCGGGATCGCGACGCACGATCTCGGCCATCTGGGTTTGCAGATCGATCAGATGCGGGATCGACACGCTTTCGGCGGCCTCGGTCACCGCGAGCAGCACACCGGTATCCTGGCGCGGCAAGAAGCCTTTAGGCACGACGACATACAGACCGACCGTGCCCACCAAGGTCGCAAGCCCGACGAGCAGAACGAAGGTCTGGTGGCGAAAGGCCCAGCCCAGGCTGTGGCGATATCCATCCAGCAGCGCGGTGAAACCGGCCTCGCTCCATCGTGCTAGCCGGCCCGAGCGCTCTTCCGATTCCGGGCGCAGCAGGCGGCCGCACATCATCGGCGTCAACGTCAACGACACCACTGCCGAGACGATCACCGCGACCGACAAGGTGACCGAGAATTCCTTGAACAGCCGGCCGACCACGCCGGTCATGAACAATAATGGAATGAACACCGCGATCAATGAGACCGTCAACGACACGATGGTAAAACCGATCTGCGCCGCCCCACGGTACGCGGCTTCGAGCGGTTTCATCCCTTGCTCGATGTAGCGGACCACATTCTCGATCATGACGATGGCGTCGTCGACCACGAAGCCGCTAGCCACAGTCAGCGCCATCAACGACAAATTATCCAAGCCGAAGCCCAGCAACTGCATGATCCCAAAAGTACCGATCAGCGACAGTGGCAGCGCCACCGCCGGAATGAACGTCGCTCGGGGGGAGCGCAGGAAAACGAAAATCGTTCCGACAACCAGCACGACCGACAAACCGAGGGTGTATTGGACGTCCAGCACCGATGCGCGGATTGTCTCGGTCCGATCGGTCACGATCGTCAGGACGATGCCCGAGGGGATGGCTTGACGCAGCTTCGGCAAGGCCGCCTTCAGAAGGTCCACCGTTTTGACAATATTGGCGCCGGGCTGGCGCTGAATATCCAGTACGACGGCCTGAACGCCATCGTATTTCGCAGATACGCGATTGTTCTCCACACCCGCCACGACATCGCCCACGGCAGACAACCGGACCGGCGCGCCGTTGCGCCACGCGATCGCGAGGTCGCGGTAAGCTGCAGCATCGACCAACTGGTCGTTCGCCCCGAGGGCAAAGCTCTGGCGCGGCCCGTCGAAACCGCCCTTGGCACCGTTCGCGTTCGACGCAGCGACGACGGTGCGAATATCCTCCATCGACAGGCCGTACGCGGCGAGGCGGCCGGGATCGACCCGCACCCGCACGGCCGGACGCATACCGCCCTGTACGGTGACCCTGCCGACACCCTCGATCTCGGACAATTTCGGCTGCAAGATCGTGTCTGCGGCATCGCTGACCAGATCGAGCGGCACCGAAACGGACGTCAGTGCGACGGTCAAAATCGGCGCGTCGGCCGGATTCACCTTGGCATAGACCGGAGGGTAAGGCAGCGTAACCGGCAGGGTTCCCGCCGCTGCGTTGATCGCGGCCTGTACATCCTGCGCCGCCGAATCCATCGACCGCGCAAGATTGAATTGCAGAACGATCTGGCTGGTCCCCTCGGCACTTTGAGAGGTCATGGACACCAGCCCGGGGATTTGCCCGAATTGGCGTTCCAACGACGCGGTAATCAGCGTTTCGATCGTCTCGGGGGCGGCACCTGGCAGTTGGGTCACGATCTGGAT
>JBAXFK010000073.1:0-17342 GCA_037139955.1 Rhodospirillales bacterium
AAGGGGACATTCCTATCTGGCAGAACAAGGGGACATTTCTATTGGGCGTTGACAAGGGGTATCTAATGCCAAGTCCGCGATCGCGGTGTGCGCAATTGTCGGTAATTGGGACCGACGAGCCTCGCAAAGGCCCGCCGATCCCATCTTTGTTCAGTCCGCGCCTTGCGCCTGAAGGTCGACCGAACCGTCGAGTTCACGTTCGCGTGTTTCGCGACCGAATCGGCCAACGAGGACGGCGCCTAGCACCGTGGGTATTAGCAAGCCCCAAGCGACGGTCATCAAAGCCGGAACGAGTGCGGCGATGGTGAGCACCTGCGCAGCGATCCCGCCCAACTTGGTGGCACCGGCAATCACGCCTGTTGCCCGTCCGCGGACAGCGATCGTGTAGCTTTCGGCACTGAACGGCAGCAGCGCAGCGATCGTGCCGCTGGTGCCCACCAGCAACAAGGCGATCAGGATCACCGGCAGGTTATCGGCCGTCGTCAGATGTGCAGGCAACAGCGGGAAGCCCGCCAATCCGATCAGCATCACGACGATCGTTGTCACTAGGGTCCATTTGGTGCTCCAGGCATGGTACATCCAGGCGACGATGGCGGCGGTGGGGAATGCGAACATCGCGCCATTGGCTAGCAATTGGCTCGACGCTGCGGCGCTCAGGCCGCGTGCCCGGAGTTCGGCGGGCATCCACAGCATCAGACCATGATTGACCAGCCCCCAGACGACGGCGGACAGAACCAGCGCCGCAGTCATCCAGTTGCTCAGGTTACCCCAATCGGCCAGCTTCGGAGCAACGGCCTTGCGCGATGCCGGTGGCGGCATGCGGTAACGTTGCATGACCGCTTTCGCTTCGTCGACCTCGCCGCGCAGCAACAGGAAGCCCGGCGATTCGGGAATGAATTGGTTCAGCAGCATCAGCCCGACGCCGGTCGGCAGACCCACGAACCACAGTGCCCGCCAGCTGAACATCGGTTCCAGCCAACTTGCCATGAGGCTGGAGGCCAAGAACCCGCCGCTCACGCCGGCGCCGCCGATCAGAACGATCGCCCAGCCGCGATGCTTCGCCGGGATCGTCTCGGCCAGCAATGTGTAGGCGATCGGCAGCATGCCACCAGCAGAAAGCCCCATCATCATGCACATCACGAGATTGCCGGCATAAGTCGGCATCGTGCCGCAAATCGACGTTCCGATGAATAAGATTGCTGCAAGCAGGATCGCACCGCGCCGACCCATCCGGTCGGCGGCGATGCCCCAAATGAGCGAACCCAGCATCGTTCCGGTCAAGCCCGACAAGGGGAGCATTGCTGCTTGCTGACGGGTCAAACCGTACTCCGCCATGGTGCCCGGTACGGTAAAGCCGAGCGTCGCGGGCTTCATCACATCGATGATCAGGGCGACGACAATGGTCAACATCAACGCCCAATGCGACCCAGTGAGACCATGCTCGGTGGGTTCCGAGAGTGCGACCGTCGCTAGTTTGGCCTCGGCGCCCGGAACGGGGGGGCGGATCAGTGCCATACCGGACACAATCGTGCCCGTGCCGATCAATGCGACCCCGAACAACATCAGTGCGTCCATATTGACGCCGCATAATTGGTAAGCGCGGGAGGCCGACATCAGGAACTCGGGCAAGTGCGTCAGCACACCCAGAGTTACCATTGCAATGCCGCCCCAAAACATGAGGGTTTTTAATTGCACGATTCCGCTACTCCCCTAACAATGCGGCTGGTTTCGTAAAGCCGCGCTTGAATTGCTACGGTGTCAGCTACAAGACGGCTGGCCGCACCGAGTTATGGTGAGTAATCCCTAAATTACTTGTTGTGTGAATCAAATTTATCGATCCGCGGATCGGCCTTATTAACGAGATCGCGAGCATCCGAAAATAATGTTGTTTCAATCAACATTTTTGTTGTCGTGGAGATGTTATTTCATTCAGTTATCGGTGACTGTCGCCATTGCCGCAGGCTCGCCCGTAAGGCCTGGGATCGCGCTGGACATTCGAGTCAGCAGTCGCACCAACTCCGCGCGTTCGTCTGCGGTGAGGCCGGCGACCAAAAATGCCTCCCGCGCGAGGGCGATCTTGACGATCTCATCGTGCAATTTTAGGCCCGCTGCGGTCAGTGCGATATATTGTCGGCGGCGATTGTTGCCCTGAAACCGTGTTTCGATCAGTCCTTTGCCAAGCATGGCCGCTAGGCTGCGGCTGACCGCTGCCTTGTCGTATCCATACATTTCCGACACGCGGCCCGCCGTCATCCAGGGTTCGCCGGCCAAAAGCGCCATAATCCGCCAGTCGGTAACGCTGACACCGAATTGTCGGCGGTAAATTGCCGCCGCGCCGCCGGAAACCTTGAGTGCAAGGTGGGTTAATAGCGCTGGGACATAATTGTCGAGCACGATCGGGTTCTTCGAACGGCGATCGTCGCTCGGAACGGTGGCGTCCGAATGATCTTTTGTCATGAGATCCGTGCGAAAGACTGGTTACGATGTGACGGGGTAGAGATGGCGTGTCTAGCGCCAGCGCTTGCCGCTAACGGCTGTGTCGCATCAGCACAGTTCGCATGAATTATCGCCGGTGAGTCAACCGTCGCTCTCGATTCTCCGTTCGGTTTGCATCGAACGATAACGCGTCGGTGCGATAATCGCGGGCGGGTGTATCCCGCCCGCGTGTCGTTTTAGGCCGGAACGAATGTTTCGAGGGTGCCGCCAGCCTCGAAATGACCGATGAACGCTTTGCCCGTGCCGTAGCAGGACGCCGTGGCGAAGGCGGGCGATAGCAGAAAACTCGCCGCCATGCCGACAACCGGCACGGATTTGGTTGCGCTCGCGGCGGGTAAAGCCAGCACGACAGAACCGCCGCCGCCGACCAGTGCCAGAACCAACTGCCGAGCAAGCTTGAAGTTGAACGGCACGCCATACACCTTGGTCATGGCATGCAGCATCTTTACCTGCACGCCAGTGACCGTCGCGACATCGACGGCCGGCAGCGGAACCAGCCCGGCCACTCCGGAAAACAACATGTAGCGCCGCATGATACGCTTCGCCTTCCGACGGCGGTTCGCCATCTCGTCGTCGTCCGGTGCGCTGGAGGCTTCAGCGATGGTTTCTGTGGTCTCGGCTGGTGCCGCGACCGACTCGGTTGCGTGAATCGGGGCGGGGTCGGCGACAGCCGGCGCCGTTGTGGTTTCGAGAGCTTCCGCCATTGTGACAGATTCGCTCGCAGGCTCGTGTTCGGTCGTCGATTTTGGCGATTTCATAGCATGCGACTCCTTGTTGGTATGTCTTCGCTAAGGGCGGTCCGATTAGCGCGGCGGGACGTCGCCTAGGTGGATCAGGTCGTATTTCTCGCTCAGCGCGGCGGTTAACGCGTCGTCGGAGAGTTGTTCCGGGGTTAGTTGGGACATTTCGGCGAGAAATCCGTCGAACCCGGCGGGTTGGAAGATCATCAGTAATTTGCCGGTCTGGCCATCCTGCAACACAAGTGCGTGCGGGATGCCGGGCGGGATATGCACCGTGGTGCCCGGTGTGGCGGTTGACCAATCGCCGTCGATGTAGAAATCGACGTTGCCTTCCAGGATGTAGAACGTCTCGGCATGTTGCCGATGAACATGGAGGCCGAGCGAGAATTCGAGCTTCAGGTTGTCTTCCATGAGCGCGAATGCGCCGCCACTGTCCTCCCCCGATACCTTCACGAAGGTCCGATCGCGGGACCAATCGTATTCGGGACCGCCGCCGGGCGGGACGAAGGCGTATCGCTTCATGGGTGTTCCCTCGATCGGTGCGTCGCAGTTCTATCAGTGAATCTCCGATATCTCGAACAATTTCGAATGAACCCACGGTGGGATAGTGCCATCCGGCCGGCGCTCGACCTGCCGGAATTGGCCGAAATCGTCGACCTGCTGCCCGCCTAGGACCAGCCCGCACTCCGGCAGACCGGGATTGGCCAGAACCTCTCCGGGGCCGACCGGGCGGAAGCCGCCACGATCTTCGCTGTTGAAGAAATGCTCCTCAGGATAGACGTGGTCGGTGACCTTGGCGACCTCATTGAGGAAGTTCAGCACGATATGGCGCGGTTTTTTGTCGTCCATCTCGTGCTCGAAGCCCTTATAGGCCTCATCGTAGCGGCTGCCGACCGAACCGCGCGTGTTGCGGCCTTTGGTGTAAACGCCGTTCTCGTACAACCGGAAGACCGGATGGATCACGCCCACGCATCCCGGGCGAGACGGGTCGTTTCGGCGGACGAAGACGTTCGGGTCCTGGCCAGGAAAGTTGGCGAATCCGAGTTCCAAGGTAAAATACATGACCGACCGCTGTTGGAAATACGGGTTTTCCAGGCAATGATCCACGGGCAGTTCGTAGAACAGCTGCGCTTCCCCGGCCTGCCGATCGAACACCAAGACGTCGGTCAGGATGGCATTGCACTGGAACAGGGCAGACGACAGGCTGACCCGATCGATCATGTGCTTGCCCAGTACCTCTAGGTCTTCTTGCGTTTTCAACGGGAAGACCTTGTTCGGGGTCGGCACGTTTTCGTAGCGTTGTTCTAACAGTTGCGACAGCGCGCGCACCGCGTAGCGGAATCCGTGCAGGGTCAAAGTGGGGCTGCGCTGATACCGGCCCGCCATCGCGTTGCCGGCGAAAAACAGGTCCGGCGTGGTCGACTCCCAGGACGAGCTCAGCTCGGCGAACTGTCCGCCGCATACGGTAGCGGGGCGGATCGACGGTGCGAACAGATCCGGATCGACGAACTGCCAGCCGGTGCAGAGAATAACGTGATCGACCGGCATCCAGCCCTCGGCCGTGCCGGGCTTCGTCCAATGGGGGAATTCTTCCTCGTAATGGACATGCAGCGTGCCATCGGGCTGTTTGTCGATGCGCTTGATGTTCAGGCCATAGATGCCGTGCATCATCTTCAGCGCGGTCATATCGAGGATGACATTGTCCGACGCACGGAGGTCGCCGGCGAAATGGGTCCGCCAAGCGTGCTTCATGAATTTCGGGCCCAGCGCGATGGTGATCGCGGCTGCCGATCCGACCAAATGGTTCGCAGTTTCGAAGCCCGAAATGCCGCCGCCGACGATCAGAACGCGCTTGTTCTCGTAAACGTCGTGGGTGCTGTCGTGGTCCTGATAGGTCGTGGCATGTTCGACGCCCGGGATCTTCGGCATTTTGCCTTTGATCGGACCGGTGGCCATCACGAGGACCCGGCAACGATATTCCTCGCCGCTAGCGGTGGTCAGGATGAAGTGTTTGGTTTCGGGATCGCGATCGATATGGGTAACGGAGGTGTTGAATTCCACCTTTATGCCGAAATGTTCGCGGAAATCCTGGATGTACTGCGCCAGCGTGCTTGCGTTGGGGAATATTTCCTTGGAATAGCCGCGATACTGGAACGTATAATCGTGCGTCAGCAGGCTGTGCCATTCGAAGCGGAGGTTGAAATCCGGTTCATCGAACCAGTTGTTCACTTTGTTGAACGAATTCAGCCGGCGATGCCGCGGATATTTCTCAAAGAATGTTCCCACCCGCTCGGCACGTTCCAGAATGCGGTAATCGCGTCCTGCGGTTTCAAGGAAATAGCCCAACTGGACTCCGGCGGGTCCGCCGCCGATTACGATATAATCATGGAACGTCATGCGGTGAACCAACTCAGTTGTTGCGACCGGAAGCTCCATCTATCGCAGAGGCCCGGGATTTGGAAGAACGGTGTTGTCCCGCCCCAGAAGATTATGCGGCTTGCATAGTCGGAGGCATCTTCGACGCCCCCGGTATGCCGCTTATAGTGCGCATAGGCCGCTCGATCGACGGCCTATGCGGTTCGATCAGAAATGCACCCCGATGCCGAAATAGGGCGTCAATTCGACGGCACCGGCTCCGGCGCCGAGTCCCGGCAGACCGTAGGAATGACCCCAGGCAGGATAGCCGAACTTGTTGTACCAAAACTGCACGCCCGCGAACAGATCGAGCTTGTGTGGCGGCAGTTTCATCAACTGCCCGACGTCCAGCACGATCTGGTTGTAGTTGTAGATTTCGGTCGTGGTCTTGCTCAGGGTGGTGTCCATGCCCTTCGAGCCGGTCATGTTCAACACACCTTCCCACCGGACGAGATGGTCGTCGTCGAAGTACTGAGTGTACGACAACTCGGTGTTCCAGGTCGGATGGTACTTCGTGTCGCGGCCGGTGATCGCGTTGTGGTTGAATTCGTGCGCGAGATGGATCGCGAACGTCACTGAGCCCGGAACGTCGAAGTAGAAGATGGGGCCGGCGACCAGGAACCTACGACGCGATTGGTATGGGTCGTCTTTGTAGTTCAAATCGCCACCGAATTCGAACATCACATCCGCGACGCCGGGTAGCGTAATCGGCGGTCCGCCAAAACCGGTGCGGCTGATATCGCCGCGATAGGTCATATAGATCTCTTTCGCGCCAGCGTTTCCGTTTGCTGCCAGTTCTGCCCTATCGGCGAACAAGCCGGTAATCGTCAGGCTGTTCCACACGATTCCACCGGTATCGGTGTACTCGAAGTGAACCATCTGCTTGTTGATGTTCGCAGCCTTGCCGTTGCTGTTAGTCCGGTTCACGAACGGGTCGTGCGACAACGGCTGGTTACGAAACCAAAGCGTGGTGTCGTACGTTGGGGCGGGGGCTTGGAAGGCTGCCGCCTTAGCGGCGTCCGTCTGTTGCGTATCCGTTGCGGATTTGCCTTGTGGCTGTGCTTTCGATGCACCCGGGGCTGCAAGCACGGCCACCGCGAGCGTCGCGCCGGCCAACAAGCTACTGAAGGTCCTCATTTTATCTCCGTTTTTCCTATGCTGGCCGCTGCATCCGGCCAGTCTTGGTTCCACGATTGGGCGTCATCGGCCCGTATTTTACGCCCAGTTGCCTGTCGCTTCGTTGAATTTCTGGGTCCTAATCGCGGCCTTGGTGATCACGATCCGCCCGAGGTCGTTCGGGATATGCACCTTACCTTTGAAGGTCTTGGTGACCTTGCGCTGGATCTTTTGCACAAGCGTAGCATCCGTATGCGGCTCATCCAGCAGGTCCACCAGGTGGCTGAATACGCCTAGACGAACGTTGGTCCGCGTGAAGACCGTGCCGACTTCTTCGATCGTCGTGTGGTGGTTCAACACCACGCGATCGTTGTCCGTCAGCACGTCGGACGCGATGGCGACTTCATGCACGATCACATCGCAGCCTGTGCCGTGCTTGATCAGGTTTTCGTCGAATTTGGTGTCGCCGGAAACCAGAACGGATAGTCCGTTATAATCCACGCGGTAGCCAGCGGCTGGC
This sequence comes from Rhodospirillales bacterium, assembly GCA_037139955.1. Lineage (GTDB taxonomy): Bacteria > Pseudomonadota > Alphaproteobacteria > Acetobacterales > Acetobacteraceae > Rhodopila. The sequence goes on from JBAXFK010000073.1 coordinate 7,288, forward strand.
TTGATCAGCGGCCCATGGTTCACTTCGAACCCGGTGACTTTGACGCCATTGCGCTCGAAGATTACGCCATCGGTCGAAAACTCGTTGCCCTTCACCTGGGTGGCGATGTCGGGAATGTGTTCGTCGGCAGACCGGATGCGCACATCGTCCCGGAACGCCATGCGCATCGAGTTGCACATGTTGGTCGTGCCAACGGGGCCGTTGACTTCGAACGCGTTGGTCCGCGTGCCGAAATACGGATGCAGGTAGCCGGTCATCCACAAATCGGGCAGGCCGATCACGTGATCGGAGTGGAAATGCGTTAGGAAAAACGCGTCGATCGTGCCCATCGGCAGACCGGCCTGGGTCAGGCGCACCGCGCAGCCACGACCGGCGTCGATCAGCAGATTCAAGCCGCCAGCCTGGATCAACGTGCAGTTGCCATAGCGTAGCGTGTTCGGGATAACAGATCCTGTTCCGACCGTCGTGACCGCGATCTCGTCTTTCTTGACGGCGGGAAGCCCAGCGGCCAAGGCGGAGACCGACGGCATTGCCGCCCAGCCAATGGCCGCAGCGCCGATTACGCCACGCCGCGTAATGCCGGATTTGATTTCAGAGGACATGTGCGGCTTCTCTCTTTTTCTCGTTGAGGGGTGGCATGAGCCCGAATTCACGGGCAGCATCGTATATCTGCGCCGTTTCGGAATCGGCGACGATCAGAACTAGGGTAGGATGGTCGAGCCCGGCCGGCCAACGGGCCAAGCGGGTAGGCGGGTGAAATGTGTGCTGCACGCCGTGGACCGCCAGCGGTCGTGCCTCGCCACGAATGCGCACGATACCCTTCGCACGTAACAGATTGGCTCCGAATGTTTCGGCTAGGGCACCAAGAAAATCGGCCAAATCGGCGAATTCCACCTCTTCGGCCAGCACAAGACTGACAGTTGCGATACGGTTCGCGTGGCCGTCGGTTGCCGCGAAGCGACTACGGCGCTTGACCGGTGCCAGCAACCCGAGGTCGTCGGACGATGCCTGTACGATCTCGTTGGGGTCGATCTCGCCGTTCAAAACCTCGATCAAACGTGCATTCGGGTTGAGGTCGAACAGATAGTCGCGCAACGCTTTGTCGGTTTCCAGATCGGGCTTTGTAAGCAATAGCCGATCCGCCATCGCCACCTGCTGCACCGCTTCGGGGTGGCGCCGCAGCGTGTCCAAGCCATGCCGAGCATCGACGGTCGTGATAACAAGGCCGGGCGTGTAGCCGCGGAGCAAGACTTTGCGGTCCAGCAGCGTTTGCAGCACCGGCGCAGGGTTTGCGAGGCCGGTGGTTTCTATGATGACCCGATCGAAATGCGGAATGTCGCCAGTGATGCGGCGCGTATCCAAGCCCTCGAGCGTTCCGGCCACGGTCCCATCGACCATGCAGCATAAGCAGCCTTGCGGCAGCAGGACCACGTCGCCATCCAGCCGCTCCATCAACATATGATCAAGGCCGACTTCGCCGAATTCGTTAACGATGACCGCTGTATTTTCTAGTCCGGGATGTTTCAGCAAGCGCGCGATCAGCGTTGTTTTGCCGCTACCGAGGAAGCCGGTGACGACAGACACCGGGGTCTGGCGCGGCGCAACCGCGCTCATGCCCCCTTCGTCCGTCGAACGATCGCTGTCACCGGCCAAACCCACCGTGTATCCCTTCTACATCGATGCCACGCGATCCCGCTTACTTCAGGATGATTTCCACGCGGCGATTTTGCGGCTCGCGCACGCCCGGACCGGTCGGAACCAGAGGATGCGTATCGCCATAGCTCATGACGACGATCTCATCCTTCTTGATGCCGTTCGTCATCAGCTGAAGTAGGAAGCGCCAAGAGGAGTGCGGCAGCGTAAGCAGCGCGGAAATTCATTTTGGATCCTTGTGTTTTACCCACAACATCGGCGCGGAGGCTAATTTCTAAACGGCTCCAACACAAGACCGTGCATTACGGACAGTTACATTTCCCTGTGGGATATCCAATAAACCGAAGGGGTGTTGCAAAATAGCCACGCTGGCACGGTCGGCGGGCCATCGAAACCTTGGACAAGCACGCAAGCGCGTGTGCTACACTGCCCGCCCATTCTCCAGATGAACGATCTCGTCTGCCAAGTCGAGGTAGCGGCTGTCCTGGGTCGCGACTACGATGGCCCGTCCGCTGTTGCGCAAACTGGGCAGCACGCGGCTGCTGACCAAGGCCCGCATCGCCGGTTGCTGCCAGGCATCCCATTCGTCGAGCAGCACCAATGGCGCGTCTCCGGCGACAGCGATCAACAGCGCCAATCGCGCCCGCGCTCCGGCGGCGATTTCTTCGGGACGGACGATGTGTCCGGCCGCGACTGACTCGCTATCCCCGAGTTCCAGAACTTGAACCAGCGCCCGAATATCCGCGCGTTCGATATTCGGGATCGGTGTGCCGGCGAAGAGCACCGGCTCGGCCGACACTATCGCCGCCAAACCTCGGTTGCGCCGCATGTCGGTCAACGCACCATCGCGCAATGCGCTTCCGCCCTCCGGCGTGGCGATGCCTGCAAGCATATGCAAAACCGAGCTTTTGCCGGCGCGATATCCGCCGGTCACGAACAAGATTTTGCCACGCGCGGCACGACACGTCACCGGACCGACAATCGCACCGGGCGTGCCGGGATAGGGTGGCTGTCGGAAGATTGCGCCGACAAGTTCCAATGACTCGAATGTATCGCTTCGGGCCGGTGACGCCGGCGGCCAACGCCGAGCAGCATCCAGCAGCGCCGTATCGAAATTGGCGAGCCGATCCGCCGCCGCCGATAGGCCGGTTATCAGCGGGATTGCAACGATCCAGTCGAACGGTATTAGAAAAGCGATCGAGACCATGGCAACGGACTCACGTGCCGCCGCACCTGACAGATGCGAGATAGCGACAAGCAAAGTCGCGAGCACCAACCGCCCGGTGCCAGCTAGCCCGGCCAACAAAGCCTCCATCGCAAGCTCTCGAACATTTCTGTGGCGGCGCTGGGCAATCGTTCGTTCCAGCACCGTTTCACGCGGCTGGCCGGGTCGCGTCAGCGTCAAGAGCGATGACTTCATTCCTTGGAATGTGTCGTGCAAAGCTCGATCCAATCGCTTGTCGGCATCGACCGATGCGCCTGCAGAGCGCCATTCGCTCGCGATGCGCGCCACGGTAACGACAGCACCGAGTTTCATCGCAACCAGCAGCGCGGCCCCGCTGATGGGGTCAATCGCCAAAGTGACTAAAACGCACGCCATTGCGGTCAGCCACGAGTAAATCGCTTGCGGACCCTGAATGCCTAGCCGCGCGAGGCCGCGCGGAAAAGCTATCGCACCGTCGCGCATCGCATTGGCATCGATGTCGGCCAGTGCGCCCGGCTCCAATGCGGCATATTTGGTAATGAGCGCTCGCCGCACTTGTCGCGACAATACCCCCATCCAATTTCCGATGCGGTTACCAAACCAAATTGTGCCGTAAGCCGCACCGGTAATCGCCACAAGCGCGCCGGCCAACTCGCCCGGTAAGACCCAATCCGCGCCGCCGGCCAAACGCTCCGCCGCCGCCACGATCACCGCAGCCGTTGCTAATGCGGATAGGCACACCGCGAACAGCAACCGGCCGCGTCCGGTTCCGAGCCGCGTGAGGAGGAGGCGCCATAAATTCATCGGGGCGTCCCGCCCTCGGTGGTATCGATGCGGCCATCGACGATTCGGATCGTGCGATCGGCCATCGCAATCGTGCGTGCATCGCTGGTCGCGAGGATGCACAGCCGGCCGCGCGCGCGCGCTTCCACTAAGGTTTCGGCGAAAGCCTCCCTATACAGAGGGCCGACATCGGCTACGCGTTCGTCGTAAAGTCGGATCGGCCGATCTTGAATCTCTATAGCCACCAGCGCAACGCGTATGCGTTCTGTCGGGGGCAGGGACGATAGCGCCCGCCCAGGAACGAGATCGAATCGCGCATACAACGCGGCGGCGCGCGGAGCATCTGCGGACGGCAGGTCGATTGTCGCTAGGGTCGCCGAGTCCAGCGCCGCGCCGCATAGGCCACGCAGGCTGGCCGCTGGGATGGAGCGACCATCCAGCAAAGCGGTCCCGCGATCGGGGGGGATCAAACCGCACAGAAGATGGAGAAGTGTTGCCCGATCCTCGGCCTGCGGTCCGATCAGTGCTACGATCGTACCGGCCTCCAAAGTGAGGTCGACGGGACCGACTCCGGCAATCGATAGGCCCGGTGCCTCACGCGGCTCCACCGTTGCGCGATTCAAGCCGATGCTCGTCCAGCGTGCGGGCGCTATCGGAGGAACCGATTGGATCGAAGCCTCGGTCGGCGGATTCTCATGGAGAACCTTATCCCATTGTGCCGGCAAGCCGCGCAATCGTTGTACCGCCGGCCAAACAGCCAGCACCTGCCGTGCTGGATACAGCGTCGCCAGGATCACCACGATAGCTCGGGTCCATGATTCATCTGCGGTCGAAGCGGGCAGCAGGCCCAAAAATATCAAAACCACAACAAAACTCAGCCAAGCCACCGCCACGGCCACCCGTGCATGCGACCGAGCATACGCAACTGCCGCTCGGGTTGCGTCGTCGATGGGCCGATACAGTGTTTGCACGAGGAAATCCGGCTCGCGCGCCATCCGCAGATGCAAGCCGGCCCCTGCCGCCAGCATATGTTCGGTCACCCGATCGAATGCTAGCTCGGCTTGGGCCAGCACGGCCCCGGTCGCCACCATCTCGGGTGTCAGCTTTTTTACGATTGCAAACGCGGCGGGTAGCGCGATGCCAAGCCCGAGGGCGATGACCGGGGCGTGCCAAGCGAGCCAAGCTGCGGTCAGCGCTAAAATTGCGAAGGATGGTGCTATGGCCGCCGCAGCGCGCGCGTCGTCGCGCATCAGCGTTGAGATTTCCACCAATCGATCTTCGGGCCGATGGCGTGCGGCATCGCGCCAGTCGGCGGCGAGTAAACGACGCGCGGTGGCGACCAAAGCGTCGTCGATATAGCGCTCGATAACGGAAAACGCAGTTACGCGGGCACATCCGCCCAGCAGGGATACGCCGGCTAGCGCGGGTAGGATTGCGATTGCTGCGTTCTGCCAGTCGATGTCGGTGGCGAAGGCGAGGTCGGATACGCGCAGGACCGTATAGCGATCGAGCAGGGCGGTGATCGTGGCAAGCGCGGCTGCGACCCAAACAAGCACCGGCGAACTCCCTGAAACCGAGCCCACCCCGGTTGGGTCGGGGCTCGGTCGAATACTCCGCAGCCCGCCAGCCTGGACGTGCGGGCCGCGATCCTTTTCGTATGAGGGCTATTAGGCCTTGGCGGCAGCAACCTCGGACGTGGTGTGGGCGTGTTCTGTGGCTTCCGCAGCGGCTGGCGCGGCTTCGACAGTCTCGACTGCTTCTACTTCGGCTTGGGCGGCAGGCGATTTTTTGAAAACGCCGGCAGCTTTGGCACCGAACGACCGAACGCTTGCGACGCTGGCATCGATTTCGCGCCGAATAGCCGACGGTGCAGCTTTGGCCGAATCGTCGGGCGGGGCGGCATCTGTCGGTGCGGCCTCGGTTAGGTCGGGATTTGCCGCCTTGGCGTTTTCTTTTTCCTTGGCAATGATGGCTTCGCTTACCTTGCCGCGAAGGGTCCGAGCAACGGTCAAGCCTGCATCGAATTCCCGACGCATGACCGATTTGACCTTAGTTGGATCGAAGTCGATCAGGCTATCGTGGCTTTCCAAATGCTGCTGGAACACGCTGCCGATCGCGTAGGTCATCGCGCCGCCGAGCAGGGAAACGCCCGCCGCGCCGGATAGCGTGCCCAAGCCCGGTATTGCTTTCAGCCCGCTGATCAGCCCGCCCGCCAATGCCACCGGCATCATGCTGCCAAGCAGCGACAGGACGGCGGTCTTTACTGCGTTTTGGCGCAAGGTAACGCCGTAAATGCCGCAAATTTGATGGGCCATGCGCACCTGGACCGCTAGAGTGCCGGCCAGATCCACACCCGGAATGGGAACGAGTCCGACTGCCATCGATGCGATAACGTGATTTTTGATGACATCGTTCGCATCGAGCGCCTTGTCGATCGCGTCCTGTTTCTCGTCGTCCAATGCAGCGGTGTCGGCCGGGGCTTGAGTTGCAGCTGCTGCTTCGGCCGGATGCGGAATTTCAGCGTCCGGAACAGTATCGGTAACGGAATCGGTCATCGTACTTACGTCTCCGAGCAGAGTTGGATCGAGATACGGGAACTGGCCGCGAAGTATGCCTTTTCTTACTCTTCCTATGGCACGATTTGGCAGGCGTTTCCATAGCGCAGTCGCATTAGAGGGCTCTCGTCGCTAAAAAATTCACATACTGGCCCAGGCGGGTAACCGTCGCACGTGCTTGAGGTGGTTCGTCCGGGATGGTAGACGTTTGGCCTGTTTCCTCAGTTCAAAAAGGCTGGAACCATGGTGCCGATTATCCTGGCCGTGCTGCTTTACATCTTTGTAGCGGCAATTGTCGCTTATTTCGGGCGGGGTCGAAAGCTCGGCGCGTGGGGCTATTTCTTTGGCAGCATCCTGTTGACCCCGATCATCGGGCTGCTGCTAGTGCTGGCATCCGATCCCGCATCCGTCCGGCGCCAGAACGGCTTGACCGTGAACTGAACGCGTTGCCGATTTGCTCCGCGACGTCGAACCTACCACTTATTGGGCGGGTTTCTCGTTGCGGGGTCGTTCTTGCGCCGCCTCGGGCTTCTCCGAAACCCGATTGGGCGGTCGCATGTACCGTGCCTTCAAGGCGCTGGACGCCAGTACATCCTCCGGCAACGGTTCGACGCCGAGGGGCGCTAAATAGCCCTTGGGTCCACCGGCCGCCGGCGAGGTCAACTCGACAACGAAATTGCGGAGGTTAGGTATCGTTTCTATGCGGTTGACCTTGATCACCGCCACGAGGCGTCGTGCCAGAGGATAGCGCCCGGCGTTCAACCCGGCGAGGTTCGGCATATGCCCCTCGACCGGCTGCGGCACCGCGCCGGGTGTCAACAGCATGGCTCGGCGTTCGTTGATCGCCAGTTCGAACCCTTTCGGATCGATTCTGGGGTCCACATTGTAGGCGGTGCCGTCGACATAAGACATCGCTTCGTCGAAACGGCGACTGAGGCACCGCAGTTCGGTCGATTGTTGGTCGATACGCGCGAGCGCCGCGACTGCCGGCAGCCCCATACAGGCGGGGCGCATCACCAAATCCTCGATCGTCAGCCACTGCACCGCGCGGCGCGGCGGTCCGACCATGCGGATCGGCAAATCGGGGAGGTCGGGGGAGATATCGCGCCAGCGCTTGTTGGGGTTCGGCTCGAAGACCGCATCCCCGCCGCTTGTGTCGGCGCGTGGCAAATCCCGAGCGATGGCGCGGAAAAATTGCTCGCGAGTCAGGGCAATGGTGGGGGCGCCCGGGGCCGTATAGAGCGTGAACACCTGCCGCCCGAACGGTAGCGCGACCAACGGTTCGTTGTTCTCGCAAATGTGCGCCGGATCCACGCCGGTCGGGACCGGAATAACCATTATGTCCGGCGAGTCGCGTAACTGCGTACAGAAGCTGCGACGCGCACCTTCGGCGCTGGATTGCTCGATCGCGGGAAATTTGCGGGCCGCAGAACGATTCATCGCGGCCGCGACGCCTGCGACATACGGTAGCATTTCCGGGCGTCCGATGACGCGGGTGTAGTCCCGGCCGTCTTGTGCTTTTGCCGCCGAGCCGCCGGTCAGTGCGGCGATAGCGAGGGCTGCGAGCAGAGTGCGGCGGAACGATCCGATGTTCATATCATGCACCCGGCATGTAGTAGGCGACCTCGTTCGGGCGGATCGACGCGAAACCGAGCAAGCGTGTGTAGATACGGCCGTTGGCGCGGAACGACACGCGGCCGCCGACGCCATTATAGGCAAATTCGGTGTGCAGCACACGCCCGAGTTCGCGCAGATCGAGCGTGCCGACGCGCTTCAATCCTTCGACCAGCACACCGATAGCGTCGGTCCCCTGCATCGCCAGATCGATGGGACGCTCCCCGAAGCGGGCGATATAGGCCTTTTCCCAATCGGCCTGCGTCGGTGTCGGCGCGGTGCGATCGCGTAGTACCGGCATCAGCACGCGGCCTTTGATGGTGCCGAGCTGCTGCCGGACGTAATCTGCATTGTTGATGGTCGGTAACACGGATGTCACGTTCAAGCCCGCATCGGCGGCGGCGCGCACCAAGGCGGTTTGGGTCGCGAGCGGGCCGACAATCACCAGATGATCGAACCGCGGCCCTTGCAGGCCGGCCATGTAATCGCGCGGGCTGCTGCCGACGGGCATCGAGCGTTCGTCCACGATGGCGATCCCGAGCACAGCTGCTTCGTCGCGATATGCGAGGGACACTTCGAGCGCCTCGCTGCCGCGATCGCGTAAAATAACGCAACGGCGCAGGCCGATGTCGAAGGCGATGCGTGCGGTCTGAACGCTGATATCGGTGTTATCGGGCAGCGTCGCGTATAGGTTGGGCAATCCGTGCAGCGTCAGGCCGGTCGAGGAAATTGTCGGTGCGAAGAATGGCACACGATGGCGCAGATAGGCGATGGCGGCCGGCAAAGCATCCTCGACCGTCGCGTGGCCGATCACTGCGATCAGATTGGGTTGCGACACAACATTGTTGGCAGCCTCGATGGCGGCGGAGCGTGTGCTCGAACCGGAGAACGCGACCATCTCGGTGTGGAGCCGCAGGCGATGGCCTAGTAGCCCGCCCTCGGTATTGAGGCGTTCGATTGCGAGGGTCGCGCCATTTTTAAGGGTTTCGCCAACCAAGCCGGACCCGACGATGGCAACCGTCAGCTCCTCCGAACTAGCCAGTGTGGCTGAGACTGCGGCAAACGCCGGCGCGTTGTCGCCGGCCGCTTGCATGGCGGTGCTTACTGCGGTGCCCAGAAATGCGCGGCGTCCGAGGCCGGGAAGTTTAGGGTACATTGATATTGATCTGACGGGAGTCCGGTCCGTTCATGATCAGCAGCTTGGCGTTGGCGGACTTCGCGAGTTCGCCTTCGACCCGGATTGCTTCCCATCGTAATAGTTCGGGCGTCAGTCCTTGTTTGATGATGTTTTGGGAGTCGCTGATGCCCTGCGCCTCGATACGTTTGCGTTCGGCTTCCTGCTTTTCGCCGGCGAGCCGGAATTCGTATCCTTCGGCTTGTTGCTGATAGATCAGCTTAGTACCGATCGCGTCGCGCAGTGTTTCGGGCAGTACGACCTGCCGAATGATTACATCGTCGATCGACACGAATTGCTCGCTTGTTTCGGCGATCGCGCGGGAGATGATCGACGAAAGCACGCCTTCTTTATTGGTGTATATCGACTCCGGCTCCTCCCGACCGATGTAGCGCCGGAGTACGGATTCCACGGTCGGTTTGACGACTTTGCTGACGTATTCCTTGCCGACCCGCTGGTCCAGCAATGCGACGGTATCGTAGTCGGGATGGAATCGGATCGTCAATTTCAGTTCGATGGCCAAGCCTTTGTTGGTCAAGGTCGTGAAATCGCTTTCCACCACCTGCACGCGGGTGTCGTACACGGTGAAGCGATCCCACGGGAACATGATGTGCAGACCTTCGCCATACACATAATCGGTGACCGTGCCGCCGAAAAACATCTGCCACATGACTCCGGCACCGCCGGCCGGGACGACGTAGATGACGCGCTGCCACAAAACGACCAAGGCCAACAGCAGAAAGCCGATGATCCAAGCCGACGTGCGACCGCCGGTATGCATGAAGGACGTTAGGCGAGCCATACGCCTGCCACGCGCATCGTGCGCGGGTGTCGCGTCGGGCTCATCATGGGTCGCGTCGAAGAGCGAGGCGGACATTCGAACAATCACTATATGAGGTGATAACTCGGAATAGCGGGTCGTGTCGTCGGTGGCAACCTGTTACCGCTTGTGCGAGGCCTATTTCGGAGGTAAAAGCTTAGAACGTTGATTGTGCTCGGAGCTTTGTTTGAATTTTGGTAACTGCCCAGGTTGACACGCCTGGATCACGCGCTCCGGAGTTCTGCGATCAGC
>JBAXFK010000074.1:0-17146 GCA_037139955.1 Rhodospirillales bacterium
ACCCCAATTATCACGCCGCCGTCAGTCCCGGCAAAATGGCAGCGCTGAAGCACATTCCGTTCTATGCGAAATGGTACCGGTTCCAACTGATGTGGGCATCGTCGGATGGGCTGCATGCCTCGTTGCATGTCGATCCGAACTGGGCGACCCCCGATCGGTCGCTGAACGCGGCGAACCAGAAGTTTCGAGACGATATTACGGCCTATATCGCATCGCAGGTCGGGAACCGCCCCGATCTACTGGAGAAAATCGTGCCACCGTACCCGCCCTACGGGAAGCGGATGCTGCGCGACAATCATTGGTACAAATCGCTGACCAGGGATAACGTCACGCTCACCGACGATCCGATCGACCGTATCGAGAAAGACGCGATCGTGACGAAGGACGGCACGCGCCACCCTGCGGACATCGTTGTGTTGGCTACCGGCTTCGTTGCGCAGAAAATGCTCTGGCCGATGAATGTCCAAGGGCGGGGCGGGCAAACGATCCGCGACCTCTGGGGCGATGACAACCCGCGTGCGCATCTGGGCATTACCGTGCCGGGGTTTCCCAACATGTTCTTGCTCTACGGTCCCGGCACCAACCTCGCGCATGGTGGCAGCGCCATTTACCATACCGAGTGCCAAGTCCGGTACATCATGCAATGCCTGCGCGAATTGCTGGAAACCGGCGCCAAAACGATGGAGTGCAGGTCCGAACCGCACGATGCTTTCAACGAACTTCTGGACGCCACCCACGAAAAAATGGTCTGGGCGCACCGGGGCGTCGGCAATTGGTATAAAAACAGGGAGGGACGGGTTGTCACGAACTCCCCCTTCCGCCTCGTCGACTATCGCCGCATGACCGAGACGTTGGACCGGAACGATTTCATCTTGGAATGACTCGGCTGCTCCTCCTCGCGCTGGGGTCGATGTTCCTGCAGCAGACGTTCGTCAGCATCGGGAAGGTGCTGCCGGCCGTGGTCGCGCCGATCATCATCGCCGATCTGCATTTCGATCCGTCGCTGGTGGGCATCTATTTCGGCCTGACGTCGTTCTTCGCCTTAGTGACGCAAATGAGCTGCGGCAGCTTCATCGTCCGCTACGGTCCGCTGCGCATGAGCCAAGTGGCGCTGGTCCTGCTCGCCTTCGGCACATTGTGCATGAGCGAGGGCGCCAAGCTCATGTTTCTGCTATCGGCCATCATCGGTGGCGGCGGCGCGGCGATCTCTACCCCCACAAGCTCCCAGTTGTTGGGGCGTTGGTCGCCGCCGAGGCTGGCGCCATTGGTATTCTCCATCAAGCAAACGGCGGTGCCGGCGGGCTTATTGATCGGTGGGGCATTGGGGCCGGCGATGGCGGCTTGGTTGGGGTGGCGCGATACCGTGCTGGTCAGTGCCGCCGCCTGCCTCGCCTTCGTCTTCATGCTGCAGCCGTTGCGTAAAATCTTCGATGCGGAGCGCGATCCCAACCGAGCGTTCAAATTCTCGGACGCACCTGCGACGATACGATCGGTATTGAAGGACCCAGCGCTGCGCAATTTGTCGTTTGCGGCATTCGCGTTCAACGGCATGCAGCAGACGATGACGGCATATTTCGTCATCTATATGACAACGATCGGCTACAGTCTGGTGGCGGCGGGCTACATTTTCTCGGCGGCCATCGCGGTCGCGGTACCCAGCCGCATCCTGTGGGGGTGGCTGGGCAGTTTCCACGTTGCGCCCCGGCTGGTCATGGCAGGTTTGGCGCTGGGCATCGCCGGCAGCGCCGCGCTGACCGGGTTGTTCGGCGCATCCTGGCCATTGGCCGCGATCGGGGCGGTGGCGGCGGTCCTCAGCGCAACCGCGATGTCCTGGCACGGCATTTTGCTGGCGGAAACCGCGCGCCTCGCCCCCAAGGGCATGGCGGGCGCTGTCACCGGCGGTGTCCTATCGTTCGGCCAAATGGGTGCGCTGCTCGGCCCCCTCGTCTACGCCGGCCTGCTTGGCATCACCGGCAGCTACGGGATCGGCTTCGCGGTGAGCGGCCTGCCTAGCCTGTTCGTCGGGATAAGCCTGTTGCGGCGGAAGTCGGGCTAGCGTGAAGGTTCTTTGGCTCGCTCTCGGCGCGACATTCTTCCACCAGATTTTGCTGTCCACCAGCCAAGCGATCCCTGCGGTGCTGGCACCGCCGATCATCCGCGATTTGGGCGTCACACCCGCCGTGGCTGGGTTTTACTTCGGCCTAACTGCCTGTTTCGCATTGGTCGGGCAAATGGGCTGCGGCGGTTTCATTCTCAAATACGGCCCACTCCGCATGAGCCAGGTGGCGCTGCTATCGATGGCTTTGGGCATGGCAATCGCCACGCAAGGCTCGGTTTTGGCTTTCGTTCTGCTGGCGGCGATCGGGCAAACCGGCGCCGCCTGCGCCACCCCGGCCTCGTCGCAATTGCTGGGCCGCTGGTCGCCACCTCGGCTGGCGCCGATCGTTTTCTCGGTCAAGCAAACAGCCGTTCCGGTCGGTATACTGCTCGGTGGATCGTTGGCGCCGACCGCAGCCGCATGGCTGGGGTGGCGGGGGACGATGCAGATCGCGGTCGCCGCATTGGTCGCGTTCGCGATCGCCTTGCAGCCGCTGCGCCGTCGCTTCGACGCCGAGCGGACGGCAAACCGCTCCTTTCGGTTGGGCGATTTGGCGGCAACGATGCGGGTGGTCATGACCACCCCGTCCTTACGCGGACTGGCCTATGCGTGTTTCGCCTTCAACGGCATGCAGCAGGTCATGACCGCCTATTTTGTGATCTACATGACCCATCTAGGCTACGATCTGATCTCGGCCGGCTATATTTTCTCCATCGCCGTCGTCGTCGCCATTCCCTGTCGCGTTCTTTGGTCCTGGCTAGGCAGTTTCCATCTGCCCGCTCGTCTGATGATGGCCTGGCTGGCGTTGGGCATGGCCATCGCCGCCGTGGGGATGGCGTTCTTTACCGGGGACTGGCCGATCCTCGCCATCGAGGCTGTGGCATGGGTCTTGAGCGCCACCGCGCTATCCTGGCACGGTATTTTGTTGTCTGAAACTGCTCGTCTGGCGCCTGAGGGCATGGTCGGCTCCGCCACTGGCGGCGTCCTGTCGTTCGGTCAGGCGGGCTCGCTGATCTGTCCGCTGGTCTACGCCGCGCTGCTGCATGCGACCGACAATTATGGGCTGGGCTTCGCGGTCTGCGGCCTCCCGGCCCTGCTGGTGGGCGTTCATTTGCTGTCGCGTCGGAAGCGGGCGTAGGCTGCGCGGGTTAGCGGGAGTCAAGCCATGGACGGACCATCGTTTACCGATGTGCTGAAAGCGCAAACCGACCATATTCTCGATGCCTGCACGCGTTGCGGCAAATGCGCCGAAGCCTGCCCCATGACCGAACCGGCCGGCGTCGACACGTCCGATTCACCTGCGCTTGTCGGCGGCGTGCTAGACCTGCTGCGCGGCGAGCAGGGCACGCCTAGCGCGCAACGCTGGGCGACCGTGTGTTCCAACAGCGGCAAATGTATCCCGGCCTGCGAGTATGGGATCAACCCGCGTATCATGGTGAACCTCGCGCGCATCGCCACCAAGCTGCAACAGGGGGAGGCTGCGGTCCGAAAGGCCGGTAATGCTTATTTCAACAACATGAGCCGCGGCACAAGGACGATCTCGCGGCTGCAACTGACGCCCGACGTGCTGGCCCGCCTAAACCCGCCGCTGAAGCCGGCCGGAGATTATGACGGCCCGCCCGACATCGTATTTTACACCGGCTGCAACATCGTCAAAACACCGCACATCGCCCTATTGGTGCTGGATGTGCTGGATGCCTTGAACGTCACGTACGAAGTCATGGGCGGGAATTCCACTTGCTGCGGCATCCAGCAATTCAAGCAAGGCGACGCGAAAACGGCCGGCCGCGTCGGTTACAACACCATCGAACGTTTGGGTCGTCCCGGAGCGTCCCGCGTGCTGGCGTGGTGCCCGAGCTGCCAAATTCAGATCGGGGAAGTCGCGCTGCCGGCCTACAAGGAATCGTTCGGTGAAACACCGTTCGACATGGCCCCGATCGCGGAATTCTTCGCCGAACGGCTGGAGGATTTGCGGAAATTGTTCGTACATCCGGTGCGGAAGAAGGTGGCGTTGCAGGAACGGTCTGCTCTGCCCCGCGTCATGGCGGCGGTGAAAGCGGTGCTACGCGCTATTCCGGAACTGGAAGTGGTGGAACTCGATGTGCCCATCGTGAGCACCCAGTCGGTACATCTGAACGCGGTGCCGAAATTCAAGAAAGACCTGCAACAGCGGGAATTCGCGGCAGCCTTGGCGGCTGGGGCGACGGTGTTCGCGTCGATCTTTCACGGTTGCCACCGCGACCTCGTGCATTATCAGAACGACGTGTCGTTCGAACTGATGAACTTCATGGAATTGATCGGGGAGGCGATGGGAATTCACATCCCCGACGTCTACAAGCGCCTGAGCTTGATGGGCGACGTCGATGCCGTCATGGCCGATACCGCCGACGCGATCGCGGCGCATGGGATGGACCCCGAAGCGGTGCGCGCAGTCGTGGCGGCGGATATGTTCGGCCTGTAGGGCGCGTTAGCCGCGCGCGCCCATTGCCGGCAGGATCGAGGGCAAGTCCACGTCGATTTCTAGCGTCGATGTGTCCATGCCGCGATCCAGCTTTACATGGACTTTTTCGCGATCGATTTTGATGTGCTTGGCGATCACCTGGATAATCTCTTCCTGCAATTTCGCCAGCAGCTCGGAATGGCCGGTCGCGATCCGCTCGTGCGCGAGCAGGATTTGCAGGCGTTCCCGTGCGACGCCGGCCGTAGGTTTCTTTCGAAAGAACGAGAGAAGGTTCATGCCACCCTCCGTCCGAAAAGCCGGCTCATGAAACCTTTGCGTTCCATGGGGATCACGACTTCGATTTTCTCGCCGGCCAGTCGTTTCGCCGCGTCGAAATAGGCGCGGGCCGCATTGCCGGTCGGGCTCGAGAGCGTAACCGGGGACCCGACGTTCGACGCCTTCAGCACTTCGTCCGATTCCGGGATGATGCCCAGCAGCGGGATCGACAGGATTTCTAGCACGTCGTCGACATTCAGCATTTCCCCGCGTGCGGCGCGCGCTGGGTCGTAACGGGTGAGCAGCAGGTGCTTTTCGATCCGCTCGCCTCTTTCGGCTTTGGCAGTTTTCGAATCCAGCATGCCGATGATGCGATCGGAGTCGCGGACCGAGGACACTTCGGGATTGGTGACAACCACGGCGACGTCGGCGTGGCGCATGGCCAGCATGGCGCCTTTTTCGATGCCGGCGGGGCTATCGCAGATCACCCAGTCGAATTTTTCTTTCAGCTCGGCGACCACGCGTTCCACCCCTTCCGGGGTCAACGCATCCTTGTCACGGGTTTGCGAAGCCGGCAGCAACGCGAGGTTTTCCAACCGTTTGTCGCGGATCAGCGCTTGCGCCAGCTTGGCGTCGCCCTGCACGACGTTGATGAGATCGTATACGACCCGCCGTTCCGCACCCATGACCAAATCGAGGTTACGTAGCCCGACGTCGAAATCGACGACCACGACACTGGCGCCGTTCTGCGCCAGCGCCGCACCCAATGCCGCAGTGGAGGTGGTCTTTCCGACGCCGCCCTTGCCGGATGTTACGACCAAGACTTTGGCCATGCGCGTCTCCCGTGTGTTCGGTATCAGTCTAAAGCCGTCATTCTCATTTGCTCGCCTTCGAGCCACGCCTGCACCGCGCGCCCGATGAGCGCGCTCGGCATGTCGTCCGCCGTTTGGTAAACGCCATCGATCGCCAGCAACTCGGCCTGCAATTTGCGGCAGAAGATGCGGGCCTTTGCATTCCCCGCGAGGCCGGCAATCGCGCGACCCCTTATGGCGCCGTAAACATGGATCGACCCGCCGGCCATGACCTCGGCGCCGGAGCCGATGGAGCCGAGCACGGTGACATCGCCCTTTTCGAATACCACCGATTGGCCGGATCGGATCGGTTGGTCGATTACCAGGGAACTGACCTCGGCGGTGGCGGAGGGCATCGGCGATGCCTCGTGTTTGGGGGGATCGTCGGGGATCGCGATCGGGCGGCCGGGCTTGCTGGCGGTGGGGAAGGGGCGGCCCCATCGCTCGATGCCCTGCCAGGATGGATGCGCGCCCTCGGTGCCGATAATACGGATACCGCGATCTTCTAGCGAGCGCAGGAAGCCAGCCACATCTTCGGTACTGACAGGCAACGCCCCGAGATCGGCCAGCACCGGTCGCCCGTCGAAGAACGTTGGCGCTCGGGCGATCTGCGCGTCCAGTGCTGCCAGCCAATTAGGCAAAGGCAGCTCGGGCGCAAGCACCAGGGCCATTACGGACCGGCCGCGCAGACGGATGAAAGGAGGGGGATCGGCGGTTGTCACACATCCGGACGTACAGCCCGCTCCTCGGGGGGTCAACGACAAACGACTCGGTCGTCGCAAAATGCTGTGGATAACCCAACCCACTAACCACTATCTGTTGTTTTCGAGCATGGTACTTTGTCCTACTGGCGGACGAGCGGTCAGCCGGGCTATGACCCGGCGACGGTAGGAGCAATCGATGCCCGACGCGGCTTCATCCGACACATTCGCAGCGGAACACCGGTTCGCACTGCTTGCACATGGCCTGGACGCGGCGCAGTTGGCGCTCGCGGCCGGCGATCTGACTGGCGCGCTCGCAGTTTACACCGATTTGCGGCAAGCATATCCCGAGTCGCCCGACCCGTATCGGCTGCCGGCGGTGGCGTTGGCTGCGCGATACAATCGCGACGAAGCCGATATCTTGTTGGAGGAAGCCGCCGCGCGATTCCCCGCCGATCCGGTCGTCGCGGCGGCCTTCGCCGATAACGCGCTCGAACGTCGCGACATTCCGGCCGCTTTGGAGCGCTGGGGTAAGGCGCGGTCCCAATTTCCCGACGATCCCGCGATGGCCGAAGGCCTAGCCGCCGCGCTGCGGGCCGCTTCGCGTTACATCGACGCCGAGGCTTTGCTGCGCGACGCTCGGACCCAGTTTGCCGCCGATCCCGGTCTATGTGCCGAACAAGCCCGTCTCGCATTCGCTCGTCGGGATTACACCATGGCCATCGCGCGGTGGCAGGCCATGCGGCGGCAGTATCCCGATCGCATCGATGCCTGCGCGGGGGAGGCGGAATCGTTGATCGCCGCCGGCCGATTCGATGGTGCCGACTCGCTCTTGGCCGAGACTGTCGCCCGGTTCGCCGACGATTCAGCCCTCCTTGTTGCTCAGGCGCGTGTCGCCACCGCGCGTCGCGATTGGGCCGAGGCGTCTCGTCGATGGGGAATCGTGCGCGCGCGGCATCCGGACAACAAAGTAGGGTACCTCGGTCAGGCTGCAATATGGCGCGATCTCGGCCAGTTCGACGCGGCCGACTCGGTGCTGACCGAGGCGTTGGTCCGTTTTCCCGACGATCCCGACACGCGCATGGCCTTCGCCGCTATTGCGGATTCGCAAGCCGATTCGGCGGCGGCCGTGGGACGGTGGGCCGATGCACGGGCGCTGTTTCCCGGTCATACCGGTGCGCACTGCGGTGGGATCGGCGCGTTGCAGGTGGCCGGACGGCTGCATGAGGCCGAGGCTTTGGCCCGCGATTCGATGCGGCGCTTTCCATATCGTCCGGAGCCGGCGATAGCGTATGCTCGTCTTGCGGATTCCCGTCAGGATTGGCCCGAGGCAAATCTGCGCTGGGATCGCGCCAAGGCGCGCTTTCCGGATGCCGTCGATGCCTATCTGGGCGCCGCGCATAGCCTGCGCGAACAGGGTAACGTCCCGGCCGCAGACGAGGCCTTGCAACAGGCTGCCGCACGATTTCACTGGTTGTTCGCCAGGGATACGATCGCCGAACCGGAAGCATTGCCGCTGCCCGCCATCGGACGCGACGCGCCGATCCGGTTGACCGTAACCGGGTTCCATTTGTCCTATCAAATCTCCCTCCTGTTCGGGCGGATGCTGCCGTTTCGCGATCGACTGAAGGTGGAGTGGATCAACGTCGGCATGGATCTCGACACAGTTCGCGCCCGTCTGCCCAGCGCGGCGCTCGGCGCTACCGACATCCATTTCGAGGAGTCGATGGTCGGTAACGCCGCGACGAAAGCCGGTATCCGCGCGATGCTTCCCCCCGGCGCCGATATCCGTACCTTTCCGACCACGAACCTGCGGGTGCTATGGCCGTTTCACGGCCCGGATCCGCGGCTGGTGCCCGCACCGCCGGTGTATAACGGCGGGCGCTATGTCGATCCGGATCGGGTGGCGGCGTCCTTGGTCGATCCGACGCTGACCGACGATGCCCTATTCGATATGTATATGGAACTGACCGAAGCGGCACCGCTGGACCTCGATGCGCTGTATCGCGACGACCTCGCGCGTCTGCTGGCCGAGGACGCCGGGCTGGATGTGCAAATGGCGTCATTCGTCGCCGATCGGTTCCACCACGAGATGCTGGTCGCCGCCCCGCACGAGCGTTGCACGCCGATTGTGAAGGAAGTGGCGCGGCAACTGCTCGGGACACCGATTCTCCGCGAAATCTGCGATCTCGACATTGCGCTGGCCGGCTTGGATCGACTGACGATCGGCTGGCGTGCGCACAACCGTGCTCTGCCGGTCCACCCGCGCGTCGCCCGCCATTTCGATCTGGCCTGGTGGAGGCCGGACAGGCTTTACGAATACGGGCGCAACAACTTCGGGTTCCGCGAATATTTGCTGCGCTATTTGCGTTGGAGCCCCTTGCTGACATGAGCAAACCGTCCATTCTGATTTACGGCAATTGCCAGGGCGAGCATATGACGCACATCTTGCGGCGCCTGAGCGACGTGCGCGAGAAGTTCGATATTAAGATCGTTCCGCCGCACCTGATGACCGAACGCGATTGGGAGACTCGGTATACCGAGGCGTTTTTCGCCGATGTGCGGGTGGTCTGGAATCAGGTTGAGTCCGGGGAGCCGAATTTCCACCGCCGTATGTTGGAAAGCCGATTGCCGCCGGGATGCCAGACAATCGGCTTCCCACCGATGATTCTGCTGTGCTTGTGGCCGTTCTCCGGTTCGGACCCGCGATTGGCGGCGGCCAAAGACTATCTATACCCGTGGCCCGACTCCATCGCGGCATCCCTGGCACCTTCGGTCGCCGGGGAAGACCTGCCCGACGACGTGTTGTTTGCCGAATACATGCGCCTGACCGCCGAGAAGATGCCGGACCTGGAGCGGCGCCTGCGCATCGATGGGATGCGGGCCAAGGCGGTAGACGAACTAGCCGACGTCAAAATGTGGGATTGGATCGAGGAAAATTTCCGCACCACGAAGCTGTTTCATAGCTCCAGCCATTTGACAGCGCAGCCCTTCGCTTACTTGGTGCCGCGCCTGCTGGCGCTGACCGGCGATTTGAGCCCAGTGCAAATCGCGCGAGCGCAGCGGGAGGCGGTGTTTCTGATGCGCGGCAACCATGGCCAAGATATCGAAGTCGTGCCTGTTCACCCCCTGATTGGCGAGCGCATGGGCTTGACTTGGCACGATCCGAACGGCCGCCATCGTTGGCACGCGCACGACTGGTCGTATCGGGAATACATTCTGAAGTACATCCGATGGGAGCCGTTCCTGCCTTGACGGTGTAGTCGGCGGGGCGATCTTCGTCGAAATCGTGATTTGCCCGTGCGTTACCGGATTGCGCCGCTCGCCATGCGACGGTAACTTGCCCAAATCATGGGCAACAACAGTTCGCAAATCGCACACCATGCCCTCCAACCCATCGACCTCGGCGGGGGCGTTCGGATCGACACGCCCGTGATCCTGGCTCCGATGTCGGGTGTTACCGATTTTCCATTTCGACAAACCGCCAAGCAGTTGGGCGCGGGGATGGTCGTGTCGGAGATGATCGCCTCATGGGCGATGATTCGCGAAAACCGTAAAACCGTCGACATGGCGGAGATCGACGGGCTCGGCGGCGTGTCCGCCGTGCAGCTTGCCGGCTGCGATCCTGTCGCGATGGCCGAGGCTGCACGAATCGCGGTCGACAAAGGCGCCCATTTGATCGATATCAACTTCGGCTGTCCGGTGAAGAAGGTCGCTGTCGGGCAGGCCGCCGGCTCCGCTCTTATGCGGGACGAAGGCGCCGCTCGGGCTATCCTGGAAGCGACGGTGAAAGCAGTGAACGTGCCGGTTACGCTGAAGATGCGGATGGGCTGGGATCACAACAGTCTGAATGCGCCGTCGCTGGCGCGCATCGCTCAAGACGTGGGCATTCGCATGATCGCCGTGCACGGCCGCACCCGTCAGATGTTCTATACCGGCACCGCCGATTGGGATTTCATCGCCAACGTCAAGAATGCGGTTTCTCTCCCGGTTATCGCCAATGGCGACATCCTGACCGAGGAAGACGCCGCCACTGCCCTGCGCCGTTCCGGGGCCGATGGGGTTATGATCGGGCGCGGCTGCTACGGTCGCCCCTGGTTTCCGGCACAAGTGGCACATTTCCTGCGCACCGGTGAGCATTTGCAGGACCCCTCGCTGGAACGGCAGAAAGCCATTCTGCTCTCGCATTATGATGGTATGTTGGCGCGTTTCGGCACGAATGCTGGCGTACGTCTCGCCCGAAAGCATGTGTCCTGGTACTCGCGCGGCCTGCCGGGATCGGCGGAGTTCCGCGCGACCATGAATCGCTTGCCCGATGCTGAAGCCGTTTTGGCTCTGATCGACGCGTTCTACGACCGTGCGATCGAGCGCGGAGCGGTGCGGTCGGGGGCGTGGCAGCGCGACGAACCTGCGATGGCGGAGGCAGCGTGAGCTTCGCATCGCGCCTTCTTAACAGCCGATCTCGCCCGCAGGTTCCCGCGCCGATGTTCGCCGCGATCCTCGGCGCGATGCCGGTGCCGGTGGTGTTGTTGGATGCGGAATGTCGGTTTCGCTACGTCAATCATGCGGCCGAGCAATTTTTGGGGATGTCGGCGGCGAGCCTGTCGCAATTGCGGCTGACCGATCTGGTGCAGCCCGACAATCCATTGTTCCTTCTCATCGATCAGGTGCGCCGGACCGAGGCCACCATCTCCGATCACGATTTGACGCTGGAAAGCGCTCGTCTGCACAAGACCGGAATCACCGTGCAAGGCTCGCCGGTGCCGGAAGAACCGGGCTGCGTGCTGCTGGTGATGCAAGACGCATCGGCGGCTCGGTCGCTCGACAGACAATTGGCATTTCGCGGCGCGGCCCGCAGTGTGACCGGTATGGCTGCGATCTTGGCGCACGAGGTGAAGAACCCGTTGTCCGGCATTCGCGGTGCGGCGCAACTGCTGGAATCCAGCGTCGGGCCGGACGATCGAGAACTGGCCGAGTTGATCCGCGACGAAGCGGATCGGATTCGCGCACTCGTCGACCGGATGGAAGCATTCGGGGAAAAGCCGATCGTGCGCACGGCGGTCAACATCCATCGTGTGTTGGAGCATGTGCGGCGCTTGGCACAGTCGGGTTTCGCCGAGCACGTCCGGTTTCACGAGAACTACGATCCGTCGTTGCCGCCGGTATGGGGCAATCGCGATCAGTTGGTGCAGGTGATTCTCAATCTCGTGAAGAACGGGGTCGAAGCCGCCACCCACCCCAATAACAGCCGGCCCGAAATTACCCTGATCACCGGGTTCCAGCACGGCATGCGCATCGCCATTCCCGGCTCGACCGGACGCGTCGATCTGCCGTTATTCGTGACGGTGCGCGACAACGGGCCGGGCATACCGGACGATATCCGGCCGCATTTGTTCGAGCCTTTCGTGACCTCCAAAGCCGCGGGGAGCGGCCTCGGACTGGCTCTGGTCGCCAAAATCCTCGGCGACCACGGCGGCTTGATCGAAGTCGACAGCCGGCCGGGCCGGACCGATTTCCGCCTGCATCTTCCGGTCGTTACCGAAAAGGACGCCGACCTGTGACTTTGCCGACCATACTGATCGCCGACGACGACCGGTCCATCCGCACCGTACTGACCCAAGCTTTGGGCCGCGCGGGCTACCAGGTCCGGAGTTCGTCCAATGCCGCCACGTTGTGGCGCTGGGTCGAGGAAGGGGAGGGCGATCTGGTCATTACCGACGTGGTGATGCCCGACGAAAACGGCCTAGATCTTATCCCGCGCATCAAGCGCATCCGCCCGGATTTGCGTATCATCGTCATGAGCGCCCAATCCACCCTGATGACGGCGGTGAAAGCGGCGCAGCGCGGCGCGTTCGAATACCTGCCCAAGCCCTTCGACCTGACCGAGTTGCTGTCGGTGGTCTCGCGTGCGCTGGCCTCGCCGGCAGAACCCAGCGCGGCCGCGTCGGAGCCGCGCGATTCCGAGGAGCGACTGCCGCTGATCGGCCGCAGCGCCGCGATGCAGGAGATTTATCGCACGATCGCTCGCCTCACGACCGCCGACCTTACGGTGATGATCAATGGCGAATCGGGCACCGGCAAGGAATTGGTGGCGCGCGCGCTGCACGATTACGGCAAGCGTCGCACCGGGCCGTTCGTGCCGATCAACATGGCAGCGATCCCACGCGAATTGATCGAAAGCGAACTGTTCGGCCATGAGCGCGGCGCCTTCACCGGCGCCACCAACCGGTCGCAAGGCCGGTTCGAGCAGGCCAATGGCGGCACGCTGTTCCTGGACGAAATTGGCGACATGCCGCCGGAAGCGCAAACCCGCTTGCTGCGGGTCTTGCAGGAAGGCGAGTTTACCAGCGTCGGAGGCCGTCAGCCGATCAAGGCCAATGTCCGCATCATCGCTGCCACCCATCGCGATCTGCGCACCGCCATCCGTCAGGGCCAGTTCCGGGAGGATTTGTTCTACCGGCTGAACGTGGTCCCCATCCGTCTGCCGCCGCTCCGCGAACGTGCCGAGGACGTACCCTTGCTCGCGCGGCACTTCCTGGATCGCGCGCGCGACGATGGGCTGCCGTCGAAGATGCTCGATACCGGGGCGATCGACCGGCTGAAACAGCACAGCTGGCCCGGCAACGTGCGGGAGCTGGAAAACGTCATGCGGCGGCTCGCCGCGCTGTGCCCGGACGAGTCGATTTCCGCCGAGACAATTTCTGCGGAATTGACGGAGTCCGAGGCCCCGTCGCCGATCTCCGTCCCAGGTGCAGCCCCCGCCGGGCCGGAACCGTTGGTCGTAGCGGTGGAACGTCACATCAAAGACTTCCTGGCCGCCCATAACGACGGCGTCGGCGTGACCGATATTTACGACCGGATCATCGCCGAGGTGGAACGCCCGTTGATTCGGATGACCCTGTCGGTGACACGCGGCAATCAGATCAAGGCCGCTGCGATGCTGGGCCTCAATCGGAACACGCTGCGCAAGAAGATTCGAGACCTCGATATCCCGGTGGTCCGAGGCTTAATGTGACGGCGCTGGCGGGCGGTTCTTGCCAAACGCTTCCCCAATCCGACATACCTCGACAATGAATGCGTCCCCCCCGCTCGAGACGCTGAAACCGCCGCGAGAGCCTGGCGATCCCCCGCCGCGCCGTTGGTTGTCGGTAGTCGGGGAATTGGTGTTCGGCAAGGTCGCGACGCTGGTACTGACAACGCTGGCGTTGGGATTGGGGGTGGCGACGTTCGTCATCATGGCGCGCGGTTCGCCGTTCGGATTGCAACCCGGCCTGGGCGTGACCCTGGTCCTCAGCAATTTGTCGCTGTTGTTGCTGCTCGGGGCAGTGCTGGCGGTGCGTCTGACCCGGGTTTGGGTCGACCGGCGGCGCGGATCGGCCGGGTCGCAGTTGCATGTGCGGCTGGTGATGCTGTTCAGCGGTGTCGCGGTTGCCCCAACCATCGTGGTTGCCTGCTTCGCCGTCGTTTTCTTCCATTTCGGCATTCAGTCCTGGTTCAACGATCCCGTGCGCACGGCGCTGTCGGAATCGCTCCAGGTCTCGCGCGGCTATGTCGAGGAGCATCGCAACAATATCCGCGCCGTGGCGCTCGAGATGGCGAACGACCTCAGTCGTGCCGGTCGGTTTCTGTCCGGCGATCCAAATGCCTTCGCCGAGGTTTTGGACACCCAAACCACGCTGCGCGGCCTGACCGAGGCGGTGATCTACGAACCGACCACCGGGCAAATCCTCGCCGCCGCCGGCCTTTTCATCGGCATGGGTGTCGAGGCACCACCGGCCTCGGCGACGCAACAGGCACTCGGCGGCGATGTTGCGGTACTGGGCGGTGCCGATGGCACACGGGTGCGGGCGGTGGTGCGACTGGAATCGACGCCGCCGCTGATGCTGATGGTTGGGCGGCCGATCGATCCCGCGATTCTGGGCTTCCAAGACCGAACGGAACAGGCGGTCTCGGCCTATCAACGCCTGGATGAGAATCGGTCGTGGTTGCAGGTCGCTTTCGCCTGGATTTTCGCCATCGTGGCACTGCTGGTCCTCTTGGCCGCCGGCCTGATCGGGCTGTTGATGGCCAATCAGATCGCTCGGCCCGTCGGCAATCTGATCAATGCTGCCGAGCGGGTGCGGAGCGGCGATTTGACCGTGCGTGTGGCGGAGGTCGCGACGGGCGACGAACTCGCCGGCTTGTCGCGCGCCTTCAACCGAATGACCGGCCAACTCGCGGCACAGCGCACCGAACTCATGGATGCGTATAGCCAGATCGACGAACGGCGGCGATTTACCGAGACGGTGCTGTCGGGCGTGTCGGCCGGTGTGATTGGTCTGGATGCTGCCGAGCGGGTGGAACTGCCGAACCGCGCGGCAGACGACTTGCTGGGGATGGATTTGTTGGCAGCCATTGGCCGGCCGCTCGCTGAAGTCGTGCCGGAATTCGCACCGCTGCTGGCCGCCGCTGCCGCCGCACCGGAGAAAGCGCGCACCGCCGAAATCCAAATCGGGCCGACCAACCGGCGGCGCACCCTGCTGGTTAGGATCGGCGCGGAACTCTCCGCCGCGCGCATCGATGGCTATGTCGTGACCTTCGACGATATCACCGAACTCCAATCCGCGCAGCGTAAAGCCGCTTGGGCCGATGTTGCCCGCCGCATCGCGCACGAGATCAAGAACCCGTTGACCCCCATACAGTTGTCTGCCGAGCGGCTAAAACGGCGGTTTACGAAAGAAATTCAATCGGACCCCGAGATTTTCGCGCAGTGTGCAGACACTATTATCCGCCATGTCGGGGATATCGGCCGGATGGTCGACGAGTTTTCGGCGTTCGCCCGGATGCCGCAGCCGGTCATCAAGCCGGAAGACCTCGGGCAGGTCGCGCGGGAGGCCTTGGTGCTGCAAAAAACCGCTCGGCCGCAGATCGTATGGACGACGCATATCCCCGAACGCGGACCGGTGGCGCCTTGCGATCGGCGGATGCTGCGGCAGGCGTTGACCAATCTATTGCAGAACGCCGCCGATGCGGTCGCCATGCGCGACGGTGCTTCCTATATCGACGTGACGGTCGCGGCCGACGATCGGACGGTGCGGCTGACAATATCCGATGACGGAATCGGCCTGCCGAGGGAAGATCGCGCGCGGTTGACGGAGCCTTACGTTACGCACAAGCCGAAAGGCACCGGATTGGGATTGGCGATCGTGAAGAAAATCATGGAAGACCATGGCGGTAGCCTGACATTGGACGACAATCCGGATGGGCCGGGTGCGACGACATGCCTAATTCTGCCGATAGTTTCCCCGGCGGCCACAATGGATCGAGACGACACTTCGCATGGCGCATGACATCCTGATCGTCGACGACGAACCCGATATCCGGCTGCTGATCGAAGGCATCCTGGACGATGAGGGCTATGAAACGCGCGGCGCCGGCGACTCCGATGCCGCGCTGCTGGCGTTCAGGACCCGCCGGCCGTCGTTGGTGGTTTTGGATGTTTGGCTGCAAGGTTCCCGCATGGACGGCCTCGGTTTGCTCGAGGCCTTTCATCGCGAGGAACCGGACGTTCCCATCGTGCTGATATCGGGGCACGGGACGATCGAGATCGCGGTCGGTGCCATACAACAGGGGGCGTACGACTTCCTCGAAAAGCCGTTCCAGTCGGATCGGTTGTTGCTGGTCATCCGTCGGGCGCTGCAAGCTGCGGCGCTGGCGCGGGAAAATGCCGAACTGCGTTTGCGCGCCGGGCCGGAAGCGACGCTGACCGGCGACTCCGCAGCCATGACCCATCTGCGTGGTGCGGTCGAACGCGTGGCCCCCACAGGATCGCGTGTGCTGATCCAGGGGCCGGCTGGATCGGGCAAGGATGTGGTCGCGCGTATGATCCATACGCGGTCCCGCCGAGCCGACGGGCCGTTCATTGCCTTGAACTGCGCCACACTGAATCCGTCGCGCTTCGAGGAAGAGCTATTCGGCACCGAGGCCGGTACCGATCCCGTCGCCCATCCGCGTCGCGCTGGCGTGTTGGAACGCGGCCATGGCGGCACGCTTCTGCTGGACGAAGTGTCCGATATGCCGCTGGAGACCCAGGGCAAGATCGTGCGTGCGCTCCAGGATCAGGCGTTCGAGCGGGTCGGCGGATCGGCGCGGGTCAAGGTGGATGTCCGGGTGCTGTCGGCGACAAACAAGGACCTACAGGCCGAAATCGCCGGCGGTCGGTTCCGCGAGGACCTATTTTACCGCCTCTCCGTCGTGCCGATGAAAGTCCCGTCGCTCAAGGAACGACGGGAGGATGTGCCGATCCTGGCGCGGTATTTCATCGCGCGTTCCGCCGAGAGTTCTGGCATGCCCGAACGGGAATTGTCGCCCGATGCGCTGGCAGCTTTGCAGGCATACGACTGGCCGGGCAATGTCCGGCAACTGCGCAACGCGATGGATTGGCTGTTGATCATGGCACCCGGCGGGTCCGCAGAGCCGATCCGGGCGGACATGCTGCCGCCGGAAATCGGCTCTCGCGCGCCATTGCAACTCCAGACCGATACCAGCGCCGACATGATGGGTCTGCCGCTGCGGGAGGCACGGGACCTGTTCGAAACGCAGTATTTGCAGGCCCAGTTGCTGCGGTTCGGCGGCAATATCTCCCGCACGGCACAATTCGTAGGTATGGAACGCAGCGCGCTGCACCGCAAACTCAAGCAGTTGGGCGTGCACTCGGACGAGCGGGTGGCGGGTTAGGACGATCCTCGCGCCGATCGGTTAGGGGCGGGAAGCGCGCCGCTGCCTAGCGATTATAGCGCCT
>JBAXFK010000075.1:0-16947 GCA_037139955.1 Rhodospirillales bacterium
GACCGGCACTCCCGTCGTGCATGCCCGCAAACCGCAGTCGGGCTACCGCAAACCCGTGCAGGAACCGCTACCGCTGCCCGACTCAAGCTGGCGCACCCCGCCGTTGAGCCTGCTGAAAAAACCGCCCGCCCGCGTCGTTACCGGCCCGACGGAAGAAGCCCTGCAAGGCAACGCCCGCTTGCTCGAAGCCGTGCTGGCCGAGTACGGCGTGCAAGGCAGTATCGTCGAAATCCGGCCCGGCCCAGTCGTCACTCTTTACGAACTCGAACCCGCCCCCGGCATTCGCAACACCCGCGTGATCGGACTGGCCGACGATGTCGCCCGCAGCCTGTCGGTCGTGGCGGTCCGCATTGCCACAGTGCCCGGCCGCAATGTCATCGGCATCGAGGTGCCGAATGCCAAGCGGGAAACCGTCTACCTCAGCGAAATCCTATCCAGCGACGAAGTGCAAAAAGCCACCGGACGCTTGGTGCTGGCGCTGGGCAAAGATATCGGCGGTACCTCGATCATCGCCGACCTGTCCCGCATGCCGCATCTGATGATCGCCGGCACCACCGGATCGGGCAAATCGGTCGGCGTCAATGCGATGATCCTCTCGCTGCTGTACAAACTCTCCCCCGACCAGTGCCGACTGATCCTGATCGACCCAAAGATGTTAGAATTGTCGATCTACGAGGGCATCCCGCATCTGATGGCCCCAGTCGTCACGGAGCCCGCCAAGGCCGTCATCGCACTGAAATGGACTGTCCGCGAAATGGAACGCCGCTACCGAGCGATGTCCCAGCTCGGCGTTCGCAATGTCGGCGGCTACAACGACCGGGTGGCCGAAGCGCGCGCCAAGGGCGAAGTCGTGACCCGGCGCGTGCAGACCGGCTTCGATCCCGACACCGGCAGCCCCACGTTCGAAGACCAGCCTCTGGCGCTGGAGCCGCTACCCTTTATCGTGGTGGTGGTCGACGAAATGGCCGACTTGATGATGGTCGCCGGCAAGGAGATCGAGCAGGCAGTGCAACGATTGGCACAAATGGCCCGCGCAGCCGGCATCCACGTCATCATGGCGACGCAACGGCCGTCCGTGGACGTGATCACCGGCACCATCAAGGCCAACTTCCCCACGCGCATTTCGTTCCAGGTTATATCGAAATTCGACTCCCGCACGATTCTGGGCGAACAGGGCGCCGAGCAGTTGTTGGGGATGGGCGACATGTTGTTCATGCCCGGTGCCGGCCGCATTTCCCGCATTCATGGCCCGTTCGTTTCGGATGACGAAGTCGAGGCGGTCGTTGCCTTCCTGCGCGAACAAGGCGAACCCGCCTATGTCGAGGAAGTGACCGAAGCCCCCGACCCCGATGCCGGCCCGGCCAGCATCCTCGAAGCCAGCGAAGGTGAAAAGGGTCTGTTCGATCGGGCCGTCGCCGTTATCGCGCGGGAAGGCAAAGCATCGACGTCATTGATCCAGCGCCATCTGAATATCGGCTACAATCGCGCCGCAACGCTGATCGAGCAGATGGAGAAAGAAGGCATTATTACGCCAGCCAATCATGCCGGCAAACGGACTATTTTGGTGCGCCGGACATCCGACGAAGACTGACCGACCGCCGCCAGATCAATCGATGTTGTTGGCCTGCAAAAATAGCGACTGAGAAAGCGAATCGAAGAACCGCTGAAACGGCGCCGGATCCGACAATTCGTGCTGATTCAATTGACCCGAGGCCCGCACGACGGTGCGTGCGGCGCCCATCGGACGGAGCGATACAGTGAATCGCACAAGATCGGCACCGGTCCGGGTCGCACTGACCGTGCCAAGAATATTATCCGCGCGTTCGACAATGAATCCCAGATCTTGCAATGTGGAAATCGTTGCCTGAAATACCTTCGTTCGATCCCCGGTATCGAAAACACGCGTGGAAATCGCACGCTGTGCCGCCTGGGTGTTCACGGTCGCTAGCACTTGCTGCCGACTGTCCAATTGGCAACCGGCCAGGAATGCGACGGGGAGCAAAAGCGAGAATATCCGTAGTGCCATGGGTTCAAATCTCATGCGCGGTCAGGAAAACCGATTGCGCGAGCTTATCGAAA
Source organism: Rhodospirillales bacterium (assembly GCA_037139955.1). Lineage (GTDB taxonomy): Bacteria > Pseudomonadota > Alphaproteobacteria > Acetobacterales > Acetobacteraceae > Rhodopila. The sequence goes on from JBAXFK010000075.1 coordinate 2,080, forward strand.
AAGCCGCTATAGATGCTGGGATCGGCAATTGTCTCACCCCGCGCGATGGTGGCACCGGCGGTGAAGGCGGTGCGTTGGAAATTCGCGCGCACGGTGATCGCGTTCGCATCCGGCACCGCTCGGACAACGATCTGCGCGCGAATTTGGGCCCCAGCGAGGCGCGAGGCCACGATCATGCCGAACCCATCTTGCGATTCCTCGATCGTGTAGCCGAGATCCTGCAAAACCCCGATTGTCGCGCGCAGCATCGACGTCCGGTCCTTGGTATCGAAACGCCTGGACTGCATTGCCCGCTCGGCGGTCGCCTCTCGCGTGGGAGTCATGGCGGCTCCCTGCTGTTGAGCGGTCGGCGCGCAACCGGCGATCGCCGCCAGAGGCAAAAGAAAAATCCAGCGCGACATCGGTCGATCAGAAGCTGCTGGAACGGTAGGAGAAGTCGCGCACTTTACCGGCTTCGTCGAATTTCACGATCACCGTCAGAGTCTTCTGGCTTGTCTGCACCGCCCCGGCCTTGCCGGTCGCGAACGCCAAGAAGAGCGCGCTCGCGCCACCGGAGCTAGAGGAATAGACCGTCTGCGTCGACAATTTATCGTACACCCAGGTTTCCCGCCGACGCTCGTCCGTGGTGACCATGTTGGGCGAACCCAAGGCTGCTACGACGTCGGCACCGGGCATACCGATGTGGATTTCGCGTTGCACGGTTCCGAGTGTCACCTTATCGCCGGCAGCGGAGCCAGCCGCGACATCTTGCGCGTGTTGGCTGGCGGGCTGACAACCCGCAAGCAGCAGGGCAGCGACGGCGAACAAGGGGGTTTTCATGGTGTCGAACTCCGATTTGTCGGCCTAGGGTTTCGCATCGGTCTTGTCGGGTGCTTTCGCAGCCGCTTTCCGCTCGGCCGCCGTGTTTATCTCGGCGATCGGACGGACCGCATCCGGAACGCTGTTGCTTTCCGGCGCATCGGCCAACTGCCGTCCGGTCATGGCGGCGAGCGGGGTAAAGAAATTATCGCGATAGAATGCGGGATCGTCGACCTGCGCCTCCCGGAACGGTGCCAGGACAGTCGCATTCGCTCGGACGATCGATTGACCTGCCAGCCCAGGCCGCACCACCACCGCCATGCGCAGCGTCGTCAATCGCGTCCCCGAAACCGTTCCCGCCCCCGTCTCGGCGCGGGTAATCCGATAGCCGAGGTCGTGAAGCGTCGCGACAACCCCGCGCATGACGGTATTGTCGTCGCCCGGCACAATCCGAGTCTGCATCGAACGTAATTCGACTGCACCTTTCTTGCTTGGGATAAATTCCATTTTCGGTTGCGCGACACAGGCACCGAGTGCGAGAAGCAGCACGAAAGGCAATATCCGAAAACGTTTCATTTCGCTGCCTCCCGGCCCAAGCCACTTCGGACTTTGGCGAAAAATCCTTTTGATAATGCGTCATCGGTCAAAAGTTCGACCCGAGAAACATGCTGCGTGTCTGTCACGATCCGTTCGAACGACACCCGTAGGTCGGTGTCGCGCTTCTGCACCGGTCGGGTCGTCAACGTGACCCGCACGACCTGATCGGTATCCCAAACCGGATTGTAGCGAACCCCCAACACCGCCAACCCGATGGTCAATGCCAGTTGACCGGCAACCTGACCCGTTTCTGTCGCGTCGCGTTCCTTGCTACCGGCGAGCACGCCGTAAGCGGGCGCGCTTTCTTCCACATTGAAGCCCAAATCCTGCAATACTTGCGTTGCTTCGAGAAGTACCGTCTTTTCCGCCACGCCATCGAGTCTTACGGTTTGTTGCGCCCGAAGCGCCGCTGCATCCGGGCGGGGCGCGCCGATTTTCATTGCTGCCTCGTTGGCCCAATTGGGGTTCGGCGTTTGACACCCAGCAAGAACAACCGTACCCAAAACGATTGCGAGGCTTCGGCGTTCGAACACCTTTATAGGCCGCATGCGACGCCCTCCTGAGCAATCTTTCTCCATTCCTATCGGGTGCCCAAACGACATGTCAATGCGACAACGCGGATGCGATCTGCCGCCGGATGGGTTCTGTAACACTCGACGCCGGTCAATCGGTTCCCAAACCGAGCAGCTTGGACGCGATCGGCGCGATCGAGCCTATGCTGAGTGGGCTTTCGGCGTCATGGCCGTCGATCCGGCCTTGCTGGACGACACATCGGAGCGGATGAATATCGCGCAGCTCACGCTCCACGCTACCGCCGCGTAAACGTCCAGTATAACGGGACCCTTTCGGCCCGCAGCGCTTTTGCTTCGTATCGTGTGGGGGGCCAGCCCGCGGGCCGTGAGACCGCCGGCTTGGGCGCAACGAACAGGGCTTGCGCGCTCATGACCTCGGTCACCCAGGCTTGATAGGTCGGATCGTCGCTCGCCACCCGCCATTGCGCGCCGGTCTTCATGACCCGAGCGACTTCGGGCACGAGTTCGGGATGGACGAAGCGGCGCTTGGCGTGGCGCATTTTCGGCCAAGGATCGGGGAACATCAGGAATAGCCGATCAAGACAGGCATCCGGCAACGCGCGCAACAGCACGCGCCCATCGTCGGGCCATAGGCGCAGGTTTGGGGGTAGAGGCGCGTCGGCTTCCCCTCCCTCGGGCACCAGGGCCGACAGCAGGGAGCAAATTCCGTTTTCGAACACCTCGCAGGCGATCAGCCCCGCGTGCGGGTACGCGGCGACCTGCGCCAGCGCGTGTTCACCGCCGCCGAAGCCGATTTCGAGCCATAATTCGGGCATCCAAGCAGGCGCGGCTGCGTCTTCCATGCGGAAACGCAGCCGTTCCAACGTGACATCGAGCAGGACCTCCTGCCGGGGGCGCAATTTATGGCCGCGGCTGCGGCCATACAGGCGATCCGGCGGGGGCTTTACCGTCCGAGGGCTGCCTTCAGTGCCGGCACCAGATCCGTCTTTTCCCACGTGAAGGTGCCTTTCGCCGCATCCGGCTCACGACCGAAATGCCCGTAGGCCGAGGTCGGGGCGTAGATCGGCCGGTTCAAATGCAGGTGTTCGCGAATGCCGCGCGGCGACAGGTTCATGGCATCGCGCAAGGCTTTCTCCAGCTTCGCCTCGTCGACGTCTTTGCCGGTGTTGTGCAGATCGACATAGACCGACAACGGGCGCGACACGCCGATCGCGTAGGCAATCTGAATGGTGCAACGATCGGCGAGGCCGGCCGCGACGACGTTCTTCGCCAGATAACGGCAAGCATAGGCGGCCGAACGATCCACTTTGGTGGGGTCCTTGCCGCTGAACGCGCCGCCGCCATGCGGGGCTGCACCGCCGTAGGTATCGACGATGATCTTGCGCCCGGTCAGACCGCAGTCGCCGTCCGGCCCGCCGATGACGAAATTGCCCGTCGGGTTGACGTGGAACTCGGCTTCAGTGGGCATCCAGCCCTTGGGCAGGATCGACTCGACCAACGGCCAGAGCTTGCGCTTGATTTCCGTCTGCTCGAGACCCGCGACGTGCTGGGTGGACACCACGACAGCGGTCGCGCCGACCGGCACGCCGTCCACATACTTCAGCGTCACTTGGCTCTTGGCGTCCGGCAGCAATCCGGCAACCGAGTCATGGCCAGATTTCCGCAGATCCCGGATCTGGCGCAGTATTTCGTGGCTGTAATGCAGCGGTGCCGGCATCAGGCTGGACGTTTCGCGGCAGGCATAACCGAACATCAGGCCCTGATCGCCTGCGCCTTCGTCCTTATTGCCGGCGCTATCGACGCCCTGCGCGATGTCCGAGGACTGGGAGTGCAAATGCACCGCGATATCGGCGGTCTGCCAGTGAAAGCCTTCCTGCTCGTAACCGATATCCTTGATCGCCATGCGCGTTAGATGTGTCAGCAGTTCGTGCGTCACCTCGGCCGGGCCGCGGGTCTCGCCGGCCAGCACGACACGCTGCGTGGTGCACAGGGTCTCGCACGCAACGCGGGCGTAAGGATCGGCGGCCAGGAACGCGTCCAGCACCGTATCGCTGATCCGGTCGGCAACCTTATCGGGATGACCTTCCGAGACGGACTCGGAGGTGAAAAGAAATTCGCCCGTATCGCGCATTGGGTGGGTCTCTCGCGTCGCGGTGGAAACGGCTGGGGACGGCCGCGCCCAACCGTGTGCTGGGCCGGCGGTGTGTGGCGTAAGCTGGGCCGTGGGTCAAGGGTTTCGGCCGGCCCTTCCCACCCGCCGCATCTCCCCCTATCCACACCCCATGGACGCCATCGCGGTTACCAACCTCACGAAACGCTACGACAAGGTCCTCGCGGTCGACGCGATTTCCTTCTCCGCCCCGCACGGCGCGACGATCGGTCTGCTCGGCGGCAACGGCGCTGGGAAAACCACCACCATCGCCATGCTGCTCGGCCTGCTGGTGCCGACACAGGGGGATATCCGTATTCTCGGGCACGACATGGCCAAGAACCGCTTCGCCGCCCTAGCGCGGATGAACTTTTCCTCGCCTTATATCGCCCTACCCTCTCGCCTGACGGTGGAGGAAAACCTGCGGGTATACGGGCATCTGTATAACGTCGAACGCATGGACCGCCGTATCGCCGAACTGGCGGACGAGCTGGATTTGGGTGCACTATTGGATCGACCGGCGGGGCAGTTGTCGGCCGGACAGAAAACCCGGGTGGCGCTGGCCAAATCGCTGATAAACAATCCGGATGTACTGTTGCTGGACGAACCCACCGCCAGCCTCGACCCCGATACCGGCGATCTCGTGCGCACCTGGCTGGAACGGTACCGGGTTCGCAGCGGCTGCACAATTCTCCTCGCCAGCCACAACATGGCGGAGGTGGAGCGCATGTGCTCCCACGTGCTGATGATGAAACAGGGTAGGATCGTCGATCGAGGCAGCCCGGACGAATTGCTGACACGCTATGGGCGCGACGATATGGAGGAAGTCTTCCTGGACATCGCCCGCGACCGCAAAAGCACGGTACCGGCGTGATCCCGTCCCTTCGCCGCATTTGGGGCTTGGTCTACCGCCACGTCGCGCTCTATCGCCGGTCCTGGCCGCGCTTGCTGGAACTCGCGTACTGGCCGGTGCTCAACATGTGCATCTGGGGCTTCACCGCCAACTTCCTCACAGGACGGCTAGGCAATGCAGCGATGCTGGCCGGCGCCGCCGTCATGGGCGGGGTGCTGCTGTGGGAGGTCACGGTACGCGGCCAGATGGGCATGGCCATCAGCTTTCTGGAGGAAATCTGGTCCCGCAATCTCGGTCACGTTTTCGTCAGCCCGCTCCGCCCGTGGGAACTGATCGCGGCGCTGATCGTTATGTCCATTCTACGCATGCTGGCCGGAGTCGTACCGGCGGTGCTGCTCGCGTGGTGGCTGTTTGCGTTCAATCTGTTTTCCCTCGGGCCGGTTCTGGTGCTGTTCTTCATGAACATGATCGCGATGGGCTGGTGGGTAGCGTTGGGCGTGGTGTCGCTAATCCTGCGCCACGGATCGGGCGCCGAGCCGCTGGCGTGGGGAGTGTTGTTCGGGTTGGCACCGTTCTCCGCTGTGTTCTACCCGGTGTCGGTCCTGCCCGCCGTCGTGCAACCGATCGCACTGGCGCTGCCGGCCGCGCATGTGTTCGAAGGCATGCGCGGTATCCTGCTGGACGGCGTCGTATCCTACGGTCACCTAGCGGCAGCCACCGGCCTGAATATTCTTTGGCTCGGCGCGGCATCCGCGCTTTTTGCCCACCAATTCCAACAGGCCCGCATACGCGGCGCCCTTTTGAGCATAGGCGAATGAACGAAACGCGATTCTGGTTGATCCGCCACGCGCTGGTGGAAGAAAATGCACGCGCCATGCTGTACGGCGTTATGGATGTGGCGTTATGCGAGACGACGCTGCTGGAGCAAGCGCCGATGTACCGCGCCTTGGCCGACCGCCTGCCGCAGCCGGCACACTGGGTGGCCACCCCGCTGTCCCGCACCCAGCGCACGGCGGCCGCAATCTTCGCCGCCGGTTATCGAGCCGAACCATTGACGATCGAACCGGACATGATCGAGCAATCCCTGGGCGAATGGCAGGGCCTGCCGCACGCCGAGTTGCCCGAAAAACTCATGCACCCCCAGCATGCGTTCTGGCCGCTGGCCGGCAATGAAAAGCCCCCGGGCGGGGAGAGCATGGTGGAAGTCGTTGTCCGCGCAGGCGCCACGCTCGAACGCCTCGCCGCTGCCCATCGCGGGAAAGACGTCGTGATCGTCAGCCATGGCGGCACGATCCGTGCGGCGGTCGCGCACGCGCTGGGGGTGGCGCCGGACAATGCATTGCATTTATCGATCCAGAACCTGTCGCTGACCCGGCTGGAACGCCATACCGAGGGTTGGCGGGTCGTCTGCGTCAACGAGCTCCCAGGTTATTGATCGCCGTCGCCCTGAATTTGCCCCGAATCACGCGTTGCATGGTAACAGCGATCCTAACGATTCGGATTCGTCCACAGCGAGGAACCTGCCCATGCGAACCCGTGTTTTGGCTGCCATGCTCGCCGTCCTGCCATTTGGACTGAGCGGATGCTCGACCGGTCCCGGAGGCGAACAGACCCTGGTGGACCGCGCCGCCCTGACAGTGCAAGAAATGACCAGTCAGACCGTCTCGGACTCGCCGCAGAGCATGCTGCGCAAGGCCAAGGCGACGATGATCTGCCCCCGCGTATTCAAAGCCGGCTTTTTCTTCGGCGGCGAAGGCGGCAGTTGCGTGCTGCTTGCCCGCGCGGGCAACGGCACATGGTCGTATCCGGCGTTTTACACGATTGGTAGCGGCAGCTTCGGCTTGCAAATCGGCATCCAGGATAGTCAGGTCATCATCATGATCATGACCGACAAAGGCCTGAACGCCGTCATGGACAATCAGATCAAGCTCGGTGCCGATGCCGGTTTGGCGATCGCGACATACGGGGCGGGTGTACAGGGCTCGACCACCGCCGCAGCCGGAGCGGATATCGTCGCCTTCGCGGCGGCGCGCGGCCTATACGGCGGCATCTCGCTCGAAGGCAGCCTGATGTCCACCGACACCAAAGCCAACCAGGGCTACTACGGCCAACCATACGCCGCCCGGCAGATCGTCGTCAGCATGCAAGGCAGCAACCGCGGCGCCGATCCGCTGCGGGAGCTTCTGACCCGCAGCGGCGGACGTGCGACCGAACCCGTTGCAGCGCCGATGCAACCGCCGCCCGGTTACGCGCCCGCGTACCCGCCGGCCTACCAGCCACCCGCGATCCCGCAACAGCCGCAGTATTCGCCGCAACTGACACCGGCCTATCCGCCGACCGGACGCGGACCGATCCAAGAGCAAAGTCTGGCACCGCCGGGGCGGTGACGCGCATCGCGCTAGCCATCCCGGCCATCCCTCTGTAGTTTCCCGGCGCATGGCCGCCGACAAACCGTTCTGGAAGACTAAAACCCTGGAAGAAATGACCGCCGCGGAGTGGGAATCCCTCTGCGACGGCTGCGGACGTTGTTGCTTGCATAAGCTGCGCCACGACGACACCGGGGAATTATCGCATACCAATGTGGCCTGTCGCCTGCTCGACCTGCACTCCTGCCAATGCAGCGACTATGCCAAGCGGAAGCGCCGGGTTCCCGATTGTGTCAGCCTGACCGCCGTCGTCGTGCGAGAAATCGACTGGCTGCCGCCGTCCTGCGCCTATCGACGACTGGCCGAGGGTAAAGACCTGACCTGGTGGCATCCCCTGGTGTCCGGCGATCCCGAAACCATCCATACCGCCGGCATTTCCGTGCGCGGACGCGCAATCGGGGAGCGTCAGGCCGGCCCGTTCGAACATCATATCGTCGATTGGCCGGGCCGCATGCCGCGCGCCCGCCGGGAACCCAAGGAGTAAGTTCGGGATGTTGAAGAATGCCCTGTTCGGTGGCGTGAACGCCGCCGTGCTGACAGCGTACAATGCCGATCTGTCGATCGACCTGGATCGCATGGCCAAACACTGCCGGTGGCTGCTGGCGAATGGCTGCAACGGCCTAGCGGTCCTTGGCACCACGGGCGAAGCGAACAGCCTGGGCATCGCCGAACGCATGGGCCTGCTCGAAGGCCTGATCGAGCGCGGCATTCCCGCATCCACCATGCTTCCGGGCTGCGGCACCACCGCTATCACCGACACCGTGCTACTGACCAAACACGCCGAGACAGTCGGCTGCCGCGGCGTACTGCTGCTGCCGCCATTCTACTATAAAAACCCATCGGAAGACGGGTTGCTGGCGTATTTCCAGGAAGTCGCACAGCGCGTGGCCGGCGACGTAGCATTGTATCTGTATAATTTCCCCGCCCAATCCGCGATCCCCTTCACCGTCGACTTCATCGCTCGGTTGCTGAAAGCCGTCCCAGGCAAGTTCCGCGGCATCAAGGACAGCACCGGCAATTACGAAAACGGTCTTTCCTACTGCGAGAATTTCGCCGCCGACGGATTCGAGTTCTACGCCGGCGACGATTCTCTTCTGCGCCCGCTGCTGCAAAAAGGCGGCGCCGGCTGCATCACCGCCGCGTCCAACATCAACTGCTCGGCCGGCGCACGCGCCTACACGGGCTGGAACACCGAAGACGGGGCGGCAGCGCACGCAATCCTGGCGGCAACGCGCAAAGCGGTGACCTCGGTGCCGTTGATCCCGGCGCTGAAGTCCCTGGTCGCGCGCAACACCGGCAACCCCGACTGGAAATACATCCGCCCGCCGCATTTGCAGCTAACCGCCGCCCAAGAAGCGACCCTGTTCGCCGCGTTCGACGCGTCGGGCTTGGATCTCGCGAAAGCCGCTTGATCTGAGTCAAAGCGCTAACGGCCCGAGGGGATCACGGTTCGCCGCAGTTCCCTCGGGAGGCTTCCATGTCCGCAACTGCCTACGATACAAGCCTGTTCGGCCGACTGTTCGATTGGATCCAAAACCGTCTTCGCAGCGACAACGAACTCTCCGCCCTGTCGCACAGCGACTTCGCCATGATGGCAACCGACCTCGGCATCTGCGAGTCCGACCTGCGCGAGGTCCTTCCGAAAACCGCCGACAATTCGGCGCTCATGGACGAGATGATGCTCCAGCGTGGGCTGAATCCCGACCGAGTGCGGCGCCTGGCCGGGGGCCTTGCGCGCGATCTGGAAATGACATGTAGCCGTTGCTCATCCGTCAATCGCTGCCGCCGAGAATTGGCGCTCGGGATCGCCTCGGCGAACGCCCACGAATATTGCGGCAATGCGGAGATCTTCGACGAATTGCTCGCAGGCGCCTGAATTTGCCCCATGGTGCCTCCCCCGGTCGCAACCGAGGAAGGCACCATGGGCATGTTCGAAGACTAGGCTATACGGCGGCGGCGTGCCAACAGCGCGCACGCGACCGGTAGTCCGAACAGCATCGGCGCTCGCCCCGACCACGATCGAGATATTATCGGATAGAATTGCCGGGTTTGCACCGACATTCGAAGCCTGCATCAACCGACCCGCGATATAGAAATTTCCGCTACCCAGAAAATTGACGTTGCTGCCGACCTGTGCGATCGAGACCGCATATGCAGAGCCGGCATGCGCGTCGGACGGCGCCAAAACCACCGTTCCCAGCAAGACGGCAGCGACGACCGGAATCCTCTTCATTAGCGTGAAATCCTCCAATGTTGGACGGTCGGACGACCGAACATCCCAAACAACGTGAATGCCAACAAGAAATTTTAATTACTTCCGATAATGCAACCAACAATCATATAGTCGGTTACGGAATATCGGAAATCAGCTGTAAACCTGTAAAATTCCCCGACACATTCGGCCTGCATCGGTGCCGGCGCCAATGGACAATACCGCCGGGAGGACAGCCCGCTAACCGCCCCGCATCGCGGCAACGAACAAGCCGGTATTGTGGCGCAGCATGTCCAAATAGGTCGAGGCCGGTCCCTCGGCTTTCGATAAGGCATCCGAATAGACCGTTCCACCCAACGCAGCCCCGGTTTCGCGTGCCAGCATCTGTGCCAAGCGCGGATCGGTCATGTTTTCGACAAACACGGCCCGGATATTCTCGCGCTTTATTTGCGCGACCAGTCCGGCAATCGCTTTCGCAGACGGTTCCGATTCCGTGCTAATGCCCTGCGCTGCCAGAAACTCGATGCCGAATCGGCTTCCGAAATAACCGAATGCATCGTGTGTCGTTATAATCCGCCGCGCTCGCGCCGGAATGGCGGCCATCTGCTCGGCAATCCAGGTATCCATACCGAGGATTTCGACGGCAAAGCGCGATGCGGCGGTGCGATACGCCTCGGCGCCCGCAGGATCGGCAGTCGCCAAACCCTCCCCGATCGCGCGAGCGTAAAACGCACCGTTGCGCGGGTCCTGCCACGCATGCGGATCGATCGCCGCCGACCCCGGCAATTTGTGCGGCGTCAGCCCGGCCGTTGCGACGGTCAGCACACCCTTGAACTCCGCCGAACGCACCAAACGTTGCATCCAGTTGTCCAAACCGAGGCCGTTCACGACTGCCAACCCCGCATCCTTCACCGCGCGCGCATCGGCTGGGCGGATTTGGTAGCCGTGCGCGTCCCCCTCGGGCGGGACGATCGACGACACAGCAACCCGAGCACCGCCGACCTGTCGGACGATGTCCGCAAGGATGGAGAAGCTCGCGACTGCGTGTAGCGGCCGAGATTCAGCCTTTGCCGAAAAAGAGGCAAGGCCGGTGGCGGCCAGGAGCAAGCGACGGCGCATGGTTCGATCTTTCGTAATGTTATAATATAACATATATGTGGGCAGGCAGGGTTTCGTCAAATCCCAGACTCCTGGTATGAAACCCCGATGTTGAAACTCCGCGTGATTCCCTGCCTAGACGTGAAGGACGGCCGCGTCGTCAAAGGCGTTAATTTCGTCTCCCTGCGCGATGCCGGCGACCCGGTCGAGCAAGCGGCAGTCTACGACGCCGCCGGTGCCGACGAACTCACGTTTCTGGATATCACCGCCAGCCATGAAAACCGCGACACCATCCTGGACGTCGTGTCCCGCACCGCCGCGCGCGTGTTTCTGCCGCTGACGGTCGGCGGTGGCATCCGCACCACGGAAGACATGCGCCGACTCCTCCTCGCCGGCACCGATAAATGCAGCCTCAACTCCGCCGCCGTCGCTCGGCCAGAATTTGTCCGAGAAGCCGCGACCAAATTCGGCAGCCAGTGCGTGGTGGTTGCCGTCGATGCCAAACAATCGTCGCCCGGCAAATGGGAGGTCTTCACCCATGGCGGCCGCAACAATACAGGCATTCCGGTTCTCGACTGGTGCCGGCAAGTCGCGTCGCTCGGTGCGGGCGAAATCCTGCTGACCAGCATGGACCGCGACGGCACCGGCAAGGGCTTCGACCTAGAACTGCTGCGTGCGGTCTGTGCGGCCGTGCGGGTGCCAGTCATCGCATCCGGCGGCGTCGGCACCTTGCAGCACTTTGTCGAGGGTGCCCAGGCCGGCGCGACCGGCTTGTTGGCCGCCAGCGTATTCCATTTCGGCACGTTCACCATCGCGCAGGTGAAAGACGCCCTTCATTCCGCCGGATTGCCCGCGCGGTTACCCCGGCAGGCAGCGTAAAATGGCGAAACCAGCAAAGAAGAAGCCGGCGGTGGCAAAACCGAAGAAGCTCCCCACTGCGAAACCTAGGAAACTGGCCAAGGTGACGGTCAAAGCCGAATACCCGGTGCTCGACCGTTTATGGGATGTGGTCGTCAGCCGACGCGATGCCGACCCCGCGCTCAGCCATTCCGCACGCCTGCTGTCGCGCGGCACGCCCAAAGTAGCACAGAAATTCGGCGAGGAAGCCGTCGAGTGCCTGATCGAAGCCGTCGCCGGCAACCATGACGCCTTGGTCGCGGAAAGCGCCGACGTGCTGTACCATCTGATGGTGCTGTGGGTTTCGGCGGGCGTCAGCCCCAACGAAGTCTGGACAGAACTCGCCCGTCGCGAAGGCGTCAGCGGCATTGCCGAGAAGGCAGCCCGCTCGGCCCCATCCGTTGGGACCAAGAAAATCCCCTGAATCCGACAAGGGAATCGCAACTATGACTGTCAGCGGCCTGCCACCCTACGACGACACCAACATCTTCGCCCGTATCCTGCGCAAGGAAATCCCGTCCAAAACCGTTTACGAAGACGAATGGGCGCTGGCATTCCACGACATTAATCCGCAGGCACCGCTGCACGTACTGGTCATCCCGAAAGGGAAATATTGCTCCTTCGCCGATTTCAGCGCCGCCGCCAGCCCCGCCGAAATAGCCGGATTTATCCGAGCGGTGGGGACGGTGGCGCGCGATTTGGGACTGGAGGCGCCGGGTTACCGCTTGCTGTTCAACATGGGCGCGGATGGCGGTCAGGAAGTGCCGCATTTGCACGTACATTTATTCGGCGGGCGCGCATTGGGACGGATGATTCCGGATCGTTGATCCGCGTCAGGTATCCTCGCCCACCGCTTTCCGTTTGAAATCGCGCAGCCGCGACTCGCCATCTGCGGCTTTCGGATCGATATCCAACAATTTCTGCCACGCCGTGTAGGCGCCGTACCAATCCTCCCGCGCGACTGCGATATCGGTCAGCGTGCGCCAAGCAGCAAAATCCCGAGGCTCAAGCTTCAAAGCTTGCTGAAAATCTGCGGCGGCACCGGGCGTGTCGCCGGACCGAAACCGAGCAATGCCGCGACGGTGCCATGCTTCGGCGAGGGTGGGATCGAGCACGATGACCGCATCGAATGTTTCGATCGCCTCGTCGTATGTTTCGCCCTTCAACTCCCGCAATCCGCGGTGCATCAACAGCGTCACGGCTGCCGAATCACCATCGATCCAAAGTTGCTGGATGCGCTGTTCCAACGGTGCAGCGACATCGCTGCTGTCGGCGGCCTTCAGTTCGGTTAAAAGCTTTTCCACGGCCGCTCGCTTTTCGGCCGGGGTTTGGCCGAACGCCAGACCCGGCAGCAAAGCCAGCAGCAGCGCGAGCGATTTCACGGAACGCTCGTGGGTTTCGGCCCGCCGGCCATCCAGTCCAGCAACTCGATCGTGTGCGCGACCGGCAATTCGTCGCCGGCCAACTGTGTCAAACAACCGATATTTCCAGCCGCGATCAAATCCGGTTTCGTTGCTCGGATATTACCCAATTTGCGCGCCCGCAATTGCCCGGCGATTTCCGGTTGCAACAGATTGTAGGTTCCGGCGGAACCGCAACAAATATGCCCCTCGGCCGGCTCCACCACCCGGAAACCGGCGCGATTGAGTAACATCTTGGGATCGGCGGTCACTTTTTGCCCGTGCTGCAAGCTGCATGCGGAATGATAAGCAACAGTCAGATTGGGTTTCTCCCGCGTGGGTGCATAGCCGAAGCCGGTCAGGAATTCGGTAATGTCCTTGGCCATGCCAGCAATCTTTTCGGCCTTCTCCCGCAACGGTTCGTCCCGGAACATGAAGCCGTAATCCTTGATCGTCGTGCCGCACCCCGAGGCGTTGACGATAATCGCGTCGACCTCTTCCTTGCTCCACGCTTCGATATTGGCGCGCGCCCGCGCCATCGCGGCGTCGTGTTGCCCCATATGATGATTGAGCGAGCCGCAGCACCCGGCTTCCCTGGCAATCACCACTTCGACGCCCAGGCGCGTCAGCAGCCGGATGGTTGCTTCGTTGATCGATGGCGACAACACCTGCTGCGCGCAACCGGCAAGCAACGCGACCCGCGCTTTGCGGGTGCCGTGAGCGGCGTGGGTACCGGGGGTATCGATCGCGCTGGGTCCAGGCACCGACGCAGGTGCTAAAGCCAGCATGGCGCGCAATCGTTTCGCCAGCATCGATTTCCCAGGAATGAGTCCCGCAAAAGGGCGCGCAAGACGGGCGCCCATCAACGCGAAACGAAACAATCCGGGCCGAGGAATGGTCGCGCCCAAAATGGTCCGCAACATGCGTTCCGCGAACGGCCGTTTGTAGGTGTTCTCGATGTAGGCGCGGGCGTGATCGACCAGATGCATATAATGCGTGCCGGACGGACAGGTGGTCATGCACGACAAGCAAGACAAACAACGATCGACGTGGCGCACCACTTCCTCGGTCGCCGGGCGGCCGGTTTCCAGCATGTCCTTGATCAGATAAATGCGACCGCGGGGACTATCGAGTTCATCGCCCATCAGTAAAAATGTCGGGCAGGTCGCGGTACACATGCCGCAGTGCACGCAGGTCCGCAGCACCTGATTCGATACCGCTGTATCCGAATCCCGCAACTGCTCGGTTGTGAAATGAGTTTGCATCAGTCGAGCGCCGGCTCGGTGGGCAGTTTGCGTGGCTGGCTTTTCCAAAGATAAAGCGCATTGACCAAACACGCAGCCGATGCGACGAACAGAGGCACGGACAAAATCGTTTCGATTCGATTGACGATCACCGTTACCGCCCCCACTGCCACGCTAGCGGCCATCGACATAAATTGACGGTTCCAAATCGAATTCACACCGTTATTTTTTCTATACATTTCGTGAACAACCCAAAAAGCGAGGATCGTCATCGGGACATCGACCCAGGATGGAATATACATCGCTCCCGCCCCTATATTCCGGCGTAAATACGGCCGGGGTTGAGAATGCCGGCAGGGTCCAACGACGCCTTCACCCGCCGGCCGATCGCAGCAAGAGCCGGCACCTCCGGCGGTACGACATCGACGCAGTCGCGCAAAGCTTCAGGCCCGCGCAACAACGTCCAAGTACCCCCAGCGGCGCGCGCCGCCGCTTCGACCCGGCTATGCGCTGCGACCGACGCCGGACCTGACAACCAAACCAACCCGCCGCCCCAGTCGAGAAAGCCTCGAAGCCCAGCCAACGCCACGGCATCCAGCACATCCGGACCGGCGGAGGGCCGGACAGAAACCCGCCAAACCGCATCGCCATCGGACAATGG
>JBAXFK010000076.1:0-16789 GCA_037139955.1 Rhodospirillales bacterium
CGACGAAAGAAGTGCAGATCGGCGGCTTTTTCCACAATATCCAATTCGGATCGGCTCAACCCCGCGAGTGCCAATTGCGCAGCCGTCGTCTCCCGCTCCATCCGGCCGGTGCAGGCGCGCAGGAAGGCCAAGCTCCAGCGTAGAAAATCCAGATCGAGGCGAGGTGCGATACGGATCGGCGCCGCAGGGTCCATCAACAATGCGGGCAGGTGACGCAGCGTGTCGGGGGATGCAAAAGGCGCGACGAAATTATAGCTAAGCTGTGCCCCGTTACCCGCCGACGCTCCCTGGCCCGGCTTCGTCGCGGCATCGGCGATCGCCACTTCGCACCCGGCCTCGCTGAGGGCCCAGGCCGTGGCTAGTCCGACCGCGCCGGCCCCCAATACACAAACGCGCATTTTGCGTTCCACTTGTTGCTACCAGCCATTTCGTCATTGCCGCGCACGGCGAGTCAATCCGATTGAGTCGTTGACCCCCGCTTAGGAGGGCGGTATTCGCGAAGGGAACGCTTTCATGGAGAATATCGTGCGGACACTTTCGCGGCTGGCCTTGATGAGCCTTGCTCTCCTCGCACCTGGGCTCGCTCAGGCGCAAAATGGCGGCACGCTCCAGAAAATCAAGGAAACCGGCACCATCGCGCTCGGGCATCGCGAAAGCTCTGTCCCGTTCTCGTATTTGGACGAGAATCAGAAGCCCGTGGGTTATGCCATGGATATTTGCATGAAGGTAGTGGAAGCGGTGAAAGCCGAGCTGAAACTGCCGAATATTAAAGTGGAGCTGACGTCGGTAACGTCGTCCAATCGTATTCCGCTGATGGCGAATGGCACGATCGATTTGGAATGCGGTTCGACGACGAATAATGTCGACCGGCAAAAGCAGGTGGCCTTCACCAATACCCACTTCCTGACGGCCTCGATCTTCGTGGCGAAGAAAAGCGCCGGTTTGCATAAGATCGCCGACCTAAAGGGCAAGACCGTCGTATCCACGGCGGGGTCCACGAATATCGGCCAGCTTAACAAAGCGAATACCGACCTGAATTTGGGCATCAATATCGTTCCGGGAAAGGACCACGCGGAAGGTCTGCTGATGGTCGAAACCGGACGCGCGGCGGCCTTCGTCATGGACGACGTGATCGTTGCGGGACAGGTTGCTGCGGCGAAAGACCCGGCGATGTTCGCCATTGGGGATGAGGCTTTTTCCAAGCCCGAACCCTACGGAATTATGCTGCGCAAGGACGATCCGACGTTCAAGGCCCTGGTCGATGCGACCACCGCGAAAGTCTACAAGGCCGAAGGCGAGGCGCTGTACGCCAAGTGGTTCACCAAGCCGATCCCGCCCAAGGGTATCAACATGAACCTGCCGCTGACGCCCGCCATGAAAAAAGCGTTGCAGACTCCGTCGGATAGCGCCGACCCCGCAAGCTACGGCGGGTAATCGGCCGCCCCACCCAATGAACTACCATTGGAATTGGGCAATCTTTATGGAACCCTCGCCGGAAGGCGGGGGGACCTACGCCGATATGCTGATCGGCGGCCTGCGGATCACGCTGACCGTCTCGGTTTTGGCCTGGGTCATTGCGCTCGCGTTGGGATCGGGCGTCGGCGTGCTACGCTCCCTCCCCAACGCTTGGCCGAGGCGGCTGGCCAACACATATATCGAGCTGCTGCGGAACGTCCCGCTACTGGTGCAGCTATTCCTCTGGTATTTCGTGCTGCCGGAAGTCGTTCCCGAAGCCTGGGGCGACTGGCTTAAATCGCTGCGCGACGCGCCGTTCTACACCTCGGTCATCGGACTGGGTCTGTTCATGTCGGCTCGCGTCGCGGTGCAGGTTTCCACCGGCATCGCCGCCCTGCCCCGCGGACAAATGGCGGCCGGATTGGCGCTGGGATTCACCCTGCCGCAAACCTATCGCTACGCGATCCTGCCCAACGCCTTCCGCGTCATTTTGCCGCCGCTGACCAGCGAAACGATCAATACGATCAAGAATTCGTCGGTCGCGCTGACGATCGGTCTTGCGGAACTGACGGCACGCGCCCGCGCCATTCAAGAATTCTCGTTTCAGGTGTTCGAGGCTTTTACCGCCGCGACCTTGATCTATCTGGCGGTCAACATGACCGCGACAGTGCTGATGCGCCTGTTGGAACGACACATGCGCGTGCCCGGCTACGGGGCAAAATAGCATGCTCGGCACTTTCGATTTCCAAGCGATCGTTCACGCGCTGCCCTATCTGTTCGAACAGGGTATGGTTTTCACCCTGACATTGACGGTGCTGTCCGCGCTTGGCGGGCTGGTTCTCGGCACGTTGCTCGCTCTGGCGCGAATCAGCGGCGGCCCGGTGCTGGCTACGATCGCCACCGGCTACGTGAACCTGATGCGGACCTTACCGCTGGTGCTGGTGATTTTCTGGTTCTACTTCATGGTGCCCTATATCGGCCAATGGTTGCTTCACGAACCTCGACCGATCAAGGTCGGCGGATTTTCGTCGGCGCTGCTCACTTTCATCATGTTCGAGGCCGCCTATTTCAGCGAAATCATGCGCGGCGGCATTCAATCCGTGGCACGCGGGCAGCAAGCGGCGGGCCTCGCGCTGGGTATGACGGGTGGGCAAACGATGCGCTATATTGTCCTTCCGCAAGTATTGCGGACCATGATGCCGGTGTTGCTGACCCAAACGATCGTGCTGTTTCAGGACACGTCGCTGGTTTACGTGCTGTCGCTGACGGATTTCCTCGGCGCGGCGTCGAAAATCGCGCAACGCGACGGGCGGCTGGTAGAAATGTACTGCTTCGCCGCGTTGGTCTATTTCGCCATCTGCTTCCTGGCCTCGCAAGCAGTGCGTCGCTTGCAAAGCCGCGTGGCCATTATCCGGTGACCTCAGCCATGACCGACACGATCATCGCGCTCGACCGCGTCAGCAAATGGTACACCCCAAGCTTCCAGGTGTTGAAAGATTGCACCTTGGCGGTCCCGAAGGGGGAGGTCGTGGTCGTCTGCGGCCCCTCGGGGTCCGGCAAATCGACGTTGATCAAATGCGTCAACGCACTGGAACCGTTCCAGCAGGGCGAAATTACCGTCGATGGCGTCCGCCTGCACGAAAAAGGTGTGAACCTACCGAAATTGCGCGCGCGGGTGGGGATGGTGTTCCAACATTTCGAGCTATTCCCCCACCTTTCGGTCCTCGACAATCTCGACCTCGCTCAAATCAAAGTGCTCGGGCGCAACAAGGAGGCAGCCCGAGCAAAGTCGGAGGCGCTGTTGCGGCGGGTAGAATTATCGGCGCACGCAGAAAAATTTCCCGGCCAATTGTCCGGCGGCCAACAACAACGCGTCGCCATCGCTCGGGCCTTAGCGATGGACCCAGTGGTGATGCTGTTCGATGAGCCAACCAGCGCGCTGGACCCGGAAATGGTCAGCGAGGTACTGGATGTCATGGTGCAGCTCGCACACGAAGGCATGACGATGATGGTCGTCACCCACGAAATGGGATTCGCCCGCAAAGTCGCGCATCGCGTGGTGTTCATGGATCGCGGGGAAATCGTGGTAGACGCGACGAAGGACGCTTTTTTCGGGGAAGTCGGCAACCAACGTGCCAAGCTTTTCCTATCGAAAATATTACAGCACTAGCGTCGGTGAATTACGGGGGCTAAACCGCAGCAGCACATTCGAAGGTGTTGCACGATGCGTTTTACAAAACTCCTCTTGGCGGCCTTGGTCGCGTCGGCCCCGGCTTGGGCACAGCAACCGAAATCCGGTGGCACGTTCCGTACTTATCAGCGAGATAGCCCGGCCTCGGCGTCGATTCACGAGGAAGCGACATATTCCACGAATATCCCGTTCATGGGCATCTTCAACAACCTGATCGTCTACAAGCAGGACGAGCCGCGTAACACCGATGCATCCATCGTACCGGAACTGGCAACGTCCTGGGCCTGGAGCGCCGATCGCACCGCGCTGACCTTCAAGCTGCGCGACGGGGTCAAGTGGCACGACGGCAAGCCGTTCACGTCTGCGGATGTGAAATGCACCTTCGACACGATTCAGGAAAAGGGAACCCAAAAATTCCGCAAGAACCCGCGCAAGCTGTGGTATCAAAATGTGGAATCGGTGACCGCGACCGGCCCGCAGGAGGTTGTGTTCAAGCTGACCCGACCGCAACCCTCGCTTCTAGCGCTGCTCGCATCCGGTTACTCGCCGATGTACCCGTGCCATGTAACCCCGGCGCAAATGCGCACCAACCCCATCGGCACCGGGCCGTTCATGCTGGCCGAGTTCAAAGCCAACGAGCTGATCCGACTGGTGAAAAACCCGAATTATTGGAAACCGGGCCGGCCATACCTCGATGCGATCGAGATGCCGATCGTCACCAACCGCTCCACCGCCATGCTGGCATTCCAAGCGGGCAAGCTGGACATGACCTTCCCGACCGAGGTCACGGTTCCGCTCATGCGCGACATCAAGGCGCAGGTGCCGAAGTCCATCTGCTATTTCGGGCCGATGAACGTGAACGAGAACCTGATCGTCAACCGGGAAAAACCGCCGTTCGACAACGCCGATATCCGCCGCGCGATGGCGCTATCGATGGATCGTAAGGCGTTCGTCGATATCTTGTTCGAAGGTCAGGCCGATATCGGCGGCTCTCTGCTGCCGGCGCCGAACGGCGTATGGGGCATGCCGGAAGCGACGATGCGCGACATGGTCGGCTACAACCCCGATATCGCCAAAAACCGCGCCGAGGCCCGGGCGATCATGGAAAAACTGGGCTACGGACCGACGAATCGCCTGAAAGTAAAGGTCTCGACCCGAAACATCCCGGCCTATCGCGATCCCGCAGTGATCCTGATCGACCATCTGAAAGAGATCTACATCGATGGCGAGCTCGACCCGGTCGACACCAGCCTGTGGTTCTCCAAGGTCGCACGCAAGGATTACGCTGTGGGCTTGAATCTGACCGGCAATGCGGTCGACGATCCGGACCAAGCCTTCTACGAAAACTACGCCTGCAAGTCGGAGCGCAACTACTCGGAATATTGCAATCCCGAGCTGGAAAAGCTGTTCGACCAGCAGTCGGCCGAGGTCGATCCCGAGAAGCGCAAGCAGATGGTCTGGGACATCGATCGTCGCATTCAGAACGACGTCGCGCGACCGATCATCCTGCACATGCGCGGCGGCACCTGCTGGTCGCCGGACGTGCACGGTTTCACCCCGATGGTGAATTCTTCGTACAACGGTTACCGGTACGAGGATTTGTGGCTCGACCGATAAGTCACCACCCCTAACCTCTCCCTCCGATTGCCGGAGGGGGAGGTTCTACCTTGGGGACTACAGCTTCTTCGCGCGCCCCATAAGATCGTCCAGCTTCGTGCATGTCGCATCGTTGACAGTGCCATTGCCGGTGATTTCGCCCATTTCGGTCATCATCTTCGACGCGGCGTCCATATTGCTGGACAGTTTATTGGCCAGTACTTCGGCCACATCCGACGCTTTTTTCATCGCATCGTCGGGGGAGCAGGCAGCGAAGCCAGCGCCCGGCAGCGCCACGAGCAAGAGGCCGGCGACGAGACAGATTTTTTGCATGTATAGTTCCAATTCGTAGCAATGCGACCCGATTTCACGCCTAGGGTTCGTGCCGGGCCTCGTCCGGGCTTCGTATAGCAATCCTAGGGCCAGTCCATGGGCCCCCCCCCCGTTCCCTCCCTCTGCGGCACGCGGTAACCTACTCTATTGCCGCAGGAGGATTCATCGATGAACCCCAACACCGTCGCCGCCCTGAAGCGCCCAACCGGCCTACCATTCCGCATCGGCAAAATCGGCCATGTCGGGATCTATGCCCAGGACCTTGAACGCTCCGCCCGATTTTACACCGAAGTGCTGGGCTTCCAGGTGACCGATATCATCGAACCCGGCGGCCCGTTGCCCGGCGGAGCGGTGTTCCTGCGTTGTGCCACCGATCACCATGCCATCGCGCTGTTCCAGGCAACCGATGAAAACAAGGCAGGCGGCAGCTTGCATCATATCGCGATGGAGGTTTCGACCATCGACGAGTTGATGCGTGTGCGCGAACATCTGCGGCAGCACCAAGTGCAAATCGACCTCGACGGCCGCCGTGGCGCCGGGGTGCAACTGGTGGTGGAATTTCGCGATCCCGACGGACACCGGTTGGAGATTTATTGGAACATCGACCAAATCGGCTCGGACGGCATGGCGCGTCCAGCCGAGCAGTGGAAGTCGGTGAACAGCCTGGAAGCGGCAATCGCCGATCCCGTGATCGGGCAGGATACCGCGCTGCACGACCCGTCGTCGATAACGCACCGCTAAGGACTCAGATTATGGACACTCAAGCCGTCGCCGCCATCGCGCCGCCGCAAGGTTTGCCGTTCCAAATTCGCAAGATCGGCCATGTCGTGCTGCATGTGAAGGACATTCCGGCCTCCACAAAATTTTACGCCGATGTCATGGGGTTCAAAGTTTCCGACGTCTACGGGGACGACATGATGCCCGGCGGCGCTGTGTTCATGCGCCTGGGCACCGACCATCACGGTGTCGCACTGTTTCAGGCCACCCGCGACAAGGTGATGGGCACCGGCATGAACCATATGGCGTTCGACGTTGGGACGCTGGACGAAGTGGTGCAATTCCGCAACCATCTCCGCCGCCTGGGGGTCGACATCGATTTCGAGGGGCGGCGCCGCGCCGGGGTGCAGATCGCGGTGGAATTCCGCGATCCCGATGGCCACCGGCTAGAGGTCTACTGGGGCATCGATCAAGTCGGCTCCGAGGGCCGCGTCCGCCCACCGCACGAGTGGAAAGGCGCCCAAAGCATCGAGGCCGCTATCGCCGATCCGGTCGTCGGACAGGACACGACACTGCGCGATCCCTCGATTTTAACTGGGTGAATCCCATACGATCCGGCATGGCCGGCGCAGGACCGGCCATGATGGTAATAGGATAGTATGGCTTTTTGGGGTAAAATCATCGGTGGCGCGGCGGGGTTTGTCCTCGGCGGACCGCCCGGCCTCGTGGTCGGGGCCACCCTCGGGCATGCCGCCGACTCCGGTGGCATGAAAATGCCCTTCGGCGCCGACCCCATACTCGCCCCGGCCAAAGTCGCCGCCATGCTCGGGCGGCGGGAACAACTGTTCGCCATCGACGTCGTCGTGCTCGCCGCCAAACTCGCCCGCTGCGACGGGCCTATCAAACGGGCGGAAATCGACACCTTCAAGCGCCATTTCAGCATCCCGCCGGAAGCCGAACGCGACATCGGCCGGCTGTTCGATCGCGCCCGCGACAAGCCGGACTTGTACCTGCCTTATGCCGAACAACTCGGCGTAACCTTTTCCGACACCCCCGACCGGCTGGAAGCCGCTTTGCAGGGGCTGTTTGCCATCGCCCGGTGCGACGGACCGATCAATAAGACGGAACTCGCTTTTTTGCAGGCCGTGCATCGCGCTTTCGGTTTGAACGCTTATGCCTGGGAGCGCGCGAGCGGCGCTTCGCCCGCCGTCAACCCTGGCGACGCCGATCCCTATGCCGTTCTCGGTGTATCCCGCGACATTGGCGATAAACAACTGCGCGACGCATGGCGGCAATTGATGCGGGAAAATCACCCCGATAGCCTCATCGCGCAGGGGGCTTCCCAAGCCGTCATCGATAGCACCAGCGAAAAAGTGGCACGCATCAACGCCGCCTGGGACCGTGTCAAACGGGAACGACGCCTATGATTCTCGATCGCCCCAGCCCGAACCAGGACGAACGCGGCCTCCCGGTCGACATGCTGATCCTGCATTACACCGGCATGAAAACCGCCCAAGAAGCCATCGACCGCTTGCGCGATCCCGCCGCGCAGGTGTCCTCGCATTACGTGGTGGACGAGGACGGCACCATTTTCGCCCTGGTGCCCGAGGACCGCCGCGCCTGGCATGCCGGCATATCCTCCTGGCGCGGCAACAAAGCCCTGAACGCTCGATCGATCGGAATCGAAATCGTGAACCCCGGCCACGAATGGGGCTATCGCGATTTCCCGGTGTTGCAGATGGCAGCAGTGTGCGATCTGAGCCTGAATATCCTTGCCCGCCACAAAATCCCCGCCCGCAACGTGATCGGTCACAGCGACGTGGCCCCCGATCGCAAACAAGACCCCGGCGAGCGCTTCGGTTGGGAAGATCTAGCCCGCAACGGGGTCGGTCTATGGCCGGACGGTGTCCCGGACCTGGGCATCGGTGCGCCCGTGCGCGATGCCGCCAGCCTACGCGATGTGCGTCGCGCTTTGACCGAGATCGGATACGATGTCGCGCCCGAAGGACCGTTGGACCCCGCTTTGTCCATCGTCTTACGCGCCTTCCAACGCCATTGGCGACCCGGGTCCATCACCGGTCAGGCCGACGCCGGCACCCTCGCCCGTCTGCTCGGCGTCCGGCGGCTGGTCACGTAACCAGCGCACCGAGCAAGGAATCCAGTCGGAGCCGCCCTTCCACGGTCGCGATGAGCCGCCCAGCGTCCAACGTCATATATGCCGCGTCGATCGCCTGACGCAGCACATCGCCATCGATCGCATCGGCCAGCGCCACACCGGTGCGCGTTTCGAACCGCGCCACGTCGATACCCTCGGCCAGCCGCAAGCCCATCAACAGCATTTCCTGCGCTTTTTCCCCCGCATCGAGGATCGTTTCCGTGGTGGAGCCATGCCCGTCCCGTTCCACCCGATCCGCCCAGGGTTCCGGTGCGCGATGCCGACGCGTCGCCAGTAACTGTCCACCGACACTCACCCGCCCATGCGCGCCTGGGCCGATCCCGGCGTAATCGGCGTAGCGCCAATACGCGAGGTTGTGCCGGCTCTCCGCGCCGGGCTTGGCATAGTTGGAGATTTCGTAGGGCAGCAGTCCGAAGCACGCGGCCTCCTCGGCGGTGGCTTCATAGAGCCGCGCGGCATCGTCGTCCTCGGGCAACACCAATTCGCCACGGCGGTGCAAGCCTTCGAACGCTGTGCCCGGCTCGATGGTGAGCTGATAAAGCGACAGATGATCCGCCGCCAACGCCAACGCGGCCCGGAGCTCGGTGCGCCACGATGTCTCGGTTTGGCCGGGACGGGCGTAAATCAGATCGAACGACAGCCGCGGAAAAATGGTCCGAGCGGCTTCCAGCGCGGCGATCGCCTGGGACGCCGAGTGCTGGCGACCGAGCATGTGCAGCGCTTCGGGGTCGAGACTTTGCACACCGAGCGAGGCACGATTGACCCCGGCTTGCCGGAACGCGGCCAATCGACCGGCTTCGACGCTGGTGGGATTGGCTTCCAGCGTAATCTCGATGTCGGGTTCGGGATCGAACAGGCGAAAAGCATCCTCCAGCAGGCGGGCGACGGTATCGGGCTCCATCAAGCTAGGGGTTCCGCCGCCGAAGAAAACCGATGTCAGACGGCGGCGGCCGAGGCGCGCGGCCTCCCACACCAGTTCGGCCCGCAGCGCGTCCCGGAAGCGGGTCTGCGGAATGCGTTCGCGCACATGCGAGTTGAAGTCGCAGTAGGGGCATTTGGACAGACAGAACGGCCAGTGGATATAGAGCGCGAGAGATTCCATAGCGGGGGTATAGGCGATGTCGGGCAGTTCGGGCCAAGGAAGTGTAGAACGGGTGCGCGCGGCCCTGCTGGCGGCTGGGCATCCCGACACAATTCAGGCTTTCCCGGACGGCACCCGCACCGCTGCCGATGCGGCCGCAGCCGTAGGGTGCGATGTCGCGCAGATCGCCAAGTCGATCGTGTTCAGAGCCGGGGGACGGGCGGCGGTGATTATTACGTCGGGCGCCAATCGGGTGGACCCTAGGAAAGCCGAGTCTGCCCTGGGTGTTGCGTTGAAGCGCGCGGATGCGGATTGGGTGCGCGAGACGACAGGATTCGCGGTGGGCGGCGTGTCCCCAATCGGCCACCTATCCGCACCGCTGCTGCTGCTGGATCGCGATCTTCTAGCGCTAGACCCGGTCTGGGCCGCCGCCGGCTCGCCCCGGCATGTGTTCCGCACGACACCCCAAGAATTGCAACGGATGACAGGCGCGTTAAGCGCGGACGTGCGCGGGGATTCGTAAGCCCAGCCGCGTTGGCACATTCCATTGCTCCCGCGCTTGCCGTATGGGCCGGAAGCCGGCGCGAATATAGGTCGGCAAGGCACGCGGGTGATCGGCGGTGCAGGTATTGACTGTCATCCCCTTGGCGCCGGACGCCCAGGCGGCATCGATCGAATGGCGCAAGAATCGGTAGCCGATGCCCGTCCCCAATGCGCGCGGCATCAGACCGAAATAGCTCAGATTCATATCCGGCCAGTTGCGCCCGTCCAGTTCGAAGAAGCCGGCCGGTTCGCCGCCTTCGTAGAGGGTGTGGATCGACACCTCCCGATCCGACAGAAGATCGGTAAGCTCGCGATCCGACATTGTGCGCCGCAGCCACCACACGTAATCGGCGCCGACCGTGTTGTAGAGATCACGATAAAACGGCACGCTGGCATGGGAAGCTCGCACGATTTGATATCCCGGCGGCAGGGCGGGTGCCCGTTCGGCGGGGGGCCGATCCATTCGTAAGAAGGTGACCGTGACTGCCACCCTTGTCGCCGCTTCCATCCTGTCCGCCCACGCTGCTCGTTCGCGATAGTTTAGCCGCAATCGGAGGGCAGAGCGAGATGGCGCATCCGACGCGGACTCCATTTCGCTGTTGAATCTCCCCGATCGCCACGTTAGCTTCTTAGTAAGTGTTAGCGATTTACGACGACACGGCGGCAGAAACCAACGAGAAGGAGAACGTCGTGGTATATCTCAACCGTTTGCTGATTGTCACGGCTATCGCTGTATTGGCCTCGACTGGGTCGAGCAGAGCGCAAACGCCGGGTTGGACCCAGGTGCCGCAGGGGTGGTCCGACGCCCAGCGGGTCGCATGGTGGACCGCGACTCAAGGTTCGCGGCTGATTCCGCGCGCGTGGCTCGACGCATTGGAACAGCCGGACAGCACAGCGATGTTCCTCGATTCCGCCTACATCGCTTCGTTCCGCTATCTACCCAATCCGACCGCAGGCTGGACCAGCCCGGATAGAGATTGCCCCTACGATCCAGCGCTTCCCCTCGGCTTCACCGTCGATTGCCAGTCGGATGCCGATCTCAGCAATACCAAACTGCGGTGGAAAGCCAATCAGAGCAACAACGAACCTTGGGTCGGGATGAACTGCTCCGCCTGCCACACAGCCGAGTTGACTTACAAATCGACGCGATTGCGCGTGGATGGGGCACCGACGTTGGCCGATTTCCAATCGTTCATGGATTCGCTGAACAAAGCCCTTGCACAAACCATCGATGCTAAAGACCCGTCGAAGTTCAATCGCTTTGCGAACCGAGTATTGGGCGCCAATGCGTCCGCCGCCGATACCGGCATGTTGATCGCGGCGCTGACGCAGCTCACCCAGTGGAACAGCGATATCGCGAAGTTGAACAATCCGGGCGGCTTGCGTTACGGCTTCGGGCGTTTGGATGCGATCGGCAATATCTTCAACAAAGTGGCCCTGGTCGCGAACCCGGCCGATGTCGCACATCAACACGCTAATCCGTCCGACGCGCCGGTCAGCTACCCGTTCCTGTGGAATGTACCGCAGCTGGACAAGGTGGAATGGAACGGTAGCGCGCCGAATATCGATCTGAACGAATTGCGGGCCGGTGCCATGGTCCGCAACACCGGGGAGGTAATCGGCGTGTTTGCCGATATCGCCATCCGCAACAAACCCGGTTTCGCGCAGGGCTATACATCCAGCATCGATCTACCGAATTTAGTGAAGCTGGAAACGCAGCTTACCACCCTCCAGCCACCGGCGTGGCCTGCCGTTCTGCCACCGATCGATAAAGCGCTGGCAGATACCGGCAGCGGATTGTTCAAATCCCAGTGCGCATCCTGCCACACGGTCCCGTCGTCGCGCGCCGATTTGACCGAGAAATATACGGTCGTGCTGCAACCTGTCCTCGGGGGGCCCGATCCGACTAACACCGACATGTGGATGGCATGCAACGCCATCATGGACTCGGCGAATACCGGCTTGTTCCAAGGCAACGCGACCGAATTCGTCAACCAAACCACGTTCGGCCCGACCTCCGATAGTTTCACGATGACCGGCAACGCAGCGCTGGGTGCCCTGCTGGACCGGAAACTCGATCTCGCCAGCGCAGCGTTCCAAGGCGTCCTGGGGTTCTCCAAAGGCCTGCCGCTGCCGGGCAAAAAAATCTACCAAGCCGGGCTTTCGCCAAAACAAATCCGAGCCGCCGCGTGCAAAGCTTATAAGGAGGCCGACCCGGAAAAGCCTAAAATGGTCTACAAAGGCCGGCCGCTACAGGGGATTTGGGCTACCGCGCCATATTTGCATAATGGTTCGGTCGCCAATCTGCGGGAGCTTCTGTTGCCGCCAGCAAAGCGTATGACCGAATTCGCCCTCGGCTCGCGCGAGTTCGATCCGGAAAACGTCGGGTTCACGACCGATCGCGCCGCGCCGGGTAATACCTTCGTGTTCAACACCAAAATCGACGGCAATTCCAACGCCGGCCACGACTATAACAACGCTGGCCTGCGGGAAGCCGATATCAAGGCCCTCATCGAGTATATGAAGACGCTCTAAACCACCGCAGCGCTTTCCGCTCGGTCGGCAAAACCGATCGTGCCGCGCCCTGCGGGGCCGGTGCGATCGAAGACCACGACCCGATCGGCAAAGAGCGGCAAGCCAAGGTTCGATTGACCCTTCAGGCTGCCATTGTCGCCAATCAGCACCGGAGCCGCGTTGCCGGCCCGACCGACATCGAACTGCCAATAGTTCTTCGGCGCAATTTCGATGGCGACTTGCCCGCCCTCGCTGCCTTGCACGATCAAGCGCAACGGCGGCCACCTAGTCAGATCGATCTGGGTCTGATCGATCGTCTGGCTGTTACCCTGGAAATAGGCTTCCAACGCTGGCTCCAGCGTCGGATCGAACACACGGAACGCGTCGAGCACCCGCCCGAACAGCGTTTGATCCAACATCAGATACGGCGACCCACTATCGACAATCGCATTCGACGCCACCGGTCCGCCGGGCGCGCTCGGCGGTACCGCGATCGACCGATCTCCCACCTCGATCGCGATCAAAGCGATGCTGTAATATCGCTCGTGCACCACTCCGACGGAGGCGAGCGGTCCGGCGTATAGATCGGTACACTCCGCCCCACCGCCGAGGACGAAAACCCCTTGGTTCAAAGGATCGGTCGCCGGATCCTCCAAAGCGTCCCGCACCAAGGATCGGCGTACGGCGAAAGCGAATTTATCGGCGACAATCCGCGCGGCCGATAATTGTTCGGCGAAAGGCACAACGTCCGCAGACTGCCCCAGCGGCAATTGGTCCGCTGTGTATTTATTTTGCCACGTATCGCCGGGCATACGGTACCCAATGTTGAGCGCCGCGTATGCTAGGCCGAATATCCCATCCGCCTGATCGAACGTGCCGGGTGGGCTGTCGTATGTAATCGCCAGATCGGTCCCGGCCAACGTCGGCTCGGCAGCACCGAGGCCCGTTACCAAACCGACCGATGTGCGCACGATCGCGGCATGGAAAGCGCCCGAACCGAATTCCCCGGTCGCCAGAAATTGCGAAGTCGCACACCCGGAATCGCGCGACGGATCGTAGATCGCGCCATCGACCACCAACATGCTGCTGCCGGTATCTAGGATGACGTTGACCCGTTGCTGTTGGCTGCCCACCGCGATGACCATCGCGAATTGTCCGCCCGTCAGAGCGTTTGTAATGGGTATACGCAGGGCTTCGGCCACTATCGTTTCCTCCCGAGGGAGGAAACGATATCAGGTGTCGATGCCGATGCGGTATCGATTTGTGGCGTGCAAGCCTTCAGTCGTCCAAGAAGCTACGCAGCTTCCGGCTACGGCTCGGGTGCTTCAACTTACGCAGCGCCTTGGCCTCGATCTGGCGAATACGCTCGCGAGTCACGTTGAACTGCTGGCCGACTTCTTCCAGCGTGTGATCGGTATTCATCCCGATGCCGAAGCGCATCCGCAGCACGCGCTCCTCGCGCGGGGTCAACGACGACAAAACCCGCGTGGTCGCTTCGCGCAGATTGGCCTGGATCGCAGCATCCAACGGAATGACGGCTGCTTTGTCTTCGATGAAATCGCCAAGATGCGAGTCTTCCTCATCGCCGATCGGCGTCTCCAGGGAGATCGGCTCCTTGGCGATTTTCAGAACCTTGCGGACTTTCTCCAGCGGCATGCCGAGTTTCTCGGCAAGCTCTTCCGGGGCGGGTTCGCGGCCGATTTCGTGCAGCATTTGGCGCGACGTCCGCACGAGCTTGTTGATCGTCTCGATCATATGCACGGGAATGCGGATGGTCCGAGCCTGATCGGCGATCGAACGGGTGATTGCCTGCCGGATCCACCATGTCGCGTAGGTGCTGAACTTGTATCCCCGGCGGTATTCGAATTTATCCACGGCCTTCATCAGGCCGATATTGCCTTCTTGAATCAAATCCAGGAATTGCAGCCCACGATTGGTGTATTTCTTGGCGATCGAGATTACCAACCGCAGGTTAGCCTCGATCATCTCCTTCTTGGCGCGGGCGCTGTCGCGTTCGCCGCGCGACACCGTCATGTAAACGCGGCGGAATTCGGCGATCGGCAGGCTGGCGTCGGTGGCAACGGCGGAGATTTGGGAGCGCACGTTGCCGATATCGGTCGGGTGTTTGGCAGCAAACAGGCGCCAGCCCTTGCCCGACAGCACCGCCACCCTTTCCAACCAGTTCGGATCCAGCTCGGCGCCGCGATAGAATTTCAGGAACTCCTCGCGATTGACCTTGCAGCCCTCGGCCATGCGCATCAACTGGCCTTCGAGCGTGGTCAGACGTTGGTTCAGCTGCTTGAGCTGCGTGACCAGTTCCTCGATCCGGTTGTTATGCAGGCGGACCTGACCGACTTTCTGGACCAGTTCCTCGCGGATTTTTTCGTAGCCCTTCTCGGACCGTGGCGTGAGATCCTCACCCGATGTCATGGTTTCAAGGCGACGGTGCTGCATCTTGTGCAGCTTCTTGTAGAGGTTCTCGATCTCTTCGAAGTTCGCAAGCACTTCCGGCTTCAGCTTCTCCTCGAGCGCCGACAGGGACATGCTCGGTCCCTCGTTTTCCTCGTCGTCGCCCATATCCTCCGGCGGCGGCGCAAAGGCTTCGATCGGGGGCGCCCCCTCTTCGATCTCCCCGGAGGCATCGGCGGTGGGGGCACCGGCACCCTGCGTCGCTTCGAGATCGACAATATCGCGCAGCAGCATCCGCCCGGCTTTAAGCTGGTCGTGCCAGGAAATGATCGCCTTGAACGTGAGCGGGCTTTCGCACAGCCCGTTGATCATCATGTCGCGGCCGGCTTCGATCCGCTTGGCGATGGCGATTTCGCCCTCACGCGAAAGCAGTTCGACGCTACCCATCTCGCGCAGATACATACGGACGGGATCGTCGGTGCGGCCGAGGCTCGCTTCGTCGACGTTGCCGGTCTGCTCTTCGGCTTCCTCTTCCTCGGCTTTTTCGGCCTTCGCGGCGGGTGCGTCGCCTTCTTCGCTTTCCTCGGATTCAACAACCTGGATTCCCATCTCGGAGAACCCTGCCATCACATCTTCGATCTGTTCGGACGAATTCTGCTCGGGGGACAACACGGCGTTCAGCTCGTCGAACGTGATGTAACCACGCTCTTTGCCTTTGGCGATCAGCTTCTTGACGGCGACGGTCTGGGTGTCCAGCAGATTGGACTCAACGTCCTGTTCGGCGGTCACGGCTTCGGTGGTACCGGTCGTCGGTTTCGTCGCCATCGCTCAAGTCACTCCTATATCGTGCGGGGCATGGCCCCAATTTCAGGCAGCGGCGAGGTCCACCCCGTCCGGCTCGCCGCGCTGCACCTTCAACAGTGCTTCCTTCAGAGCGACCTGCCGACGGACTGTATCGCCTGTCAGGTTTCGCCCGACCTCGGCTTCCGCCAAGGCCAGCTCTTCCCGCAAGCGGTCCACGTTGAGGAACCCGAAGATATGCCACCATCCTGTCGCGGCTTCCGCCGGCATTGCGGTCGGGGCTGCGCATTCCGGGAGGGGAACCGGAACCGCTGCCATAACCTGCCCAACTTCCGCCGATAGTCCAGCCGATGACAGGTGGTCCATAAGGTCGTTAGAGTCAAGGTTCGCTCGGTGCGATGACCATTCCCGTAGCGCATCCCGCACCCGCGCGTGCGCGTCGTTCAGGTCCAAATCGACATAAGCATGTTCGACATCGTGCAGAAGCGATGGGTGGCGAACCAGGATCGCGGTCAAAATTCGGCCACGCTCCTGCGCCGTGATATCCATTGCCGGATGCGGACGCGGCGCGACGCGCCCGAGCGGTTGGGGTGCGAAGCCTTTGCTTTGGCGTCCGGGCGGCGTGCGTTTCCGACTAGCGAAGAATCGGTCCAGCAGAGCGCCACGATATTCGCTGGCCAGCGATTTATCGGGAATACGCTTGGCGGCCTCCTCTAACCGCGTGCGGAAGGCGGCGCGCATTTCCGGCGTGCCGTCGCCACCGGCTTGGCGCAGCAAATCGAACAGCGCATCGGCCAACGGCGACGCCGCGTCCAGCACTGCATCGAATCCCGCCTTCCCCTGCCGACGCACCAAACTGTCCGGATCCTCCCCGGACGGCAGCGTCGCCAGTTTCAGCGTCCGGTCGGGCGCCAACAACGGCAGCGCCAGTTCCGCCGCCCGCGCCGCAGCGCGCGCACCCGCCGCGTCGCCG
>JBAXFK010000077.1:0-16403 GCA_037139955.1 Rhodospirillales bacterium
GGCCTCCGGTGTCGCTCGGCGTCCGATCGTGGACTTCGACGCCTACCGGCGGGAACTCGAACGGTTCGTGTTCCGCTCCGGTTCGTTGATGCGGCCGGTGTTCTCCGCCGCCGCCCGCGATCCCAAGCGCATCGTCTATGCCGAGGGCGAGGACGAGCGCGTCCTCCGCGCCGCCCAAACCCTGGTCGACGACCGCATCGCCCACCCGATCCTGTTGGGCCGGCACGACCGCGTCGCCGCGAAAATCAAGGACATGGGCCTACGCCTGGACGTCGGGCGTTCGGTCACGGTGCTCGACCCCGCGCGCGATCACGACACGTTCGACAGGCTGATCCCCGAGTATCAGCGTCTCGCCGGACGCCGCGGCATTCCCCCGGAATCCGCCGCCCGGCGAATCGCGACACGCGGATCGGTCGCGGCGGCGATGCTACTGCATGCCGGTTTGGCCGACGCCGCGATCTGCGGCGGCACCGCCGATTGGTGGCGACAAATCCAATATATTCTCCCGATCGTGCCCCGCCGGTCCGACGTGAACCGCATCTATGCGCTGTCGGCGCTGATTATTCCGACCGGCGTATTGTTCATCTGCGACACCTACATGGTCGTCGATCCGACCGCCGAGCAGATTACCGAGATGACGCTGCTAGCAGCGGAGGCTGTGCGCGGCTTCGGGGTCATTCCGAAAGCGGCACTGGTTTCGCACTCCAGCTTCGGCGCCTCCGACAGCGAATCCGCCCGCAAGATGCGCCGCGCCCTGGGGATGATCCGGGACCGCGCGCCCCGGCTGGAGATCGACGGCGAAATGCATGCCGACGCCGCTTTGGTGGCAGCGATCCGCGACCGAGCGGTGTCGGATAGCCAACTGACGGGATCGGCGAATTTGCTGATCATGCCGACGCTGGATGCCGCCAACATAGCCTTCAATCTGCTGAAAGCCGCCGCCGACGGCCTGCCAGTGGGGCCGATCCTGTTGGGCATGTCCAAGCCGATCCATGTCGTCGTGCCCAGCGTCACCGCGCGCGGTATCGTCAACCTGAGCGCTCTGGCAGTGGTCGAGGCACAATCCCACAAAGCGCGCGGCGGATGATCGTCTGGTTCCTGATCGGGGCTGCGGCGCTGTTTGTCTTCATGGGCGGTCTGCGCGCGTTCGAGAAAGCCAAGGTCAAATCGATCAAATCGCTACTCGCCTGGATGCTGGCGCTGGGTGGCCTGAGCCTTGCGCTGCTGCTTATCGTCACCGGGCGAGGCGGGATCGCCATCAGCGCGCTGCTGCTATTCGGCCCCCTGTTATGGCAACAATTCAAAGCCGGCCAAGGCCCCGGCCCCCAACCGAACCCCTTCGCTCGGCAACCCCCGCGCGACAACGGTACGATGACGGCCGTGGAGGCCTATCAGGTCCTCGGGCTGAAGCCGGGCGCGTCGGACGCCGAAATAAAGGACGCCCATCGCCGGTTGATGATGGCGGCACATCCGGACCATGGCGGGTCGGATTGGCTGGCAACAAGGATCAATCAAGCGCGGGATGTTTTGATGGGGTGAGGGGGATTTGGGGGAGCCTTCTAGAGTAACGGCATTTCACGACTTTAAGGATTTATTGCTCGCAGGAGCTAGGCACATTGCCCGCGCCAGCATCGGCCCAAGCCCCTGCCGCTTCCGACATTCTGCCACAATTTGGCCCGCAGCCCATGTCAGATAGCGCTACCGAATATTGGAGTTCTTCCGTGATAAAACCCTTACGCAAAGCTGTTCTACCCGTCGCCGGTCTCGGCACCCGCTTCCTGCCCGCCACCAAGGCGATGGCGAAGGAGATGCTGCCGGTTGTCGATAAGCCCTTGATCCAATACGCTATCGAGGAAGCCCGCGCCGCCGGTATCGACCAATTCTGCATGGTCACCGGCCGCGGTAAAACCGCTCTGGTCGAACATTTCGACATTGCGTTCGAACTCGAAGCCACCCTGCGCCAGCGCAACCGGGTCGAAGCGTTGGAGCAACTGAAAGGTACACAGGTCGAACCGGGTTCGATGGTCACCGTCCGCCAGCAAGTGCCGATGGGCCTCGGTCACGCCATCTGGTGC
Source organism: Rhodospirillales bacterium (assembly GCA_037139955.1). Lineage (GTDB taxonomy): Bacteria > Pseudomonadota > Alphaproteobacteria > Acetobacterales > Acetobacteraceae > Rhodopila. Next base: position 2,076 of record JBAXFK010000077.1, read on the forward strand.
GCGCGCGCCTTCATCGGCGACGACCCCTTCGCCATTCTATTGCCGGACGATTTGGTGCTGTCGGAAACCGCCTGCCTGAAGCAACTCGCCGACGCCTACCGGGAAACAGGCGGCAATGTCGTCGCGGTAACCGAGGTCCCGCGCGAGCACACCAATCGCTACGGCATCCTGAAAACCGGCAAAGACGATGGCCGCCTGGTCGAGGTTCGGGGACTGGTGGAAAAGCCCGCCCCGGCCGATGCCCCGTCCAACCTGTCGATCATCGGCCGCTACGTGCTGATGCCCGAAGTGGTCGGCCATCTGGCGAAAATGGAGCGCGGTGCCGGAAACGAAGTCCAGTTGACCGACGGCATGGCCAAGCTCATCGGTACCCAGCCCTTCCACGGCCTGCGCTACGAAGGCACCCGCTTCGACTGCGGCGACAAGGCCGGCTACCTCGAAGCGCAGATTGCCTTTGCTTTGGCCCGCCCCGATCTGGCAGACGCGGTGCGTGCTTTCCTGCCCAAATATACGAAGTGATCCCGATGCCATTTTCCCATAATTTCGACTCCACTGTCCTGCGCGAATACGACATTCGCGGCATTATCGGCCAAACCCTGCACGAGGCCGACGCCTTCGCCATCGGACGTTGCTTCGGCACGATCGTCGCGCGCGACGGTGGCACCTCGGTTGCCGTCGGCTACGACGGCCGTCTGTCCAGCCCGGCGCTGGAAACCGCGTTGGTCAAGGGTCTGCGCGCCAGCGGGATGGACGTCGTGCGCATCGGCCGGGGCCCAACCCCGATGCTATACTTCACCGCCGCCACCCAAGGCACCGGCGGCGCAATCATGATCACCGGCAGCCATAACCCGCCGAATTACAACGGGTTCAAGATGATGCTGGGCAAGAAGCCGTTCTTCGGCACCCAGATCCGCGATCTCGGGATCATGGCGGCGGCGGGCGACACGGTGGCCGAAGCCACCGGCTCCGAACGGCAACTGGACGTCGCCCAGGCCTATCTGGCGCGTCTGGCACAAGACTGGGACGGCGGCGACCGCGCCCTGAAAGTCGTCTGGGACAACGGCAACGGCTCGGCCGGCGACATCCTGGTCGAATTGGTCAAGCGCCTGCCCGGCCATCACACTGTTTTGAACGGGGAAATCGACGGCAATTTCCCCGCGCATCACCCCGACCCGACGGTGCCCGCCAACCTCCAGCAACTGATCGCCGAGGTCCACGCGCAGAACGCCGACATCGGCATTGCCTTCGACGGCGACGCAGATCGCATCGGACTGGTGGACGATACCGGCGCGATCATGTTCGGCGACCAACTGATGGTCGTCCTGGCCCGCGATGTGCTGAAGACCCATCCCGGCGCCACCATCATCGCCGACGTCAAAGCCAGCCAAGTGTTGTTCGATGAGATCGGCAAGGCCGACGGCGCACCGCTGATGTGGAAAACCGGGCACTCGCTCATCAAGTCGAAAATGGCCGAAACCGGCTCCCCGCTGGCCGGCGAAATGTCGGGACACATCTTCTTCGCCGATAAATGGTACGGCTTCGACGATGCGCTGTATGCCGGGGTGCGCACCCTCGGGATTGTCGCCCGCCTCGGCGCGACAAAGCTATCCGACGTGCGCAAAGCCTTGCCGCAAGTGATCAATACGCCCGAACTGCGCTTCGATTGCGACGACCGTCGCAAGTTCGAAGTGGTAAAGGAAGTCGCCGCACGCCTGAAAACCGATGGCGCGACGGTATCCGAAACCGATGGCGTCCGTGTGCTGACCGCCGATGGCTGGTGGCTGTTACGCTCCTCCAACACCCAAGCAGTGTTGGTCGCGCGATGCGAGGCGTCTTCGGAAGCCGGTCTGGAACGGCTGAAAGCGGCGCTGGTCGCGCAGTTGGAGGCATCCGGTCTTGCCGCCCCCGACTTCTCGGGTGCCAACGCGGGACATTGATCGCCGAAGCTCTGGTAATGCCCTCGCCCGGCGCGTTATGACGACGCGCCCGGCGGGGGATATCGACCCCGTGCCGGCAGGAGAGCGGCATGAGCGACTCGGCAATCGCCGCACCTACGACCGAAACGCTAGGGCGAGGGCTGGACGCGGCGCAGACGGCGTTGTCGGCCGGCGACCTCGCGGGCGGTCTCGCCCTATTCTCCGCACTACGCGACCGGTTTCCCGACTCGCCCGAACCGTTCCAACGGGCCGCCTTCGCGCTGATGGAAGCCGCCCGCTACGATGAGGCCGACGCCTTGTTGGACGCCGCAAAGCAGCGCTTCCTCGACAATGCCGGCATCGCCATCGACTACGCCTGGGTCGCCCATCGCCGCCACGCCGTCGCCGAAGCCATCGCGCGCTGGGCCGGGGTGCGACAGGCATTCCCCACCCATCCCGCAGGATACACCGGCGCGGCGGTCACCCTGCGCGAATCCGGACAGATCGATGCCGCCCAAATCCTACTGACCGAGGCCGAGACGCGGTTCCCGAACGAAATCTCGCTCCTCGTCGAACTGGCCTGGATGGCGAATGCCCGCCGGGATGTCCCCGCAGCCATCGAACGTTGGGCCGAAGTACGCCGCCGCATGCCCGACTTTTGGCTCGGCTATACCGGCGGGGGCGCCGCCTTGCGCGATGCCCAGCGATTCGACGAAGCCGATGCCGTGCTGACCGAGGCCACCAACCGCTTCCCGCAGGCGCAGCAGCCGGCGATTGAATATGCCCAACTCGCCGTTGTCCGACGGGATTGGCCGGAAGCTCTTCGTCGCTGGCAAACGGTGACGCAACGCTTCCCCGATCGGCCCGATGCCTATACCGGTCAGGCACACGCGCTGCGGGAATTGCGACGCTTGCCCGAAGCGGAAACCGCTTTACGGCAAGCCGCAGAACGCTTCCCTCATCGCGTGGAAATCCAGATCGAGCTAGCCTGGAGCGTCACGCACCAGAGCCGCTACGCCGAGGCGATCGCGCTGTGGGAGGCGATCCGCGCCCACTTCCCCGATCATGTCGGCGGCTATACCGGCGGCGCAGTCGCGCTGAGCAATGCGAATAAACTCGATGAGGCCGGGCAGTTGCTGACCGAGGCCATGGCCCGTTTCCCCGAAAATCCCGGCCCGCCAATGGAAGGCGGATGGATCGCCATCGCCATCCGTAACTTCGCCGAGGCCGAACGCATATTCCGCTGGATCCGCGAACGCTTCCCCTATCAACCGACAGCGGCACTGGGCTTAGGCCGAGCGTTGCGGGGACTGGGACGCCTGGACGAAGCGGAAACGGTGCTGCGCGGTGCTGTCGAGCAATTTCCAGGATTCGGGTTGCTGGCTGCAGAATTGGCGGATTTGTTGGGTAAAGCCGCCGAACCGCCACCACCGCCACCCGTCGTGGCGCCCACGCCGGTCGTCCGAACCCCCGCCCCGATCCGGACCGGGCCGCTGCGGATCGCCGTGACCGGGTTCCATTTGTCCAATCAGATCGTCCAAATCCTGTCCCGCTTGGCGCCGCTGCGCGGCAAGATAAAGATCGAGCGGCTCGACGTCGGCAGCACCGTCGAAGCCATCCAAGAGCGGCTGCCGACCGGCTGGTTGAACGATATCGACGTCTATTTCGAGGAAACAACCGTTGGCAGCACGCTGGTCAAAAGCGGTCTGCGGGCGCTCCTGCCGACCCATTGTGCGATCCGCACCTTCGCCACCAGCGGCTGCCACGCGCTATGGCCGTTCCGAGGACGCGACGAGCGGTTGGTGCCGGAGCCGCCGATCTATAATGGTGGTCGCTATGGCCATACCGACCCGATCGCCGCCTCGTTGGCCGGAACGGCGATGACCGACGATGCGCTGTTCGATGCATATCTAGAACTGACCGAGGTGGCCGACATCGACCTCGACCGCGGTTACGCCAACGACTTGCTGCAATGGCAACGGGACGACGCGGTCTGCGACGTTAAGCTAGCCGCCTTCATCGATGCCCGCTTCCGCACCGACCGGCTGTTCGCAACGCCGCACGAGCGTTTGACACCGATTGTGCGGCAGTTGTTGGAAACACCGGAACTCGCCGCTTTGGCCGACGCGGAGGCAACGAACGCGGCGCTGGATCGCTTGCTGCTGCATTGGCACGCGTCGCATCAGGGGTTGCCAGTGCATCCTCGGGTCGGGCGGCATTTCGGTCTAAGCTGGTGGTCGCCGGATATGCGCTACCACATGCTGGGCAACGATTTCACTTTCCGCGACTATATTCTCCGCTACATCCGCTGGAGCCCGTGGCTGCCATGACTACCTCCACGAGCGGCGCCAAGCCCTCCATCCTGATTTACGGCAATTGCCAGGGCGAACATATCGGCCACGTCGCGCAGTATTTGCCGGGGCTACGGGACAAATTCGACCTTAAGGTCGTTGCCCTGCACGTGGTAACGCCGCGCGATTGGGACACTTTGTATACCGAGGCATTTTTCGCCGACGTGACGGTCGTATGGAACCAAGTAGAAAGCGGCGAACCGACCGCGAACCGCAAAATTCTCGAAAGCCGCATCCCGCCGGGCTGCCAAGTGGTAAAATACCCACCGCTCAGCATTCTATGCCTGTGGCCGTTCTCCGGCGCCGATCCGCGCCAGGCCGTGCGGAACGAAGACTTCTATCCCTGGCCGGACTCCATCGCCGCCTCCCTCGCGAACGAGGACCTGTCGGACGACGCACTTTTCGACCGTTACATGCAACTCAGCTCCGAGAAGATGCCGGACCTCAACCGCCGGCTACGGATCGACGGCATGCGCGGTAAGGCGACGGATGCGCTGGCGGATATCCCGATTTGGGATTGGGTGGAGGAGAATTTCCGCACCCGCCGACTTTTCCACACCTCCAGCCACCTCACGGCGTTGCCGACCGGGCATCTGCTGAAGGAGCTGATCGCGCGCACCGAGGGGCTGACCGCCGGCGAAATCCTGCGGGCACGGCAAGAGACGGATTTCCTGCTGCGGCATTACCGTGGCCAGGACGTCGAAATGATGCCGATCCACCCGCTGGTCGCCGAACGGCTGGGCCTGACATGGTACGATCCCGATCAGCGATATCGCTGGCACGGCCACGAATGGACGTTTCGCGACTATCTGCTGAAATACATCCGGTGGGAGCCCTATTTGCGATGATTGCCCCAGCTGCGACGGCTAAAGGTGCCCGATGACAGACCTCCATTGGCTACCCACGATCCCCGATTGGCGCCTACGTTTGCGTGCCCTTGGCAACGATACCGCCACAGCGTGGGACGAAGCGGTCGCGCTGGCGAACGGGCGGATCAATTTTGTCCTGACCAACGCCCTGGATGAGGCGGCCCGCCGCACGTTTCTCGCCGCGCCGAAGGGACTGGCGACCAAGCCCGTGCGCCTCGCGGTGCTGGGTTCTAGCACCCTGACCCATTTGCTGCCGGCGATCCGTGTCGCCGGGCTGCGGCGCGGCATCTGGATCGACACCTATGAGGCCGATTACGGCCAGTATTTGCAGGAACTCGCCGATCCCGAGTCCGGCCTGCACGCGTTCAAGCCCACCGCTGTGCTGCTCGCGCTGGACGCCTACCATCTGACTGCGGGTGTCACCGCCGGCATGGACGAAGCCGCTGCCAAAGCCGCGTTGCAAGACGCGCAATCCCACATCCGGGAAACCTGGAAACTGGCGCGGGACGCGTTCAAATGCCCGGTCATCCAGCAGGCCGCGTTGCCGGTACATCTGCCGATCCTCGGCCTCAACGAGCACCGACTGCCAGGGTCGCGCGCCCACTTCGTGACGTGTTTGAACGCAGCGTTGCGAACGATGGCCGAAGCGGACGGGGTCGATATCCTGACGGTAGACGACCGCGCCGTACGCGATGGCGTGGCGGCTTGGCACGACAGCGCGCTGTGGCACCGCTCGAAGCAGGAAGTCGCACCCACCGCTGCGCCGCTCTACGGCGATTTGGTGGGCCGCTGGTTGGCCGCCAAGCAAGGCCGATCGTTCAAATGTTTGGTGCTGGACCTCGATAACACCGTCTGGGGCGGCGTCATCGGCGACGACGGGATGGAGGGCATCGCCATCGGCCAGGGCAGCGCCCTCGGCGAGGCCTATACGGCATTCCAGGAATACTGCCGCGAACTCACCCGGCGCGGGATCATCTTAGCCGTCTGCTCCAAAAACGACGAAGCCAACGCGGTCGAACCGTTCGAAAAGCACCCGGAAATGACGCTCCGGCGCGGCGATATCGCCAGTTTCGTCGCCAATTGGTCCGACAAGGCCGGTAATATCCGCGCCATCGCGGAAGAACTGAATATCGGGTTGGATTCGCTGGTATTCATCGACGACAACCCGTTCGAGCGAAATCTGGTGCGCCAGGAACTGCCCATGGTCGCAGTGCCCGAAGTGTCCGACGACCCCGTTGGCTACCCCATCGCCTTATCCGATGCCGGCTATTTCGAGGGTTTGTCGGTCACCGACGAAGACCGCGAGCGCACCGGCCAATACCAGGGGAACAAGGCACGCGACGCCTTGAAAGCATCGGCCACCGATCTGCCGGCCTATTTGCGCGGGTTGGAGATGAACCTCACCGTGCGGCCCTTCGATCGTATCGGTTTGCAGCGCATCGTGCAGTTGATCAATAAATCGAACCAATTCAACCTCACCACCCGCCGCTATACCGACGAAGACGTGTTGGCCGTCATGGCCGACCCCAACGCCTTCGGGTTGCAGCTACGCTTGCTGGACCGGTTCGGCGACAATGGCGTGATCGCCATCGTGATCGGGCGCTTGCAGGAAACCAAGGACCTGACGATCGACACGTGGCTCATGAGTTGCCGCGTGCTGGGCCGACAGGTGGAGCCGACCACGCTCAATCTGATCGCCGAGCAGGCGAAGCGACTGGGGGCAAAACGTTTGGTTGGGGAGTATATTCCGACCAAGAAGAACGGCATGGTCAAGGATCATTACGCGCGTTTGGGTTTCACTGTCGCCGCCGCCAACGAAAGCGGTGGCAGCCGCAACTTGCTCGATCTATCCACCTTCGAGCCGGCCGACACATTCATTCACGTGACCGAGGGTTAGAACGATGGCGAACGAGGCGGCAGTTTATAAAGATCTGACCGAGGTCTTCCACGACGTTTTCATGCGCGACGATATCGTGTTGGCGCCGACGCTGACGGCGAAACAAGTGCAGGGCTGGGACTCGTTCCGCCAGATCGAGATCGTCATGGCGAGCGAGGAAAAATGGAAGATCAAGTTCAACACGCGCGAGTTGGACAGCTTGCAGGCGGTGGGGGATTTGGTGCAGATGATCGTGGCAAAGACCGGGGGGTAATGTCCCACCCTATGCGCGCCCTTAGCTCAGTTGGATAGAGCAACAGCCTTCTAAGCTGTGGGTCGGTGGTTCGAATCCACCAGGGCGCGCCAAAAACGAATTACTAACCGAAACGGGAGAAATCGACATGGACGCGCTCGACCTTTTGCTGACCCGCGAATCGGCACTCAAGCTCGCCGCCCCCGGCCCGAACCGGAACGACCTCGACGCCATGTTCCAAAGCGCGGTGCGCACCCCCGATCATGGTCGGCTGCGCCCCTGGCATTTCGTCGTCATCGACAGCGACCGCCGCGAAGCCTTCGGGGAATTGATGGCGCAATCGCTGCTGCGCCGCCAACCCGACGCCGAACCCGGCTTGCTGGACCGCGAACGCGGCAAAGCGATGCGCGCGCCCACCATCGTCGTGACCGCAGCCAAGGTGAATAAAGCCCATAAAATCGCGCCGTTCGAGCAAATCGCCTCGGCCGCCGCCGCCACCCAAACGATCGTGCTGGCCGCCAAGGCACTCGGTTTCGGCGCGATGTGGAAGACCGGCGACGCGGCCTACGACCCCGCCGTCAAAGCCGCCTTCGGCCTAACACCGGACGACGAGATCATGGGGTTTGTCTATATCGGCACCGATGTCGGCGGCGTTTCCCCCATTCCGCGACCGGACGCAGCGAAATTCGTGTCGGTCTGGCAGGGATAATCGAGGTCAGCGCCAGCGACGATGAAACCATAAGTACTGGCCCGGATTCTCCCGCACCCAGCGCTCGATCGTATCGGTAATCGCCTGCGTCGCGGCCTTGACATCGACCTGACCGGCGGCATCGCGCGGCAGGTCGAACGGACCCTCGGCCATGATCCGGAAGCGGCGATCCGGCAGGCGCACCACCCGCACACCCACGACAGGGCAATCGAACCGGCGCGCAAGACGGGCGATCGACGGGTTGGCTTTGCAGGTTCGGCCGAAGAACACGACATCGACGCCACGGGAAAAATGCTGATCGACCAGCATCCCCAAATGCTCCCCCCGATCCAAAGCCGATGCCATTTCCAGCGCCGCTTGCGCCCGTGTGCGGATCAACCGGCCCATCAACGGCGCCCGAATGCGGGTAATTTCGCGCGCCACGGCCTTGTTGTTAGGCATGCGATAGACCACCGCCGAGGGCAATCCATGCGCCGCGGCCGCGATCGCCGGAAGCTCCCAATTCGCCAGATGAGATGCGAAGCAAAGCGCGGGCTTACCGTCGTCGCGCAACAAATCGAACATCGCGGCATCGTCGGTCAGGATGCGGCCATTATTGGGATGTGCGGGATCGTAATCCCAGATACGCGCCATATGGACGTACTCGCCAACGACCCGACCGAGATTGTCCCACGACTCCCGCAGCGTTTTTTCGATCCAGGCCGCGTCCTTTTCCGGAAACGCCGCACGTAAATTGGCTTGGCCGATGCGATGCGCCGACGTCCACGGACCAATCCGACGCGCCACGGCACCGCAGAAATCGGCGCTGCTGTCCGGGTTCGCGTGGCGCAGTAAGCGGAAGACCCACTTCACCGCTCGGCCGAGGATACGTTCGCCGTACAAGGTCAATTGGCGGCGCATGCGCGTTAACGCGCAGCCATCGCGACGCGAGGCGTTGTCACAGCGCGACCAGAATTTTTCCGAACACGTCCCGGTGTTCCAATCGATCGACACCGGCACGGAATTCGTTCAGCCCGTAGATCGTATCGATGACCGGCGTCACACCCGCAGCGATCCGATCGAGCCCGCGCACCATCGCCGAGAGAGGCGAACCGAAGGAGCCGGTTATTCTGTATTGCTGTTGGAATAACTGCATCAGATTGATCGAACCCGACGGGCCGGAGGTCGCGCCGCAGGTGACCAGACGGCCACCTCGTTTCATAGACAGCAACGATCCCTGCCACGTATCGGCGCCGACATGCTCGAACACGACGTCCACACCTTTTTTGCCGGTCAGCTTACGCACCGCACCTTCGAACCGCTCGGTACGATAATTGATGACATGATCGGCGCCCAGGGCTTTGACCCGAGCGCATTTTTCGTCGGACCCGGCGGTGGAGATGACGGTGCAACCGAGGGATTTGGCAATCTTCACCGCGATGGTGCCGATGCCGGACCCGCCGGCATGCACCAGCACGGTTTCGCCGGGTTCGAGCTGGGCATTGTCGAACAGCATATGTTCGACAGTGGAATAGGCGACCGACATGCAGGCCGCGTCTTCCAAGCTCACGCCGTCGGGGATTTTAACCACGAGGCGCGCGGGATGGTTGGTCATGTCCTGGGCGAAGCCGTTGACGTGAAAACCGCGCACGCCACCGACATTCTCGCACAGATTGTCGCGTCCGCGCCGGCAAGCCTTGCAGATACCGCAGGTCAAAGCGGAATATGGCACAACACGATCGCCGGGCACGACGTTGGTCACGCCAGGGCCGACCGCCACCACCTCGGCCGAGGCCTCGGCACCCACCGACAACGGGTACAGCCGCTTGGCGAAGGCCATGCCGCGCAGGCCCCAGACGTCGATATGGTTCAGCCCCACAAAGCGGACACGCATCTGCACCTCCCCTTCGACAGGGGGCGGGGGCGGCTCGACCTCGGATAGAGCGAGTTCGCGATCGGTGATCAGTTGTAAGGCGCGCATGCGGCGCCTTTTACACCGTCATCGCGGTTTCCACATCCCCAATGCCGGAGAACGCGACATGGATACGATCGCCCGGCGCAATCGGGAACTGCCGGGTGAACGACCCCGTCATCACGATATCCCCCGCCCGAATATGCCGCCCCCGTTCGGCCAGCTTCTTCGCCAGCCAGACGATGGAATGCAGCGGATTACCCAAAACAGCACTCCCAAGGCCGCGTCCGACTTCCTGGCCGTTAACGGTCACCACAGCCTCGATAGATTCAAGCTCGGCCGGTAACGAGACCGGAGCGCCGCGCACGACAGTTTTCTGCTGGGCGTTGTCGGCCAAGGCCAAAGCGAGTTGCGCGGTGAAAGGGCCGCGAGTCTCGATGATTTCCAACGAGGGATAAACGGCGTCGACTGCGGCACGGGCTTCGTCTAACGAGACGATCGCCGGCAGGTCGCGGGCGATGCGCATGCACAGCTCGTTCTCGAAACCCGGCTGGATCGTGTCGGCAGGGGCAAACACGTGACCCGAAGGGACGGTGTTCAGGATGCAGCCGAACACCGGCTCATGCACCGCGAATTGCTGCTGGATAGCAACGGACGTCAGGCCGACCTTCCAGCCGATATGCTGCTCCCCAGCCGCCACGCGACGGTCGATAAGAGCCAGTTGGACATCGTAGGCTTGCTCGATGCTAAGCGTATCGAAGAAGGCAGTGGGAAAGAACTCGCCGCGTTGGCGGGCATCCCAGAAGGCGTCTACGGTTGCTTGGTCCATGGGCGAATCTCCTGGGGTGCGGCGTTAACGAGAGATTTTTTTGCAAGCCGCCCCATCTTCAGGTGCGGGGGATGCCGGCCGACGCGGTAAGGCCACCGTCCACGGGAATATACGCCCCGTTCACATAGCCTGCATCGGCGCCGACCAAAAACGCCACGACCGCAGCGATTTCCTTCGGTTGCGCGAAGCGACCGGCGGGGATGCGGGCTTCCGTCGGTTTCCGGTAATCGGCGAAGGGCGCCATCATGTCGGTATCGACAAAACCGGGCGCGACGTAATTCACGGTCACACCGCGCCGCGCGCTTTCGATCGCCAAGGTCTTCGTATAGGCCAGGAGCGCGGCTTTGGATGCAGCATACGCGGCATTCCCCTGACTCGCGAGTTGCCCGATCACCGACCCGATGGCCACGATCCGCCCTGTCCGAGCGCGCATCATCGGGCGGACCGCCGCGCGAGCGATGCGGGCGAAGGCGAAGTAGTTGACCTGCATGACCGCCTCGGCCTTGTCCTGGTCCATCGTGGCGGCGAGCGTGTCGTACGTCGTGCCGCCCACCTGCACCAGCGCGTCCCAAGCCGGAGCGTCTTCCTGCTCGGCCGCGAAAGCATCCACGGCGGCGCGGTCTGCAAGGTCCAGGCGCACACCCGTTACGGCGGCGTCGAACGCGCCTGGATCGGTGCGATAGGTGTATGTAACCGCGAACCCGCTTGCAACGAGTGCGTCCACCACCGCTGCCCCGATGCCGCGACGACCGCCGATCACCAGGGCGCGGGGCTGGCTCACGCGACGGCGCCGATCACCACGCAGACGTTCTGACCGCCGAACCCGAACGAGTTCGAGATCGCATGCTTCACCCAGGCAGGGCGTGCGATGTTGGGCACGCAGTCGAGCGGTACAGCGGGGTCGGGGATGTCGTAGTTGATCGTCGGTGGCAGCACGCCGCGATTCAGGGTCAGCACGGTGAAGATCGCCTCGATGGCGCCCGCAGCGGTCAAAGTATGACCGATCATCGACTTATTCGACGAAATTGGGATCGTCGACGCACGATCGCCGAAGACAGCCTGAACGCCGACCCACTCCATCCGGTCGTTTTCGGGCGTGCTGGTGCCGTGGGCGTTGATGTAGCCGACATCGTCGGGCGACAGGCCGGCATCCTCCAGAGCGTTGCGCATGCAGGCTATGATAGGCTTGCCATCGGGCGACGAACGCGTGCGATGGAACCCGTCCGCCGCTTCGCCGCAGCCTTCCACGATTCCCAGAATGGTCGCGCCGCGCGCTTTGGCATGGGCGGCGCTTTCCAGCACTAGGGCGCCCGCGCCCTCGGCCATGATGAAGCCGTCACGGTCCTTGGAGAATGGGCGCGATGCCTTGGCCGGATCGTCGTTACGGGTCGACAGCGCCGAAAGCAGCGAAAACCGAATCAGGCTTTCCGGGTTCACCGACGCATCCGTGCCCACCACCAGCGCAGTTTCCGTCTCGCCGCGCCGGATCGCCTCGACGCCCAGTTGAATAGCCGTGCCGCCGGATGCGCATGCGGTGGAGGTCGCGATCGGCGAGCCCCGTGTGCCGAAGCGGGCAGCAGGGTTCTCCCCCACCGAGGCGAACAAGAAGCGTTGGTAAATCTGCCGACGATTGCCCGATCCGGCGGCGCGCAGCAGATCGGCATAAGTCACCGTGTCGCCAGCGTCGGACTCGGCGGCGAGGGCTTGCCGTTGCGGCCATTCTAACTCGACCGGCGGCAGTGCCAGAAACAGCGGCCCAGGAAAATCGCCGCCGATACCGGCCCCAACCATGGCTTCTTCAACCACCAGTTCGGCCAGGCGTTCCGACAAAGCGGGGGCCGACATGTCCTCGACCGGCACGAAATCGACCGTGCCGGCAATGGCTGTCTTCATGTTTGCGACCGAGAAGCGGGAAATACGCTCGATCCCGCATACCCCGGCGGTCAGCGCGGTCCAATTCGCCTCCACGCCCTGACCGAGGGAGGTGACGAGGCCGATGCCCGTGACGACGATGACCGGGCGGCCGAGACGATCAGTGTCTTGCATCGCTACCCCCTTATGCCACGGTTACATGGGCCAGCGCTTCGCCGCGCCAATGGCCCCAGGACGTTACCAAGACATCCTTGAGCGGCGTGTCCATCGGCACCTCCGACGGTTCTAGCGGTGGGAACAGCTTACCGTGGGATATCGTAATCGCGGCCAGGGCGACATTCGCGATGAAGGACGGTTCCAGGCTGTGCCCCAGCGCGGTCCCGCCCGCCCGCACCGGCAGGCCGAGATCGTGGAGGAAGGCTTTTTCCTCCGCAGTAGGCGCGGCCACGCCGGACGCGCCGGAGATCGCGGCGGTCGAGGCCTGCGCGAACGTAGTGCCAAGCGCGGCGACCTGCCGGCAGGCGTTGGCGGTGGCATCGCCGTTGCGGCGGCGGCTACGATCGGTGGCAACCGCCGCAATCCGCGCCATCTTGGTCGCCCCCCGCGCATCCGCATGCGCTCGGCTTTCGATGACAAGAAAACAACCGACGGAACCGAGGATCAACCCGCCACCCTCATCCTGTCGCGCCCACACGCCGGCGAAGGGCTTTTTCCATAATGTGCCACCCATTTCGTATTGGAGCGGCCCGTCCGGCCGTTGCGCGTTGTAGGATCCGCCGACGAGAAAAAGATCGCCCTGGCCCGCGCCGATTCGGGCGCAGGCGATGCGAATGGCGTCGGTGCCGGAGGATTCCTCCCCCATAAAAGTCCGCGACGAGCCGACAACGCCATGCACCAGCGAGATATTGCCGGCCAGCAGATTCGACAGTTGCGCCAAGAACAGCGTGGGGCGGAGGTCGCTCAGCAGGTGTTCGTTCAGATAGGCGGCAGGATCGGCGGCTTTGGGCAGGCCGGACAGAATAGCTTCATCGGTCGCGTAATCGCGTTCGCCCCCGCCGGCGGCGACGATCATGTGCATTTTCGCCAGCAATTCGGCGTTGCCCTTCACCCCGGCGGCCTCCAAAGCCGCACCCGCAGCGAAGGTGCCGAAGCGCTGCCATGGCTCCATCTGCCGTTGTTCCCGCTTCGAGATATGCTTATCCAGCGCCAGCGCGGTCATCGGATGGACCGGGAAGCCGGGGAAGAGCGTGTCGTCGATCTGCGGGGTAAAGGCGTTCAGCGCGTCCCAATGGGCATCTGCCCCCTCCCCCAAGCAAGAGATCAGGCCGATTCCGGTGATGACGGCGTCGCGGTCATGCATGGGTCAGGTATTCCTCGGCCACACCGATACGGCGCGCCGTTTCGAACATAGTTTCCCGAAGCGTGTCGTTCGGGAAAGGTACGACGCGGTAGCGGATTTCGGCGTCGCAGACTTTCTTGCCGTCGGACGAAATACTGCCCGCGATCACCGCGTAGCCGGACCCGTCGTGGATCAGTTTTGCGGTGGTTTCCAACCGCTGCCCAGGGGAGACAAAGTTACGCATCTTCGCCTTTTCCACCTGCAACAAAAAGGGCATGGCGGCGAAACGCAGATGCATCAACACCAGCCAGCCGCCGGTCTGGGCGATCGTCTCGATCATCAAAACGCCCGGCAGGATCGGGTGTCCTGGAAAATGCCCCTCGAAAATGGGGCTTTCACGGGGGACATCGCCTTCCATCAGGA
>JBAXFK010000078.1:0-16390 GCA_037139955.1 Rhodospirillales bacterium
GTGCAGGTCCTGGAAGGTGAGAACGCCGTTCTCGCCAACCGCGACGTGATGGGCGCCACCAACCCCGCCAACGCCGCCGAGGGCACCATCCGCAAGAAATTCGCCGAAAGCATCGAAGCGAATTCGGTCCACGGGTCCGACAGCGCCGAGAATGCAGCGATCGAAATCGCGTATTTCTTCGCCGGCACAGAAATCGTCGGCTAACCCATGTTGAACGGCGTCGTCGCGCTGCTGAGTCGCGCGCTCATGAGCGCGATTTTCCTTCAGGCCGGCTATACCAAGGCCCTGACCCACACCGCGACGATCGCCTATTTCGACAAGCTAGCCCTACCCAATCCCCCGCTGGCCTACGCCGTTACCGTGGCCGTCGAGTTGCTCGGCGGTCTCGCAATTTTGGTGGGGTGGAAAACCAAACCGGCGGCACTGCTGCTGGCGTGTTGGTGCATCGCGACGGCGATGGTCGCGCATTACCATCCGGGCGACCGAACGCAGCTCATCCAATTCCTGAAAAATGTCTGCATGGCAGGTGGTTTCTTGCAGCTATTCATGCTCGGCGCTGGCCGCTTCAGCCTGGATCGCCGCTAAAGCGTTTTCAGGGCGCGAAACCGGTCTTAGTGCGGGTGTACTCCAGCCGATAAACGCCCCGCTCGAACGGTCCCGTCGCACCGGCACCGGTCATTGCCCTGTCCAGCACGATCTGCGACAGCGCATCCGCGTCGGTGGCCTCGATCATCAAAAAACAATCCGGCGGAGGCTGAATATCGGTGCGCCCCCGATACTCCGTCGTCGGCTTAGACGAAGCCCCAGCATCGCCTTGACAGAAGTGCGCCCCGGTCACTCGCGATGCCTGCCCGGCCGCACGCACCAGCGCCTTGATGCCGGAAATATGTTGCGCGTCGCAGCCAAAGCGAATGGTCAACAAGACACCGCCGCTCCCCGGTCCATGGCTCACCAACACCCGCGATAGTGCGCGGAAGGTGTTCTGAAACCGAGACGTCACATGTGCGGTCGCCGACGTTGGATCGTTCAGCCGATTACCATAATCCATGCCTTGCGCGACCTGCATGGTGTCGAGTTCATAGAGCGTGAAAAATTCGGGCTTCGTGGTGGCATCGATTGCGATATACCGCCGCCCCCGCCTGAACCCGGGAATGCCGACACGCTCGGGCATGTGTTCGTGCAAGTGCCAATCGTAGAATTGTTCCCGCGTCCCGTCGGGTATGTCGTTCCAGATCGCGACAACGGCTTCACCGGCTAGCATGGGTCTCGCTTTCGTCGATACTGTCCCCATTATCTGCACGACGCCCGAAATTTGTGCAAGTTGGTACGCACCCGGACGGGTTCGGCCAAAATCAGAACCAATTCCGTATCCCGAACACAAAATGCACGCCGCCCGTCGTATCGCCCGCGCGCCGAGCCATTTGGGCGGTTTCGCCGCATCTTTCAGCGTAAGCGATGCCAACATACGGTGCAATTTTACGGTTTATCTCGTATCGTAACCGCAATCCTGTATCGATATCCGACAGGCCCGATCCGAGCCCCCGCGCCGGGTCGGATTTGCTGTAGAAATTAAGCTCCACCAACGGCTGCAAAATCGCCCGCTGCGTTAAAGCAATATCGTGCGACACCGCCAGTCGCGCCGCCGCTCGGCCGCGATCGCCGAAATAGGCCGTCGCTTCGTAATTAAAAAATAACGGCGCCATACCTTGCACGCCCAGCGCGGCCCAGGTGCGACCGACACCGGAATCCCAATCGACGCGCACCCCTGCTTGCAAATCAGCATAGGCAGAGATTGCTCGATCGTAGAGCAGTTCGTGCCGCCCATCTTCGACAGTCCCCCGGCCGAGGGCAAATCCCTCCGATTTAAGCCACAACTTGTCGCGGTCCCCACCGACCCAAGCTGCCCCGGACCAACGGAACGCATCTGTGCGGCTTTCGAATTGGTCCAGCACGCCGTGCATGAAAATCGCAGTGTCCGCCATGGCCGGCATCGGATGGACCGGTTCCTCCGCCACTGCGGACATAGTAGCCGCGATGGCCAGGATAAGACCGAGCATAAGGCGGGGGATTGTCATGACACCCGTACCTCCCGAAACATGCCGAGGTCCATGTGAAACATCAGATGGCAGTGCAGCGCCCAGCGCCCTGGCATATCCGCAGTAACCAGAAAGCTCAGGCCTTCGCCGGGTTTGACAAGGATCGTGTGCTTTAACGGCCGCCGCTCGCCATGTCCGTTTTCCAACTCGCACCACAGACCGTGCAGATGCAGCGGGTGTTCCATCATCGTATCGTTGATCGCGGTGAACCGTACCCGCTCCCCATGCCGCAGCGCGATCGGTTCGGCTTCCGAGAACGATTTGCCGTTTATCCCCCAGATATAGCGCTGCATATTCCCAGTCAGATGCAGAACGATATCGCGCTCGGGCGGGCGCCCGTCCAGACCGGCCCGCACCGAACGCAGGTCGGCGTATGTCAGCACGCGCCGCCCATTGGCTTCGAGCCCACCGCCGGGTTCGTGCAGGCGATCGACCGGCATGACTGCGACATTGTCTATCGCGACGCCCGTTTCGACACCGGTCGGCGCCGCCATATCGGCCATTTCGCCGTGTTCCATCCCGGCCATACCCATATCCGCCATGGTGCGCAGTGGCCGAGGGTCCATCGCCGGCATCGGAGCTACCATGCCCAATCGCGGCGCCAGAGTACCGCCGACGAAGCCGCTGCGATCTTCCACCTGCGCGAAAATAGCGAAGGCGCGGTCGGCCTCGGGACGCACGATCGCATCGTAAGTTTCGCCGTTGCCGATACGGAATTCGTCGACCGTAACGGGATCGATATCATTTCCATCTGCTTGCACCATCGTCATCGGCAAGCCGGGAAAACGCACATCGAAAATGCTCATGGCCGAGGCATTAACGAACCGCAGCCGCACCCGCTCCCCCGGCCGGAACAGCGCGGTCCAGTTATCGGAAACGGTCAGGCCATTCAACCGGTACGAGTAGACCGATCCACTGACGTCGAGAACGTCGGTCGGGCTCATGCGCATGCCACCCCAAGCGAGGCGATCCGCCACCGTCGCCCCCAGCCCCCGACGCCGAGCATCGTCGACGAACATGCCTAGGGTGCGCCGACCGCGATTGTAATAGTCGCTCTGGAACTTGAGATTGCTTAGAATCGTTGCCGGGTCTTCATCGGTCCAATCCGACAGCAACACGATATAGTCGCGATCGAAGCGATACCGGTACCCGTCTTTGGGCTCCACGACGATCGCGCCAAAAAGGCCGCGCTGTTCCTGATAGCCGGAATGGCTATGATACCAGTACGTGCCGCTTTGCTGGACTGGAAACCGGTAAACAAAGGTCGCGCCCGGCGCTATGCCCGCGAAACTAAAGCCCGGCACACCGTCCATTTCCGACGGGGTGCGGATACCGTGCCAATGGAGCGACGTGGGCTCGTGCAACCGATTGGTCACCGCGATCGTCACGATCTCACCTTCGCACCAGCGAAGAATGGGCGCGGGGGTCATACCGTTAATGCCGATCGCAGTGCCTACCGGGCCGATATCCAGTGCGAAATCGGTGCCGCTCGCCAATGGCGCCCGATCCGCCGCCAGTGCCGGGCGCAGTAGACTGGCGGTCACGCCGGCCCGGATCAGCGCCCGGCGACCGATGCCGGCGCCGGACCCCGCGATCACTGCTTCGATCCGACCGGCCGCACGGACTGGATCTCGTACCGCCCGTTCTTGCCCTTCTCCATCGTGAAATCCACCCGAGACCCCGGCTGCACACCGCCTAGATCGACGGACGGCGCCACCGCGAATTCCATGGTCATCGACGGCCAACCGATCGACGGGATCGGTTCGTGGGTCAGCGTAATCTTGTGCCGAACCGGATCGACCGCGTTCGCCACCCCAACAGCCTGAGTTTCGACACCGCCATCGCGCACCGGCCGCACCGCCGCAGCCGCATCGGTCGTCGCATCGGCCGATCGTACGCGCCCCGATCCGCCCAGATCGATCCCGGGAATGGCGGAGACACCCGAAAGAGCCTCAGCCGGATTCGAGCAAGCCGCGAGCGCGAGCATGCTCAGACCGCATAGCGATACGGAGAAAGAATATTTCGTCATGTTAAAGCATCCAGTGCCTGAATTTCGAACCGCCCCGAAGGGCGAGCATATTCACCGCCTCGCCATCGCAATGGCACAGCCGTCCCGCACCCGAAGCCCGCATAGGGCGACGGGTTCGGTTCGGATGCTCGGTCTTGGCGGGGCGAAATCAGGTGGGGAAACACGGCCGATCAACCGGTCTACCGCCGGCCAGTAGCTCACGGGCATGCCGGGGGAAGCTGCCATTTCCAGCATCGCGGCCGACGGCAGAGCGGTCGAAATGACGCAGACCCCGGTACAGCAGGGCAACCCGTCCGCATGTCCGCCATCCCGCGACGGACCATGATGACGATTGTGCCCGTTCGCCATATCGTCGCATGCGTTAGGCCCAGCGAAGGCGGCGGCATTGCCGGTCGCCATCGCCAACACGCAGAGAACAATCAAGATCTTACGGAAAATCTCGACCATCGATCCGGCCGGCCTCGCGTTTTGAACCCGCTCTAAATGATTGCGCCTTGCGCTGGCGTCAACCCTTGGCGCGCCGGGGCTTCGCGGCATTGAACGGCTTCGGACCGGTCGGCTTAACGTAGGGACGGGCGCCCGGCTTGGCGAAAGCGCGCGGTGTGACCGCACCCTCGGGCCGTTGCGGGCCATACTTGCCGGAGCGCGGCGGCGCCTGATTGGCGGGGGTGGTGCGCTCGAAGATAATCTCCGTCTCACCGGACGCGCCGACCGAGGCCAGGAAGCCGCTCACGCTGTCCCACGCCAGTTCGAATTTTGTCTCGGTATCGAAGATGCGGATCGCCCCGATCTCGGCCTTGGTCACATTCCCGAGTCGGCAGACCAACGGTAGAATCCACTTAGGATCGGCATTGCCGTGCCGGCCGACATTCAGGCTGAACCACGTGGTATTCA
Source organism: Rhodospirillales bacterium (assembly GCA_037139955.1). Taxonomy (GTDB): domain Bacteria; phylum Pseudomonadota; class Alphaproteobacteria; order Acetobacterales; family Acetobacteraceae; genus Rhodopila. The sequence continues at coordinate 5,020 of JBAXFK010000078.1, forward strand.
CAGGCCGAGCATGCTTTTCGCGGATGGCGGGGGCGGCTCGCTCGGTGTTTTTGTAGCTTCGCACTTCCTCCCGCCGCTCCTGCACGGGGGTGACGTCGGCGACATCCTGCGCTTCCGGCAATTGCGACCGGTACAACCGAATCAACGCAGCTGCCACATGCTCGGGGGAACTGCGATCGAGCAGCAACCGCCCCAACGCGAGGTCGTCATCGGACGCCGGATCGGATAGAATCGGGTCGGCCAGTAACCGTTCGCGGTCGAGGTCCCGAATCTCGGCGGCGGTCGGCGCACCCGACCACGCAGCGCGGATATTGGCAGAGGCCAGCAGCAGTTCCGCGCGCCGACGCTTGGGATGCGGCACCAGCAGCACGCATATGCCCTTCTTGCCCGCGCGTCCGGTGCGGCCGCTGCGATGCGTCAGGGTTTCCTTGTTGGTCGGCAAATCGGCATGCACCACCAGCCCGAGGTCCGGCAGATCCAGACCGCGCGCCGCGACGTCGGTCGCCACGCAGATGCGGGCACGGCCGTCGCGCAGGGCTTGCAGGGCCGCATTCCGTTCCTCCTGCGACAACTCGCCCGACAGGCAAACCGCGTCGAAGCCGCGTTTTTGCAGGGAGATATGCAGGTTCCGAACCGCGTCGCGCGTGGCACAGAAAACCAGCGTCGCCTTGGCATCGTAGAACCGTAGCACGTTGATCACAGCGCGTTCGATGTCGGCGGCACCGATACGGATGGCTTTGTAGTCGATATCCTCATGCGCCTGGTTGCGCACAAGCGTGTCGATCCGCAGCGCATTGTCCTGGAATCGGCGTGCGAGGTCCGCGATTTCGCGGGGAATGGTGGCGGAGAACAGCATCGTCCGCCGCTCGCGCGGGGTGGAGTCGAGCATGAACTCCAGATCCTCCCGGAAGCCGAGGTCTAGCATTTCGTCCGCTTCATCCAGCACGACGACCTTCAGTTCGGACACGTCCAAACCTGTGCGTTCGATGTGATCGCGGAGCCGGCCAGGGGTCCCGACAACGATGTGGCAGCCATTGGCGAGCAGACGCCGTTCCGCGCGCGCGTCCATGCCGCCGACGCAGCAGACGATTTTGGCGCCGGTATCGGCATACAGCCACGTCAGTTCGGCCTGCACCTGCATGGCCAACTCGCGGGTCGGCGCGATGATCAGGGCCAGCGGCGCGCCCGAGCGCGCTGGGAATCTTTCGTCCGCACCTAACAGGGTCGGCGCGAACGCGAGACCGTATGCGACTGTTTTGCCGGACCCGGTCTGCGCGGACACGAGCAAGTCCCGCCCCGCCGTTTCCGGTTGCAGCACGGCGGCCTGAACGGCAGTGGGTTCGAGGTATTCGCGCGCGACAAGGGTACGCGCCAGCGCGGGGTTAACCGAGGGAAAGTTCATTTGGAATCCAAAAAGGGGCCGAGAAATGGCCGATACGGCGAACCGCGTGCGGCTGATTAGGCCGGTTTGCCGTCGCATAGGTAGGAAAATATCGGGATGCTGCCGGTCGTGAAGCCGATTGCTTGTCATTCTAAGCGGCAGACCGGCTCCCACACTGTGCCGTCCCGGCGCATGCCGGACGCCATGACGCAGAAAATATGCAATGTCGCAAGTCTTGGATGGCGGGCCTTCGCCCGCCAAGACATTGCACGCAAGCCTACCCCGCCTGAACCCCCAACCGCCCTGCGATATCCTGAATACACTGCCACGCCACGCGTCCGGAACGCGCGCCACGTGTCATCGACCATTCCACCGCCGCCGCTCGCAAATCTTCCGGCGAGATCGGCAATTTCATGGCGGCGGCATAACCTTCCACCATCGCGAAATACGTCGGTTGGTCGCAATTATGGAACCCCAACCAAAGCCCGAAACGGTCCGACAACGATACCTTTTCCTCGGTCGCTTCGGTCGCGTGGATGGCGGCGCCGCGTTCGTTGTCGCTCATGTCCCGAGGCATCAGATGACGGCGGTTCGATGTGGCATAGAACACGACGTTGTCCGGCCGGCCCTCGATCCCGCCGTCCAGCACCGATTTCAACGCCTTGTAGTCGCTGTCCTCTTTCTCGAACGACAGGTCGTCGCACAGAATCATGCAGCGACGTGGCTGTTCGCGAATGACGTTCAGCAGGTCGGGCAAGGTGCGAATGTCCTCGCGATGGATTTCGATCAGTGCGAGGCTGCCGGGCTTTTCCAAATTGGCAACCGCATGGGTGGCTTTGACCAGCGACGACTTGCCCATGCCGCGCGCGCCCCACAACATAGTGTTGTTAGCTGGCAAACCGCGAGCAAAGCGCAGCGTATTCTCCAGCAAAATGTCGCGCTGGTGGTCCACACCTTTCAGCAGGCCGATATCGACACGAGACACCTTGGTCACAGGCGCCAAACGCGCTGGCGGGTTAGGATGCCAGACGAACGCGTCGGCGCCATCCAGCGTGACCGGCGGGGCCACGGGGGGCGCGAGGCGATCCAAGGCGTCGGCGATGCGGGCGACGAGCGCGGTCAGAGCTTGATCCATAAGGGGCAAATATCCGTTAAGGCTTGACGGGAGGGGGGCGGAAAGTATGGTCCCGCCTCGCTCACCGCAAGGACCCCTCAATGTTCAGTACCCCCGCCTACGCCCAAGGCATCGGCGATCAACTGGCCCCTTTGCTCGGTGGGCCGCTGCCGATGTTCCTGATGATCGGGGTCATCTTCTGGCTCCTGGTCTTCCGCCCGCAAATGCAGAAGCAAAAGGAAGCCAAAGCTATGCTCGCCAGTCTCAAACGCGGCGACAAGGTTGTGACCGCCGGCGGCATTATCGGCGTCGTGCAGAAGGTCGGCATAGTCGCCAATAAAGATGGCAAGCAAGTCCCGAGCAACGAGCTAGAGGTCGAAATCGCGCCGAACGTCAAAGTTTCGGTGATGCGCGACACCATCGCCACCGTGATCCGCCCCGTAGCGGCGAACGACACCAAACCCACAAAATAGGCACAACACATGCCCTTTATGACCGAACCGGAGCCCGAGCGCGGGGCCAATCTGCCCATTCTGCCCGGCATTAGCCGAATTGTGGCCAACAACCCCGGCCCGATGACATATTTCGGCACCAACACCTATTTGATCGAGACCGAGGCCGGCACTGTCGTGCTCGATCCCGGTCCGGAAGATCATCCCGAGCATGTGGACGACATCATGCGCCACACGGGGGGGAAAATTGCGTATGTGCTGATTTCCCACACACACCACGACCACGTGGGCGCACTGGCCGCGCTGCAGGAAAAATGCGGAGCGCCGAGCGTTGGATTCAAAGTTAGCGGGCTAGACAGCTTCGATGCCGATATCAAACTCTCGGACGGACAAGTCCTCGCCGGACTGACTGCGCTGCACACGCCTGGCCATGCGCTGGATCATCTGTGCTTCGGCCTGCCGGCGAAGAACGGCGATCGGGTGCTATTCAGTGCCGATCACGTGATGTCGTGGTCCACCAGCATCGTCAGCCCCCCCGGCGGCGATATGAAGGACTATTTCGACAGCCTAAATCTGCTGTTGAAGCGCGACGACGACGTATTCCTGCCAGGCCACGGCCCGGCGCTGCGGGATCCCCGGTCGTTGGTCGGCGAGATGCTGGCGCACCGTCAAATCCGCGAGCAGGCCATCGCCCGCAAGCTGCAAGATGGGGCGGCGACGTCCTATCAACTGATGGACGCACTGTATTCCCAAATCGACCCACGACTCCGCCGCGCAGCGGAACGCAACGTGATCGCCCATCTGATGAAGATGGAAATCGAGGGCAAAGCCATCCTCGAAGGGGACCTCTGGCGCGCCGCATGAAGCGCTCGGCGCTCGTTCCGATCTGCCTATTGGCGGCTTTGCCCGCTTTTGCCGGGGAGGCCGACGTCGTCGCCGCCACAGTCGACCACCGGTCCGGCCGCATCTACGACTTCGACGTGACCATCCGGAGCAATGACTCCGGATGGGACCGTTACGCCGACCGTATCGAAATCCTCGGCCCCGACGGCAAAATGTTGGGTGTGCGCGTGCTCGAACACCCGCACGAGCAAGAACAACCGTTTACCCGCGACGTGCTCGGCATAGAAATCCCTCGCGGGGTCGGGGAGGTCACCATCCGGGCTCGGTTCAAGCCGATTGGGTTCGATGGGGCGGTGTTGCGGGTGAAGGTGCCAGGATAGTTCAAAACCCCTTCCGCAGCACCCGCAAAATATTCCCGCTATCGATACGCGCCAGGTCCTGATCCGAGAACCCGTGCTTCTTCAGCCCGCCGACATGGTCCACCCCTTTCCGATAGGGAAAGTCCGTCCCGAAAACGATTTGAGACATCCCCACCAGCTTCGCCAAAGCTTCGATCGTGACCTCGTTCGCAACCTGGGCGGTATCGTAGAAAAACCGCTTAAGTTCTCGATCCACCATCTCCCGTGAAATGTCTTTCTTATACGGGGGCTGCACCATTTGGATTCTAAACCGTTCCGCCACCGAAGTAAGAACCCCACCGCCATGGGAAAATATAAACGACACATCTTTGTATCGTGCCGACGCACCGCTGAAGATCAAACTGGCGATGGTACGTGTCGTATCGGCGCCCCATTCCACGACCGGATCGGGCACGCCCTTCACCAGATTGACACAGCAATTCGCGTTGGTCGGATGGGTATAGACCACAGCTTTGCGGCGGTTCAGTTCGCGGAAAACCGGCGCGAACTCGGGTGCACCCAACCACTTATCGCCGTAGCTAGTCATGATCCCGACGCCATCGACCTTCAGCGTATCGAACGCGTAGGCAATTTCTTTCAGGCTATGGTCGACGAATGGCAGCGGCAGCATCGCGAACAGGCCGAACCGCCCGGGATGATCGTTCGCCAGTTTGCGCGTCCATTCGTTGGATTCCCTTGCAACCGATGCTGCCTCGGCGACGGGCAGAAAACCGACTTGCGGCGGCATGGGGGACAGCATGGCGGTCGAGATGCCGGCCATATCCATATCGTTCAGCGATTTGGCCGGCGACCAGTCGGCCATGGGCGGGTTGTCGAGCTTCGCCGCCTTGACAGCTGCAATATAAGCCGGTGCGACAACGTGATGATGCACGTCGATCCGCCGATACCCCGCTGCCTGCGCCGCCGGTGCACCGAAGAGCGCAGCGGTTCCGGCGCCGAGTAACAAATGCCGACGGCCGCATTGGCAGTTCATGGCGTGGCCTTTCGTTTCGCCTGACGCTTAGAGACGAATGCGCCCATCAGCCGTTTCGTTTCATCCGTTCCGTGCGCTGCTGCCACCGCCCGAATGCCTTGTTGCACGGCATCGGCGATCGACATCCGTTCCCAGTCGCGCATGAGTTCCTTCTGGGCACGTATCGCGATTGGACCGGCGGATAGAATGGCGGCAACCCAATCCTCCACAGCCGCATCCAATTCCGCCGTCGGTACAATCCGTTCCACCAGATGGCAGGCGGCAGCCTCGGTCGCGACGATATGCCGGCCGGTGAACACGAGTTCGCGGGTTTTACCCCAGCCGATAAGCTGCGGTAGCAGGCAAGCTTCCATGCCCGAAGGCAGGCCGAATAGCACCTCCGGCATACCGAATTTGGCGGTGTCGACGGTCGCGCGCATGTCGCAGGACGCAGCGATTTCCAGGCCGGCACCGAAACAATACCCGTTGATGCGGGCAATCACCGGGACCGGCGTTCGGCGAATGGCCTCGCAGACACGGTGGGTCAGCGTTGGGCCTTCGCTGGCATGGCCGTGGGCGAAAGTAGCCATCTCCGAAACGTTGGCGCCGCCGATAAACGAACGATCGCCCGCCCCAGTCAGCACCACTACCCGCAGTTCGGGATCGGCGGAGACCGCTTCCAGGGCCTCCGCCAACTCCCGCTTGCCCGCGTTCCCCAAAGCATTCCGCTGCTCGGCATTGGCAACCGTAACGATCGCAACGCCCCGAGCATCGATCTCGGAAAGAATCATTTCCGGTGCCGCAACACCGAATCACGGATCAACGGCATGCGATCGTTGCCGAAATACATGTCTTCGCCGCCGACAAAAATTGTGGGCGAACCGAAACCGCCACGCGCAATCAGTTCATCGGTATTGGTACGTAACCGATCTTTATTCGGTTGTTCCCCAATCGCGACGAAAAACGCGGCGGGATCGACGCCGGCGCGTTTGCATATCTCGGTCAGTACATCGTCCTTGGACATATCCATATCGTCGCCCCAATAAGCATGGAACGCCGCCATCATCAGGGGTTCGAGTTGGTCCGTACCCTCCAACCAGCAGCACCCGCGCATGATCTTGACACTGTTCACCGGAAAGACGGTGGGGCGATAATGCATGGGAATGCCCAGGAAGCGCGCCCAATCCTGTTGGTCTTTCTTGCCGTAGGCCTGCTTCGGCACCACCGGCTTCTCGCGAGAGTTATGCACGGTCGGGTTCACAGCATTGAACACGCCGCCAACCAGATGCGGACGGAACGACAGCGTCGCGCCGATATCCTTGCGCAATTCCAACAGGCTGTGGACCGCGAAATAGGTCCAGGGACTGGAACAATCGAAAAAGCATTCAACTTCGGCCATAGGGGAGTCCTTCGTTACGATGATGCCAAGGCCGGGCTCGACCCGGCCGCGACGATAAAATCAGGCGTCTACAATCACGGGTCGCGCCCGCTGATTGTAAAGCATCTTGGCGCGGCGGTCTTTTTCATCCTGCGACAGCTTGGATTGGTCTTCGGCGAAATCCGCACCGACCGCCATGCCGCGCTGCACACCGGGCCGAGCGGCAAGTTCGTCCTGCCAGCGCTTGAAGTAGGGGAATTCCTCGATATCCTGTCCCTGCATTTTCCAGTTTATCGTCCAGGGGTAGCAGATCATATCGGCGATCGTGTACTGATCCCCGGCCAGATATCGGTTCTTATACAGGCGGTTGTTCAGCACGCCGTACATGCGATTCACTTCGTCGGTGAAACGGGTGATGGCATAGGATTGATCGCCCTTCGACGCATCCAGCCGGCGGAAATGACCGCACTCCCCCGATTTCGGCCCCTGATTGGCCATCTGCCAAATCAACCATTCCTGCACCGTGTGCTTGCCACGGAGATCCTGCGGGTAAAACCGCCCAACCCTCTCGGCGAGGTACATCATAATCGCCCCGGACTCGAAAATCGCCAGCGGCGCGCCGCCATCGGCCGGGGCGTTGTCGACCATGGTCGGCATACGATGATTGGGATTCATCGCCAGAAATTCCGGGGTGAACTGATCGCCCTTGCCAATGTTGCATTTGATAACATTGTAGGGAATGCCTGCTTCCTCCAGCAGGATGGTCACCTTCTTGCCGTTCGGCGTAGGCCAATAATGCAGGTCGATCATGGGCGGGTTCTCCTGGTCTATCCTCGGGTAGGACGCTAGCGGAACTTGACGCGGCCGGCCAGCGAGGGCTTTCTGCCGGCAACCCCCATTATAATGGATCCAAGACCGTGACCGACGCCTCCGACATCGTGCTCGTGCACAGTTCCGACCTGCACGTCGACAGCGACCCCGCCGACATGACCTACGGCGACGACGGCACCACCGGCCTGCGCATCGTGCTAGACGCTGGGAAAACCCACAACGCATCTTATGTGCTGCTCGTCGGCGATATCTTCGACAACAATCGGCAACCCCCGGCCATTATCGATCGCTGCGTGGAACTGTTGTCCAATGCCGGTCGCCCGGTGGTGGTGCTACCCGGCAACCACGATCCCATCACCAAAGACAGCGTCTGGCTGCGCGGCGGCATGGCCGAATTGGACAATGTCCACATCATCGGGGTGACCCATGAACAGGCGGTGCATTTCCCCCATCACGATCTGGAAATTTGGGGGCACCCGCATGTCGATTACGACAACATGGTGCCGCTGCGCACTCCTCGGCAACGCACCGCCCGTTGGCATATCGCACTGGCGCACGGTCATTACGAGGACGACGGCGTCGTGCCGTTGCGCCCGTCCTGGCTGATTTCCAATGCCGAGATCGAGGCGACCCAGGCCGACTATCTGGCGCTCGGCCATTGGAACCGTCCGGCGCAGGTGGGGACCGGGTCGGTGCCGGCCTATTATTCCGGCTCGCCCGATCTCGCAAAGACCGTGAATGTGGTGCGCCTGACCGGCAACGGCACCGTGCGCGTCACGCGGGAGCCGGTTAGCTGGTAAGCCGCACGCCGAGCACCGCTATCCGAAGACGATTTCCGGCGGTTTGGATCGATCCCGTTGTGCATCGAAGAACAGCCAGCAATGATGGTGCTGGCCGTGCTTCGTATTCGGCCCCATATCGAACCACATGATCCGATGGGTCAGCACCACCACCTTGTCCAAAGGCCCAGCCGTTAGCAGCGCCGACGCCTTCTGACCGGCGATCCAGGTGAACCGCACGAGCAGCGCGAGTTGCCCGTCCGATGCCTCGGTCAATGCGATCGCGTGCCGCACGAACGCCAGCAATTGCGACGACGCCCGCCGCGATGTCCGTTCGGCGCCGCCATCGCCGTAGGGTGGGTTTGTAACAATGGCCCGACAACCCTCGGGCACTGCCGTCTGAGCGAAGAAATCAATACCACCGTTGCCGTAGCCGCGATCGCCGAGGTCGGTTGCCACCACCGGCAGGCCGCTCGCTTCGATCACTCGAGCGATGGCACCGTCGCCGCAGCAAGGCTCCCAAACCGGTCCGCGCAGGGCAACATGTCGCAGCAGCGCTTCGGTCACCCAGGCCGGGGTAGGATAAAAATCGTTCGCCTCCCGGTCATAACCCGAAACATGGATCGGCCGAAAATCGCGCGGCGCGATCGTGGGCCGATTGACAGAAGCGTATGCGGTAGCCGGGTCGTTCACGATGCGGTTCCTCCCGACGGGTCGGCAGAATAGCGAAGGGCCGAGGGACAATTCTACCCTCGGCACCTCCAGCTTCCCTTATGCCGAAACACCCCGGATTCGCGAAAGCACCGATTGTCGAGCGGCACGTAACGGCCCACTCATCATGGCGGTCCCTGGACGCTCCCGAACACGCTCAACGGGTCCTTAAACCCATCGACACCGGCGAGGGGCGTGCTGGCACTCGGAAACCGGCATTGTTGTTCCGGCTGCCGATGTCGTTCCTGTTACGATTCGCCGCGCGCACCCAAAACCTCGGCGCAGAAATGGTCGAGCGGATCGAGAAAAACATTGGCGAAGAACTGGCTTGTCAGATTTCCGATCGGCAGGCCGCAGCGGCGGGACAATGGTGTTAGCAGGTCGTCGCCGGGATAATAGCGCTCGACCGGCTCTTGCTTGTTGGACGCATCGACGATTGCATCCAGCACCCACAAGGTTGACTCGCAGGCGATGCGACGACGCAGATCGGTCTTGAGCACCGTATGGTCGATCGCCGGAAAATACCGAAATATGTCGCAACGCAACACATGCGCAAATCTGTCTCGGAAGCGTTCGTAGCGGGCGATGGCGGCGTGGGTGCCTTTGCCTTCGCGGTTGGCATAAGTGTCGTGAGTAAAGCCGCGTTCGAAAATCGGTGCTACCACGGCGTACAAGGCGTGATGCACGACTCGATCGCGGAACGGGGCGGCGGACACCATGCGGTGCTTGGGGTCGTGGACTTCGAAACGGGTGTAGCGGCCGGGGCGGTAGCTACGATCGATCAAACCCCGCTCCAGCGCCAAAACTTCGCGTTCCAGCCGAGCCATGAACGCTGCGGCACCCGGTTTGCGCCGTTTGCCCACGACTGCTCTGAGGGCGGCATCGATCAATGCTGGGAAATTGGCGATTTCGCCGAACAGATGGTCAACCTTCCGCGGCGGCATCGTTCGCCTTTCGCCAACCGCCAACCAGCCGACCGGCATCGTCGATGGATCTAGCAGCGTATTCGTAACGTTGACGGGCGAAATGTTTCAGCGCCATTGCCAATCGTACCATCGCACGGAATTTCTCTAGGCCAAGGTGTGCTTGCGACAGGATCGATCCGCGATTGCACGTATAGGTTGCTTCGATCAGCAGTTCCAAAACATCCAATGCGGTGGTTTGCAACCGGTCGCCCAGCAGGAATTTCTGGCTGCGAGGGAATTTCCCGATCGCAGGGACTAGCCAAAGCATGAAGCGAAACATCGCTTCGAGTGCCGGACCGGTCTGCCGTCCGGGAGATTGCCCCATATTACGAATTCGACCTAAAATTAACGTTGCGTCGCAAACAGGAGGGGGGAAATCCCCCCCTCCTCGACCTCCCCCTCTTTAGAGTTAAAAAAATAAAAAATCGAGAGGTAACGCTCCCTACGGGAGCGTCCTGGCCACTCGGAAACCGGCATTGTTGAGCCGGTTGTCGAAGGCGTCCCAGTAACGATTCGCCGCGCGCACGTAGCTAGGAATGGTGCTCCAGGAACCACCGCGAAGGACTCGGTATTTACAATCGCCGATTGTGTTTTTCGAACCGTTATTTGGAACACTGTAGTAATTCTCGGCCCAACAGTCCATCGTCCACTGCCACGCATTCCCAAGCATGTCATAAAGACCAAAAGCATTAGGCCTGAAGCTTCCGGACGGCGCCGTACGAACCCCATCCCACTGACTGCCGCAATAGCCGCAATTGGTGTTACCCAAACCGATCGCATCGCCCCAGTAGTGTGCCGTCGCGGTCCCGGCGCGGGCCGCATATTCCCACTCGGCCTCCGTCGGCAGGCGGTAGGTTTGGCCGGTTTTGCCCGAAAGCCATTTCGCATAGCGCTGAGCATCGTCCCAACTGACACACACGACCGGCTGAGTCAGACCGGTTTGCAGAAAACCGGGGTCTTTCCATCCTCGCTTTTCGTCCAATGCCGCTTCCTTCGCCGTAGCATCCCAATACCAGCACCCCGACGGATCGTGACCGGTATCGCGCGAAAACGCGCTGAATTCCGCCCGGGTCACCGCAAATTTGCCCACCGCAACGGCTTTGGGGATCGACACTGTATGCACCGGCTTTTCCGTAAACGCATATTCGTTCGGGACGTGTTCCCGTGTGGTTTCCGCTACGGTCGAACCCATCTGGAAGGTGCCGGGCGGCACGACGACCATTTCGGGGCAGGTCTGACAATCGCGAAAAACCTGTCCTGTCGGACGCCGCGCATGCAACGGCGCCGCCCAGGCAGCCAAGCACAGAAACAACAGACAAAACGACAGACGAGCCATCTTTTTTCTCCCCCGGAACACAGTCCCAGCCTTCGCGATCGAGGGTAAACAAACTGTATCGGCGTCGCAAGAGTCGCGAATGTCCGCACGATACTGGGCCATCCGATCGGGGAAATACCGGGACAATACCCACTCGCTTCGAACCGAGCCTCAGCGCCGGCCTGGGATCGGAATAGACCGACCCGCGTTGGAAAGAGCGGGCCGCCCACC
>JBAXFK010000079.1:0-16365 GCA_037139955.1 Rhodospirillales bacterium
AATTTGTCCTAGTATCCAACTCACCGAGACCGACCATGCCCCCCACCGACGACACAACCGCCTCCCACGGCATGGTAGCCACCCTGCACGACGCCTGCGAGAGGGCGATGAGGCCGTCGTACCCATTGCCGACCATGCTCCGCCTGTATCGGAACGTTGTCGCCCTCACCCGAGCGTTGATGCGGGCGCGGGTGGATGCGGGGCGTTCGGCGGGGTTGGACGACAGGACGGTCGCAATGCTCGAAGCGGTGCGAGATTCGGTCGATGTGTATTTCCCCGACCGCCAGATGCCGGTGCAGGATGCCCTGCTGTTGCAAGAAGCGACTATTAGGCTCGCACGCGTTGCCCATCGGGCGCGAATAGGGCGGCCACTGGGGCGGTTACCGGCGTTGGTGGCGGCGACAACCGCATTCGAATCGTCCCCGATCGCCGCGCCGATCCCGCAAGCGGCAGCGCCGAACGACGACGTTGCGCCAACTTGGTATCCCGTAGACGACGATCCCGCAGAGGACGATCCCGCAGAGGACGATCCATGGGCGGACAACCCGCTCAGCGCGTGGCGAAAGGACCATGTCAACGATCGCGACCAGCGCGCGCACGAACGGTTGCGGACAGTGTTAGAGGAACGGATCTTCAAACCTGCCTGGGCCGAAGGCGAACGCTTGCGACAAGAAAAGCAGGAATTGGCAATGGCGGAGGCGTTGGCAGCCTGACGCGGACGATCGCGCTCTAGGCAGGCACAGCGGCCGGCATGGCTTCGGTCTTACGCGGCGGGCCGCCGAACGCGATCTGCACCACCCCAGCAATCGCCCCGATCAGCACCCCGGTCTGCCATGCTCGGTCGTAGGACCCCAGCGCGTCGAAAATCAAACCGCCGCCCCAAGCGCCCAGAAACGATCCGGTTTGGTGCACCACGAACGACATGCCGAGCAAGGTCGCCATGTAGCGAGTGCCGAACATCTCGGCGACGAGCCCCCCGGTCAGCGGGATCACTCCGAGCCACAGCATGCCCATGACGGCGGAAAACACGAGCGTGGATGTCGGGCTGGGCGGGGTTATGAAGAAGGCCGTGATGACGCAGGACCGCAGCAAATACAGAATTCCCAACAGCAGATGCTTGGGATAGCGGCCGCCGAGCCAGCCGGCGACGTAAGATCCGGCAATATTGACGCCGCCGATAATGGCGAGAGCCTGGGCGCTGAGCATCGGGTCAAGACCGCAAATGTTCAGGTAATTGGGCAAATGGGTAGTCAGGAAAATCAGGTTCAGGCCGCAGACAAAATAGCAGGCGGACATCACCAGAAAGCCGCGATGGCGGATGGCTTGGCCCAGAACCTCGGACATTGTGGCTTTGTTGCCGGTGGGTTTGGGGAGCTTATCGGCCCCGCCGGCGAAGTAGGCCATCGGCAGCAACGCCAACGCCAGCATCGCGAACAACACGATGCCGGTGTGCCAGTCGTAGTTTTTCAGCAGGGTTTGCACCGACATCGCAACCGTCGGCGTCCCCATCGATCCGACTGCCGACACGATCCCCAATGTCACACTGCGCTTGTGTTCCGGCACCGCTCGGGCCGCCGCCGTCATGGCGAGGGACGAGGCGGTGCAGGCCATAGCCACGCCGATGAAGCAGCCGGACAAAACCAAAGACGCCGAGCCGGTGGAAAAGCCCATCGTCACGACGCCCAGCAGGTAAATAAGCGCGCCCGACACCATCATCGGGCGCATACCGTACTTGTCGGCCAACATGCTGACCGGGGCCTGGGAAATGCCCCAGACCGCGTTCTGCACCGCGATCGACAGCGTGAACTGCGCCGCCGTCAGGGCCAAATCGCGGGTGACGGGCGTCAGGAAGAGCGAGAGGCTCTGCCTGATTCCCATGCTCAGCGCCATCATCAGCGCCGCGCCGATCAGCACCCATCGGCCGGTGTTAGACGTCCTTATCGCGATCATTGGCGCCTCGTATCACTCCCCGGCAGCAGGAGCCTCCCGCGTGGGGTTGGGGATGTTCAAGAATAGCGCGCACGTGATGGCTGCGATCAGTCCGAGTAGGGCCAAACCGAACAGACCGTATTGGAAACTGCCGGTGTAGTCCTTGATGACGCCGACGTACCAAGGGCCTAAGAACCCGCCGAGATTGCCGATCGAGTTGATCCACGCCAAAGCGGCGGCGGCGGCGGTGCCGGTCATGAACATCGGCGGCATCGCCCAGAACGGACCCTTCGATCCGTAGAAGCCGGTCGCGGCGATCGACATACCCACGAGTGCCCACCACGAACCCATGGTAAACCCAGCGATAATCAATCCCACTGTCGAAAAGATACAAGCAACCAGAAGCGTCCATCGCCGGTCGTTGGTCCGATCGGAGATGGCACCGAACACAACCAGGCCGATACCCCCGCAGATATAAGGGATCATGGTGAGCCAACCGACCGTCATATTGTTGCTCACACCCAGCGATTTGATGATCTGCGGGATGAAGAACAGCATGCCCAAGCTGGCGGTCACAATACCGAAGTAGTTGAGCGACAGCAGTAGGATTTTGGGGTTGAAGAAGACCTCGGCGAAGGTGAATTTACGCGCGGATTCCTTGGCTTGGCGCTCGGAGGCAAGCTTATTGGCGAGCCAGTCTTTCTCCGGCCGGGTCAGGAATTTCGCTTGCTCGGGCCGATCGGTCAGTACAACCAAGGTCAAAACACCGATCAGAACGGTGGGAATAGCCTCGGCGATATACATGATCTGCCAACCGTGCAGCCCGAACATCCCATTCAGCGTTAGCAACGCGGTGGAGATCGGGGCGCCGGCCGCCACCGCGATCGGAAGACCGACCAGGAAGCCCGACATAATGCGGGCGTGGTGGTAGGTCGGGAACCAATAGGTGAAATACAACAGGATGCCGGGGAAGAAGCCGGCTTCGGCGATGCCCAGCAGGAAGCGCACGGCGCCGAAGGACTGCGGGCCAGTGACGCAAGCGGTCAGCCCGGCGAGAATGCCCCAGGTGATCATGATACGTGCGATCCACAGCCGGGCGCCCACTTTCTCCATGATAACATTGCTGGGAACTTCGAAGACGAAATAGCCCCAATAGAACGTGCCCAACCAAAAGCCGTAGTCGGTCGCGGAGATCCCAAGATCGCCACGCATCGTGAGCGCCGCGAAGCTGACGTTGATCCGGTCCACGTAAGCGAGGAAATAGGACAGAACGGCGAACGGCAGCAGGCGGATATAGATTTTCCGCATGGCCGATTTTTCGACGGCTTGGTTCAAGGCTGGCTCCCGGGTGTTGGCGGTCTGGTTGGATCTTGGAGTCTCTGAGCGGTCCTAGCGGTAAACCGGCGCTTTCGCCAGGGCCGCCGCGCCGATACCCAAGCCGGCTAGAACCGCACAAACCGTCAGCGACAAATCGTATGTCCCCGTCGCATCCCGCAGCACGCCCGACAACAGCGGGCCGGCCGCTTGCGCCAACACCTGCACCGTCAATGCCAGGCCGCGAATCGCCCCGTAGCTGCGGCGCCCGTAATAATCCGCCCAGGCGATCGGCAACATCGTCAGCAGACCGCCGATCCCAACGCCGAAGAAAGCAGCCGCGCCATAAGCTTGCGCCGCGCTGCTCACCCACAGCATCGACGTCGCACCCATACACAGAAATATCCCCACCAGCGCCAACCGCAGCCGGATCGGCACCCAGCGCGGCACCAGCCCGAAGCACAATGTCGCGATGCCGGACAGCATGGAGAACGAGCTCACCACCGTCGCCGCCACGGCGGGGGACAGGCCGCGCTCGATCAGGAACGGCGCCTGGTGCAAACTAACCCCGGCCTGGACCGGGTAGACCAGCAAGGTGAACAGCGACAACCACCAAAACGCCGGCGTCCGCAGAGCCTGCGCCCGCGTGAACGACGGCGGCTCCGGCGGTGGCTCGGCCTGATGCGCGTGCCGATCGGGGATTAAGCCGACATCTTCCGGTGCTCGGACCATCAACAGCCAGACCGGCACGAAACCCACGACCAGCGCGGTCGCCCCCACCGCGAGCCATCCATTGCGCCACCCGCCGTCCGCCATCGCCATTTGTGCGATCAGCGGCATGACCGTCAGACCCAGCATCCCGCCCAGCGTGGCAATCGAGGTCGCCAGCGCCCGCCGCGTCACGAACCAATGGCTGACGGCACCATAGATGCCCAGGTCGAACGGCCCAGCGAAATTCAACCGCGCGACGCAGAATAACAAATAGAACATTGGCAGGGCGGTGGTCAGCGACAGCAGCGCCGTCGCCGCCGCCGTGCCCAGGATCGCCAAGCACAGCACCAGCCGCGCACCCGCTTTGTCCAAATACCGCCCAAGATGCGGGGACAGGATCGCTGCTAGCACCCCGCCCAACGATACCGCACCGGAGATCGCGGTGCGGGACCATCCGAACTCCTGCGTCATCGGCGAAACGAACACCGACAGCGTCGCCACCGCGCCCCCCTGCCGCGCGACGCCGGCGCAGCAGACGCAGGCAACAACGATCCAGCCGTAATGGAACGGCAGGCGCGCAATCAGCCATCGGGGGATCGGGGCATTCATGTCCCGTGGACTAACCCACCCGCCCCGTATCGCCAAATCCCACCGCCGCTGGTATCTCGATGCCATAACGCGATCGCCATAATGGAGGAGCAACCGCCATGAGCACACTCGAACGCCGTAACCTCGGGACCGGGGGGCTGTCGGTCTCCGCCATCGGACTGGGCTGCATGTCGCTCTCCGGCGTCTACGGCGCCGCCGACGACGCGGCCTCGGAAAAGCTGATCCAGCATGTCATCGATATCGGTGTAGACCATCTTGACTCCTCCGACATGTATGGCTGGGGCCATAACGAGGAAGTCATCGGCCGCGCCATCAAAGGCCGCCGCGACAAGGTGATGCTGGCGAGCAAATTCGGCCAGTTGCAACGCCCCGGCCAAGCCAATGGCGTCGATGGCCGCCCCGAACACGTGATCGCCGCGTGCGAGGCCAGCCTGAAGCGGTTGAACGAAGACGTCATCGACCTATATTACCAGCATCGCGTGGACCCCAATGTGCCCGTCGAGGACACGGTCGGCGCGATGAAGAAACTCGTGGAGCAGGGCAAGGTCCGCTTCCTCGGCATGTCGGAAGCGGCTCCGGATCGCATTCGGCGCGCCCATGCGGTGCATCCGATCGCTGCCGTGCAGACCGAATTCTCGCTCCTGTATCGCAGCGAGGCCGAAGCCACCCGCGCCGTCACGCGCGAGCTCGGCATTTCCTTCGTCGCTTACGCCCCGCTCGGACGCGGCTTTCTGACCGGCGCGATCCAGACCTTCGGCGATATCGACGGCCGCCGCGCCGCCCATCCGCGCTTTCAGGAACAGAATTTCGCCCAAAACCGGGCACTGGTTGCCAAGGTCGAAGCTTTTGCCAAAGCCAAGGGATGCACTCCGGCGCAATTGACCCTGGCATGGCTGCTGGCCCAAGGAGACGACGTCGTGGCCATTCCCGGCACCCGCTTCGCCGAACGCTTCGATGAGAATTTGGGCGCGTTGAACGTGTCGCTCACGCCGACCGAGGTCGCGGAAATCTCCGCCGCCGTGCCAACTGGCGCGGCCGCCGGCACGCGCTATCCGGCCGGGGGCATGGGCGGGGTGTTTATCTAACGACGCACCAGCCGACGCGCATCTAACCGATACAATACCGTCATGGCTGGGCTTGACCCGACCATGACCGTATCGGCGTACTCGATCTCGGCGCGACGGGAGAATTTTTGTCGAAGTGTTCGCTACGCCTGCCGCACCATTAGGCACGCGCCAGCCCCGTAGCGCGACAGGCTCGCTTGTACGGCCGCGTCCCCGACCGGCGCAAACCCGTATCTCCGCCAGAAGCCGGACGCCAACCCGACCGACACCAGCGACAATTCCAGGGGACCGGCCACGCGCAGTATCAGCGCGACGGCCTCGCCTGCATGGCCCCTGCCCCGCGCTTCCGGCAGCAGTGCCAAATCGTGGACGAACATCGTATCCGGCGCGGCCGGGAGCGCCCCGAGCAGCGTGTTCAACTGCGGTGGGCTTGCCAGCATCCAGGGATGGGCGATCAGATAGCCGACAGCCCCGAACATGAAACACCCAGCCGGAAACAGCGCCAACCGTTCGGCGAACACTGCGGGGTCCTCCGGGTAATCGGGATGCACCTGCTCGGCGATCGACGCGACCATGGACAGATCGGCCGGCAGCATGGGGCGCCAGGTCACGAAACGCGCGCCATCAATGCCCGCCGAGCGGCCTGCGCGTCGCGACCGAGAGCCACAAGCGCCGGTATTTGCCCGGGATGCTTAAGGACCGAACCGATCATCCGCAGCAACCCGATCGCCCCGCTATCGCTCAGCGCACACAATGCCGCTGGCGGCAAATCGCGCTCGGCGGGATCGCAGATGGCGCGCAGGACGGCAAAGGGCATGCCGTGCGCCTGTGCAACCAAGGCCAAGGCGCCGCTCTCTAGGTCGATCGCGGCGCAGCCGGTCGCAACGAACAGATGCTGCTTGGCCGTGGCGGTGACGGCGATCCTGTCCCCGCCGAACAAAGCATGCGGGGTCGTACCGCCCAATCGAGCATTGAGTTCGGGATCGGTGTCGAGTTGCTGCCCTTGGGTCGTTACAGCTTCTGGCACAATGACCGCGCCGGGGCGCAACAGCGGGTCCAATCCGCCCGCGAGACCGAAACTCACCAACCCGCGCACCCCCTGCCCGATCAAGCGGCGGGCAGCGGCCTCCGCCCCGGCCGGCGTGCCACCGCCGACGGCGACGGTGCCGAAGAGGCGACGGGCAATGCGTGCTTCGGCGGTCAGGCCGACGACCGCGCCGATCCGATCAAAAGCCAAATGCGACCCGCTTGGTGTTGGCGCGAGTCAGGTTGCGAAAGCGGGCCAGAGCAAGCAGCGGAAAATACAGCCGATAGCCGTGGTAGCGGAGGTAGAAGACTTTCGGGAAGCCGACAGCGGTATAGGGCTTCTCGTCCCATTCGCCGTCGGGGCGCTGCGTGCGCGCCAAATGGGCAATACCGCGCGCAACAGCGGGATGTTCGGCCTCCCCCGCCGCCATCAGCCCAAGCACGGCCCAAGCGGTCTGGCTGGGCGTCGGTTCTTTGTAAACGCCGGGGGCGGCGCGGTCGTAGCTTTCCTCATCCTCGCCCCAGCCGCCGTCGTCGCGCTGGACCGAGATCAGCCAGTCCGCAGCGCGGCGCATGGCGGGGTCGTCGGGCGGAATGCCGGCCGCGTTGAGCGCGCAAAGCACCGACCAAGTGCCATAGATGTAGTTGGTGCCCCAACGGCCGAACCAACTGCCGTTCGGCTCTTGCTCCCGCCGCAAATATGCCAGAGCACGGATCATGGCGGGGTCGGCGACGGACATGCCGATCTGCGCCAGGAAAGACACGCAGCGCGCCGTCACGTCGGCGGTCGGGGGGTCCAACAGCGCGCCATGATCGGCAAAAGGAATGTGATTGAGGTACAGATGCGTGTTCTCGGGTTCGAACGCGCCCCAACCGCCGTCGAACTTGCCGCCGTCCGAGGATTGCATGCCAACGATCCACTCCCGCGCCCGCGCGATGGCGTCGGCGTAGGCGGGGTTGCCGTTGCGGTGCAGCAGCATGCCGACCACGGCGGTGTCGTCGACGTCGGGGTAATGCGGGTTCTCGTATTGGAAGGCCCAGCCGCCAGGGCGGAGGTTGGGGCGACGCACCGTCCAGTCGCCCGAAACGTCCAGGATTTGCCGGGATTGCAGCCATGCGCAGGCCGCGTCGGTGGATACCCCGGCCTCCGCTAGTGCATGCCCGGCTAATCCTGTGTCCCAGATCGGAGATAGACAGGGCTGGCAATAGGCGCGGTCGTCCTGAACGACCAACAGCTTACGGACGGCCGCCCAGGCGAGGGCGGCATCGGGATGGTCCGGCGCATAGCCCAGTGTGTCGTACATCATGACCGCGTTGGCGATCGCCGGATAAATTCCGCCCAAACCGTCGTCGCCGTTGATACGCTCGTGTACGAACGCCAATGCCTTGGCGACCGCGCTATCCGCCGATCCCCGGGGGAACCAAGGCTGCACGACGCGCAGCACGCTATCGAGATGCTTGAAGAACGTGCTCCAACCCGATTGATTCGGCCCCTGAATCCAGTCCCGAACCTGCTCCGGCGGGGTGCAAAACAGCTCCCGGATATGGATGGCGTGGGGATTCCGAGCGGTCGGGCGCTTCGCCATGAGCACCAGCAATGGCACGATGACCGTGCGCGACCAGTACGACACTTTCGACAAATGAAACGGAAACCACAGCGGCAAATGCATGATTTCCAACGGCATAACCGGCACCGCATGCCAGGGCACTTCCCCGAACAACGCCAATTGCGCCCGCGTGAACACATTCGTCCGCTCGGCGCCGCCCGCCGCCAGGATAGCGTCCCTTGCACGGCGCATGTGCGGTGCATCGGGGGAATCGCCGATTGCTTTTAGGGCGAAATACGCCTTCACGCTGGCCGATATATTGAACGCCCCATCGTGAAACAACGGCCAGCCACCGTGTTCGCCTTGGATGCCACGCAAATAGACCCCGATTTTGGCCTCCACCGCCGGGTCGATGCGATCGAGGAAATGCTCCAATAGCACGTATTCGGCCGGGATAGTGGCATCGGCTTCGAGTTCGAAGACAAAATGCCCGTCCGGCTTTTGCAGGCGTCCGAGAGCGGCTTCGGCCTGGACGACCGCGCGTTCGAGGTCGGATTGGAGCGTATCGAGCAAGGGTCAGCCCCGGTTCAGGCGGCGAGAACGGCCTCGGCCGCAGTTCGGCCCGATCTGATGGCACCTTCGATCGTGGCGGGCAACCCGGTTTTGGTCCAATCGCCGGCCAGCACCAGATTGGGCAGCGCAGTTTTTGCGACAGGACGCCGGAGGTCCTGTGCCGGGGTGGCGGCAAAAGTCGCGCGCTTTTCCTTTACGACCCGGAACGGCGGGATTTGCCGATCCATCTCCGGCGGCAGTTTCAACGCGTCGCGGACATTCAGCCAGACGATGGCGGCGAGTTCGTCGGCGGAGTCCTCGATCAATTCGTTCGCGGCACTGACGGTGACCGAGATGTGGCCCTTCTTGGCAAAAATCCACTCGGCGGTACCGGACAACACACCCAAAAAGCCGGTTTCGGCCAGCGGTCCCGCAGGATCGGGGTCGAGCTTATAATGCAAATTCAGGATCGATTCGAACTTGTCAGGCGCGGTCACGAACGGCAGCAGGTCGGCGGCGACCCAAGGCGGCACGGCCATCACCACCGCGTCGCCGGCAGATAGGTCGATTTGGCCCGCGCCGGTTTGCAGACCGACGATATGGCCATCCGCGATACGGATCGCATTCACACGGCTGTTGAAACGTATGTCGGCGCCGCGCTCGCGCAGCTTGGCGATGGCGGGGTCGATCAAAGCCTCCGACAGGCCATCGACGGGGAAACGGGGTATGCACGCCGCGCCGCCCTTCAGCAGGGTTTCTTGCATGACCGCGCCGAGCAACTTGGCCGAGGCGGCTTGCGGGTGGGTGTTCAGCGCGGCAACGGCCAGAGGTTCGACCAAGCGCCAATAGAGCTTCCCGCGCCGCATGGCGTCGGTGACGAGCTTGTCGTCCTTGATTTTGGAAATGGCATGCATTTCCAGGTAATCGGACAGGCGGGTATCCGGCACGCGGCGCCCTTTGGCCAAAATCCACCAGGGAATGCGGCCGAGATTGGGCTTCACGCTCCAGCGGTCGCCGGATTTGATATCCATGAACGGAAAAATCGGTTCTTTCGGCCCGCCGATCAGGGCACCGGAACCGATTTCGGCGATATAGGCGAAGGCGGATTTGTTGCCTGACAGCAGCAGATGATTGCCATTGTCTATACGAATGCCAAGCTCGCGATCCAGATACGAGCGGCATCGCCCGCCGGCTGCGGGACCCGCTTCGTAAAGCGTGACGGCGCGTCCGGCGGCGGTCAGCGAAAGCGCGGCTGCCAGACCAGCTAGGCCGGCGCCAATAACGTGTACATGACTCATGGTTTTCAGGGGTTTCGCATGCCTTCGGTGGGTTGTGCAACGGGCACTTCGATCGCCTGCGAGACGAATCGCTTTCCTCAGGGGTTGAAGATGCTCAGCCACTCTTTTTTCGCCGCCTGCACATCGCCGGCGGAAATTTTATCCCAATCCATCTTGATCAGGGTTAAATTATCGATGGCGGGAGCATAGTCTGGCAGCGGGCTTTTGAAATTGGACCGGCCGGAGATCAATGCCTCGGATTTCGATAAAATCGTCTGGCCTTTCTCCGACAACACGAAATCGAGCCATAATTTCGCGGCATTCGGATGCGGTGCCTTGGCGAGGATGAAGGTGCATTGCGGCAACAACACCACGCCTTCCGATGGCAACAAAAATTTCAGATTCGCACCGCGTTCGTTATATTGATACGCTCGGGTTGGCATCCCACCGAATGCCATCAAATCCTGCCCCGTAACCAAACGTTCGGCAGTCGCCTCCGACCGGACAATGAAGGCCGGTTTCATCTTGGCGAGTTCGCGGAAATAATCGGCCCCGAAGACAGAGCGCAGACCGATATAGGCCATCACGCCAGTCGCGGAATTGCCCGAATCGTTCAAACTGATACGACCTTGCGGCACGCTGCCCAGGATATCTTTCCAGCTTTTTCCTTTGAATTTCAGGTTGTCTTCGTTCCATGTCGGCACAAACATGTAGGCACCGTTGAACGCGTAATAATCCGGCTTCCCAAGACCGGCGGCGAACGCCGTACCGTACGCAGCATATGCAGGAGAAGCATATTTCATGATGTGCCCCCCGGCCACCAGCGTATTGATCCACGGTGGCGACGCGATGGACCCAATATCCATCGTGACGTTGCCCGCGCCGGTTTCCTGCTCGACGCGTGTGATCAGCGCCAGCGTGGGACTTAGGGTGTAGCGGACAGCGAAGCTGGCCGGAATTTTGTATTCCTGCCGAAATGCCGCAACCAACGCGTCGTTGGTTTCCGGTTGCAGCACCGTATCCCAATAGCTGACAGAACCCTCCGCGATCGCTGCGGCGACAAGGTCGGAACGATCGTCGGCGAAAGCGGGCACGGACAGGATACTGGCGCAAAGCGCAAGGGCCGATAGAAGACGTCGATACATGGGAACTCCTGAGGCGCTATATGCTTAGGGTGTGAAAATGCTTTGCCATTCGGCCTTAGCCTTGACGAGTTCCGCCGGCCCGATTTTCGACCAGTCCATCGGTATCAATTTCAACCGATCGATCGACGGGGCATAGTCTGGCAACGGGCTGGTGAAGCCGCTGCGGGTGGACACCAAGGCTTCCTTTTTCGACAGAACGGTCTGCCCAGCCACGGTCAACATGAAATCCAACCAGAGCTTCGCCGCATTGGGGTGCGGCGCCTTGGCGAGGATGAATGTTGCGTTGCCAAGCAGAAGAATGCCTTCCTCGGGGAAGAGGAATTTCAGATTGGCGCCGCGTTCGTTATATTGCAGCATCCGTCCGGGCGAACCGCCCCAAGCCATCAAATCCTGACCGCTCACCAGACGTTCCGCCGTTTGTTCGGATCGCACGATGAATTGCGGCTTCATCTTCGCCAGGGCTTTGAAATAATCGATATCCAGGATTTGCCGAAGGCCCATATATGTCAGTAGCCCAGTGGCCGAATTGGGCGAATCGTTGATACTGATGCGTCCCGCCGGCACCGCGTTCAGCACGTCCTTCCAGGATTTTCCCTTAAAATCGAACGTGTCGGGATTCCAGGACGGCACGAACATATAAGCACCGTTCGGGGTGAAATAGCCTTTCTGACCCAGCCCGGCAGCATAGGCTTTGTCGTAGTATTTCGCCTCCGCCACATCGTATTTCAATACATGGCCGGCCTTTACCAGCCCGCCGACCCAGGGCGCCGAGGCCAGCGAGGCGAGATCGATGGTCACGTTGCCGGAACCGACTTCTTGTTCCACCCGCGTCACTACGCCCATGGTGGGGCTGAGCGTGTGTTTCACTGCGAAACTTGCCGGCAATCCGTAGGCTTTTAGGAACAAGGCGACCAATTCGTCGTGGGTTTCCGGCGCGATCACGGCATCCCAGTAGCTGACCGTACCCTCGGTTCGGGCGGCGGCGATGGTGGTACGCAGCGCGTCCCGATCGGCGGGATCGGCACCCAAAACCGCCGGCGGGTCCTGTGCCCAGGCAGCGATAGAGAAGGTCAGGCCCAACAGCAATCCGGCAAGCAGACGCATTTTCATGGTTTTTCCCCCTGTTACGGCAGCACGATCCAGTCGTCCGGCACCATCGCGACATGCACCGCATCGCCACGCCGGAAGCCCGCTGCTGGCTGGGTGGCACGCAAGGATACGCCGTGGATGTCGATAATATACTCCTCGGCCACACCGAGAAACGACATTGCCTCGATCGTTCCCGGCAAGGCCCCGCCCGCCGCAAGCCGTTCCGCCCTGACGCTTTCCTTGCGGATGCAGGCTAACACCGATTTTCCAGGTGTCGGATCGAGTTTATCGCCAGCGATGCCGCGCACGATCGTATTGTCGTTCAACGCAACATCGACATAATTCGTTCCGGCAACGGGTCCGATGCACCGAGCGGCAAGGACGTTCATGCCGAAGAAGCGGGCGACGAAGGCAGTGGCGGGGCGGGCGAAAACGTCGCGCGCGGGGCCGGATGTTTCGATCGCGCCCTGATTCATCAGTACGACGGTGTCGGCAAGGCCGAACGCCTCGGCCTGGTCGTGAGTGACATAGATGGCGGTAAAACCCAAACGTTCCTGCAAGATTCGCAATTCCATACGCATATGCTCGCGAAGCTGGGCGTCGAGGTTCGACAATGCCTCATCGAACAGAACCAAGCGTGGCTCGTGCACCAAAGCGCGCGCGAGGGCGATGCGCTGCTGCTGACCGCCGGATACCAATGTGGCGGACCGGTTCTCGAAGCCTTTCAGCCCCACGGTCTCCAGCATTTTCGATACTTTTGCCAACCGCTCGGCAGCACCCATGCCGCGGACTTTCAGCGGAAAGGCCACGTTTTCCGCCACGGTCATGTGCGGCCACACGGCATAGGATTGGAAAACGATACCGAGTTCGCGTTTTTCCGGCATCAAATCGACTTTGCGGACTTTGTCGAAGACGCGGTTACCGCCGATTTCGACGATCCCGCCATCGGGCGTTTCCAGTCCGGCCAAACAGCGCAAGATAGTTGTTTTTCCGCAACCGCTGGGCCCCAGTAGCGCGAGGGTGCTGCCTTGCGGTACGTCGAAGGATACGTCGCCCACCGCCGTGTGGTTGCCGAACCGCTTGGTCAAATGCGAGATGCGAACGAAACTCATGGCTCAGCTCTGCGAAATAGATGTGCGGGTCAGGCGGAAAACGGCAAAGGCGCTCAACAACAGCACAAGCTGGATCACCGCCAAGGCAGCGACGTAGCCCGAACTGCGCTCGCTCAGGATCACCATCGCCACGCTGATCGTTTCGGTGCCTTGGGCATATAGTAGGATGGTGGCGCCGAGTTCCCGAATAAAGATCACGAACAGCATCAGCCATGCCGCTACAAGCGCCGGACGCAACAGCGGCAGGACGATCAGCCGCATGGTCTGAAACCAACTGGCGCCGGACGATCTAGCACTTTGTTCCAGCTCCGGGTTGATGGCTAGGAACATCGCGGTGACGGTTCGGGTAGCGAACGGAAAGAACCGAGCGATATAGGCGATCAGGATAATGGTAAGGGTGGAATAAAGCGGGGTCCTGATCGCCATGATCAGAAAGCCCAACCCCAGGATAATGCCCGGAATGCCCAACGGCAGCGACAGTAGCGCATCGACAAGCGCGCGGCGCTTCGGATTGCCGCGGGTCAGGTAATAGGATTGCAGCACGCTCAATGCGACCGCCAGGGTCGCGCCGGTCAAGGCCAAAAATAGGCTATTGCCGATGGCAGATTTCGTCAGGTCGTACTTGGTCAGCACGTACTCGAAATTACCGGTCGTGGCGGTGCGCCACAGGAAACGTCCGGTCCAAAGCTTCGAGAAAGCAACCATCAGCAGCACCGCCGTCGGCAGCACCACCGCGCCGCCGATGTAGACGAACTCTAGCGCCAGTGCCGCGATACGCCCGCCCGTGCGCAAATGGATTTGGCGAGGCCGGTAACCCTTACCTGTCACGGTATCGAAGCGCCGATTGGCAATGAAACTGCGTTGCAGCAGCGTCAACACAATCGTCACCGTCAGCACGACCATCCCGAACGCCGCCGCTCGGCCGAAATCGGAGGGGTACTGCACCAGCGAGAAAATCTCGGTCGGCATGAACCGAATGCCACGGGGCGCGCCCAGCGCCAGCGGCACGTCGAACAAGCCGGCGGACGTCACGAACACGATCAGCGCCGCCGACAACAGCGCCGGCAGCACCAGCGGCATGGTGATATGGCGCAACGTGTACCAAAACGAGGCACCATGAACCCTGGCAGCGTCCTCGAACGAGGCATCCATTTGCCTCAGCGGACCGATGACGAACAAATAAACATAGGGGGTGTAGAACAATGTCAACACCCAAATGACCCCGGGAATGCTGTAGATATCGAGCCATTCCAGGGAAAACCCGAGATAGGTGCGCGTCAGCCAGGGTAGTAGCCCACCATGCGGTGCCAGCAAATAAATCCAGGAAATAGCGCCCACATAGGGGGACAGGAAGAACGGCACGAGATTGCCGGTTTCGAACCAACTTCGCCCCGGCATGTCGGTGCGCGCGACCAGCCAGGCTTGAGTGAAGCCCAGCGCCATCGCGAAGACCGTTGTGAAGCCCCCGGCGATCAGGGTGTTCAGCGCGGCACTGGCAAATCTGGGATCGCCGAACAGGCGCGCGAAATTGTTCAACGAAACGCCGATCGCATCGCCGTCCCACACCAGAATGCTGCGCGCGATCGTCGCCAAGAAGGGTCCGGCAATCAGCAGTACGCCGATCGTCACCCCAACCATGGGGAGGCCTACCTGCAACCACCGGCCCCGAAGGCTGGTTTCCACTGTCCGGCTTCCCCCCTGCTTGCGCGCGATTCCACGCGCTTTATGATCGATTGCAACATTACGCGAAACTTCGACATCGGGCCAAGCGGGCAGCGACAGAACGAAACAGGAGACCGGCCATGAAATTCGGACTATTCGGCGCCGCGACCGCGCAGCGCAACGCAAATCCCGACGTCGACAGCGGGGCCGGCTTCAAAGATTATATCGAATATGTGATTGAGGCAGAATCCCTCGGCTACCATTCGTCCTTCATTGTCGAGCATCATTTCACCGGCTTCGGCCAAGTCTCGGCCACGCTGAACCTTCTGACCTGGATCGGTGCTCGGACAACGACGCTCCGGCTGGGCACGGCGGTGATCGTACTGCCGTGGCACGATCCCGTGCTGTTGGCGGAACAGGCGGCGACATTGGATTTACTGTCCGGCGGGCGACTGGATTTCGGTGTCGGCAAAGGCTACCGCCACAACGAATATGTCGGCTTCCGCATCCCGATGGAGGATGGTCAGTCGCGCTTCGAAGAATCCATCGACATTATGACGAAGGCCTTTACCACCAACGAGCGGTGGTCGTTCGCGGGCAAACACTGGGGCTACGAAGACATCGTCGTCGAACCCCCGACCGTGCAGCGTCCGCACCCGCCGTTCTGGCAGGGTGCCGGCCATCCAGACTCCATTCGGCGGGTCGCGGCGCGCGGGCATAACTTGCTGCTGGACCAATTCGCATCGATGGACGAAACGATGCGCCGCTTCAACATCTACCGCGATGCGATGCTGGCCAACGGTTTCGGCTTCAACCCCAGCCAAGTCGCGGTAGCCCGAGCATTTTACGTCGCCAAGGACGAGGCGGATAAGCAGGCAGCAATCGATCGGCGCATCGCAGGCCAACGCCGCCTGCACGACATCAGCCAACGCCCGGACGGCAATAACACCGCAAGCATCATGGCCTTCTCCGACACCCGCGAGGCAAGCGAGGAGAGCGCGCTATACGGCAATCCCGACGAAATTTGCCGTAAGATCGAGCGGCTGCAAGCGCAAGGCGTCGAATACATGCTGCTGAATGGCGGCGGAACCTCACGGGAAAACCTACGCCGGTTCGCGACCGAGGTTATGCCGTATTTCGCTGACAAGACCCCGACGAAAGCGGCGGCGGAGTAATTGGCGCCCCTTATTCTCCGCGATGTCTACCGCACTTACCGGGGCGAGGCCGGCGACCTCCCCATCTTGCGCGGCGTCGATTTGTCCCTCGCTGCTGGGGAGATTGTGGCGCTGGTCGCACCCTCCGGCGCCGGAAAATCGACGCTGCTGCAT